>CAJXOW010000003.1 GCA_913057825.1 uncultured Balneolaceae bacterium | reverse complement strand
GGGTACCACGGTGATCGATATGACGACCGACACGGCCCGAATTATCCGTCGTGGTTTACAGGTTGAGGAGGTCGAAGAAGCATTTGCGACAAATGGAATTGAATTAACCGAGGCATAACCAAGGCGACTCTCGTGGTTATCAGTGTGTTAACTGCGGGTTTTGGCTCCCTGTTTTTGCTTGAATTCGGCAAACTGGGACTCGAAGTGGTCTCTTATGACGCCTTCCTCGGTTATAAAGCCATTTACAAGGGAATGGGCCGTTACATCGAAAGCGGGAGTGTAGGTTGGGGTACCTTCCGGTGCTACACGAGTGGTGCCGATATGGGTTAGCTCCTCGCTACTTCGCTCTTCAATCGGAATTTGGTCGCCCGACGATAAGTTTAAGTCGATAGATGACAACGGGGCGGCGACGTAAAAAGGGATATGGTGTCGATCGGCCAGTACAGCCAGAGGATAAGTACCGATTTTATTAGCCACGTCTCCATTGGCTGCTACCCGGTCCGTTCCTACAATTACCAGGTCCGCCATGCCTTTTTTCATGATTGAGCCGGCGGTTGAATCCGTGATAAGCGTGCAGTTAATGTTTGCATGCATCAGTTCCCAAGTGGTCAGACGTGCTCCCTGCAGCAGGGGACGGGTTTCATCCACCCAGACGTGGGGATTCTTTTCGTTTGCATGTGCGTGATAAATTACGGAGAGGGCCGTCCCATATAAACCGGTGGCCAAACTGCCAGTATTGCAGTGCGTGATAATGTTGGCTTCTTCGGGTATTAATGCATGACCGATTTCTCCGATCTCTTTACAGATTTTCTTATCCTTTTCGTGTATACGCTTTGCCTCGTTCAGTACCCAACCCTTGATATCTTCGATGGACTGAGTACGCCGTTCTTTGATCCCATCTTTCAAACGTTCAAGTGCCCATTGTAGATTAACGGCCGTCGGACGTGCTGAGGCGAGATAATCGGCTTTTGAAGAAGCAGTATCCCAAAAAGAATCGAAATGGTCGGCCTCGATCGAACGAATCCCCAGGTAAAATCCATAGGCTGCAGCAATACCGATTGCCGGGGCTCCACGGATGCGCAATTTTTGAATAGCCTCATGCATCTGTTCCATCGTTTCAATGTCGATGTAGACCTCCTCACCCGGTAAACGGGTTTGGTCGATGAGCCGGGCTTTGTCGCCTTTCCATTGAATTGAGGCTACGGCATCTGGAGTCATAATTTTATCGATTTTTGGTGGAAAAATAGGATTCAGTAGCCGGCGGCGCCCCCGTTTCCGCGTGGGTCAACCCCTGTTTCTATCCAGCCGTTTGAATTAAAATGTAGAATGTGGGCCCGAGCGAGGTCTCTGACCCTTTTCAGCCGGTGGCCTTTGTTACGCAGCCCTTCTTTAACGTGTTCGCCCAGTGTGAACGATTCGTAGTAGATAAAATTGGGCAGATGCTGATGATGTATGCGGGGCATTGCAATCGCTTGTTGAGCATCCATTTTATGCATGGCAACATTCAGAAACATCTGAAGCACGGCATTTATTATTCGGGGTCCGCCGCCCCCGATATTGCCGGCCCGGGGATAATTTACTGCTAGTGCGAAATTAATGGCGACAGCAGCATCAACGGCATTCCCCCCCATCTGCAGTATCTCTTTGCCAATTTCTGAAGCTGATTTTTTTGCCGATACTACTGCGGCATGGGGATACTTTTTATTCTCTCCAATCTGGGCCTTGCCATTTCCCGGTTTGCCAAACAGGATAAACGCAGCGAACAGCAAGGTGAAGAAGGATAATAGGCATTTCTTCATATCGCGGGTCAGATTTTGGTAGTCAATTTTTGGCTAAAATGTTTATGGATCTCCTTGAAAAACCTTCGTCAACGCATAGCCCTGTTTTCAAGCTCGGGGATGAAATTCCTTGTGTACCTGGTGGAGCAGGGAACGGTCAACGTGCGTATAAATCTCGGTGGTGATAATCGATGAATGTCCCAGCATTTCTTGAACCGCTCTCAAGTCGGCACCTCCCTCCAGGAGATGAGTGGCAAACGAATGACGGAATATATGGGGATACACCTCTTTTTCAATATCCGCTTGCTCGGCGGCTTTATTAACGATATTCCAGATACTCATCCGGGATAAAGGTCGGCCGAATCGATTCAAAAAGATTTTGTTATCTGTTTCTTCTTTATCCTTTACAAAATGGGGGCGGGCTTTTTCTGTATATAAGTTTAATGCGCTATGAGCAGCTTCACCCATTGGCACCAGGCGTTCCTTTCTTCCCTTGCCTATAACTCGAATAAAACCGATTTCCGCGTAAATATTGGACAACTCCAGGCCGGTTAGCTCGCTTACGCGAACTCCAGTCGCATAGAGAGTTTCCAGTATTGCCGTGTCGCGTATTGCTTGCGGCGAATCATTTCCGGGCGCCTCGACAATCGCTTCGATCTCATGTGGGGTTAGAATATCGGGTAACTTGCGGGCCTTTTGAGGCATGTCGACAAGTTCGGCGGGATTGGAATGGGTAATGTTTTCGGCCACTGTGAATTCATGAAAACTTCTGATACTGGAAATATTGCGAGCGATCGTTTGAGGGGATAGATTCATAGCTGCCAACTCTTCAATAAATTCCTCGATATGTCGCAGTTCGACACCGGCCAGATTTTGTAAATTGAGGGTCTCCCCTATAAAGTTGAGGTATCGTTCAAGGTCGTTTCGATAGGCAGCTACGGACTGTTCGGATAATCCCTTTTCCACTTTGACAAACTGCAAATATCGAGTAAGTGATTCTTCGAAATATTGCACGTTAAGGGTCAAGAGTTTATCGTATCGGGAAGTGATTCTGTATCTGATCCGTCCTGATATACACCAGAAGGTTTTTGATCCTGTGCTGATTCAGAGGGAGTGTCTCCTTCCTTTCCAGCCGTATCAGCAGACTTTTGTTTTTCCCCCTCTTCCGGATATTCGACACGCGTGTGATAAAATCCAACCAGGATTTTGAGGAAAGCTTCTTTGATAATAGTAAGCTGTCGGAAAGTCAGGGGACAGTTGTTCAGCTGGCCTTCGCTGATTCGTTCATCGAACATGCGTGAAATTATATTACTCAGTTTTTGATAAGTGGGATTCTTCATTGCTCTTGAAGAAGCTTCCACACAGTCTGCAAGCAACATAATACCCGTTTCCTGCGTATCAGGAAGCGGTCCTTCATACTTAAAGTCTTCTTCCCTTATTTCATGATCTTTTTCTTCTTCACTTGATATCTCTTTGGCCTTTTCATAAAAGTATTTGATGGTGGTGGTGCCGTGATGGGTACGAATAAAGTTGATAATGGTTTCCGGCAGATCGTATTCCTCGGCCAGCTTCACTCCATCACTGACATGAGCCTTAATCACCAGTGCACTCATGCGGGGCTTGAGGTTATCATGTGCGTTAATGTTGGTTTGGTTTTCAGTGAAGTATTCAGGCTTCTCCATTTTACCGATATCATGGTATAAAGCTCCTACCCGGCATTTGAGGGCATTCGCTCCTATGGCGGAGGCCGCAGCTTCTGCCAGATTGGCTACTTGTAGACTGTGATGAAATGTACCGGGTGCTCTCGTCATCAATTGCTTTAATAAGGGCAGATTGGTATCGCTAAGTTCAAGCAGGGTAAAGTCGGTCGTGACGTTGAAAAGTTTTTCAAACAACAAGATCAGGGGGTAGGTAAACAGAATAAATAGAGCGTTAATACCGACAAAGGCGAGGTCGTTTAAAAATTCACCCCACGCATTGAATCCGGACAGGTTGAAGCCTGAAAGGACTACCACATAGGCTAAAAATACGATGCCAGGGGTTGTAAAGAAGAATTGAGATCGATCCTTAATATCGCGGACCGAGTACAGTCCGAGACTGCATGCCGTAGTTGTAGCAACGACATATTGAAAACTGTTGCTGTGTATGATGCCGGTCAAAAGGGCCAGGGTGATGGTGGACATGAGTCCCACCCTGGAATCAAAAATAATCGTAAGAATAATCGGAGCTATAGCAACGGGTACGATATAGGAGGGGACGCTCTCGATATGATAAACTATTGCACTGGCGGCAATGATAAAACCCAGTGCCAGGAATACCAGCAAAAACATGGCATTGTCATCATAGATTGATCGTCGATACAAGAAGAGATACATCAGAAAGATCAAGGCAACTGCAGTGATAACCAGTACATCTCCGAGATATCGCAGCCAGATTTCATATTGAGTGGCTTTTTGGGCTCGTGCTTCGGCCAGGCTGCGCAGCATATTGAATTTTTCCTGGGTGATGATATCTCCCCGTCGTATGATAACTTGTCCCTGGGCAACCGCACCTTCTGTCTTGGAAATGTTGTCTATTGCTTCCGCAATTCTGGATTCGGTGGCTTCGGCATCAAATATCCAGTTTGGCCGTATGACCTGGTTGAAAAGTTGGACGGCGGTGTGAGCGGCATCGTCAAAGAATGTCCTGGACAGGCGGTATTTGGCTAATTTTTCAGCTTCCGTCAGGTCCCGGATATTTGAAAGATCGTACGTTTTTTCGGTATGATTTTTTCTATCGCGAACTGTGATTTTCTTTTGGTCGAGCTCCTTTTTGCTAAGGTTTATTACTCCCTCGTTTAGCAGCTGGCCGGTTAAGTTCCGAATTTCTTGCCGTATTTCACTGCCGAGATAGTGTTGTTTCGCATTTTCTATTCCGCGTTTTTTCGCTGTATTTAAAAAGCTTGCCTGAAGCGTTTCTAAGCTTTTTTTGTCCAGGGTCTCGATCAATTCTTGCTTCTTTACTGCATACTGGAGACTGTCAAAGGGAGCCTGGGAGGCATTTTCACTATTTATTTGCAGGCGTGCATAGGATTCGAGGGTACTATTAATCTCCCCGTATAAAGAGTCAAGCCTGGAATAGGTTGTTATACTCGCATCATGATTAACATGAAAAATGGGAGGAGTTTGCTGGCGAATTTTCTCTTTTTCGCTTTTTAGCTCTTCCTCGGTTTTTTTCAATGCAAACGTGAAGGGTGCTGTCAAATCATCCTTGCGCCAAGGTTCGCTGAGAGAGTAGTTGAGGTCCTGCTTAAAAGAAGTTCGGGGAATGGAAATAAATAGACCGCCCATAAATACCAGTATAATCCCGATCTTCACATACGGGTTATTACGTATGGAAAAACCTTCATCCCCATTGCCTTTTTTATCCCCAATAACGGCAGATATTCTTTTTTTCGGGGCAAGACCCAATTTTTCGAGCCACTTCATAAGTAGTTGGTACCCTTCTGCTTAGCTTGAAATTACTCCAATGAGCGAAAATAGATCTTTTTGGTCTTCTATCTAAACGAATTTACGGTATGTTAATTACAGTTGGGAGTGATTTTTAAAATATGTCCCCGATGGTAATTAAGATTTAATAATACCAACCATCAACAGCAATTGCCAATATATACTATATTTGATGAATTTCAGGTAATTGTGGCTTCGTTTAAATGGTTTGATGGCGCGATATGATCAAGTCTGAATCGTTTTCTTAATTGTTCATTATCCTCTGAAATATTTTGCTATCGGGGTTTTGCTCTAATCTTATCTCATAAAGGTCTTGACGGTGGAGCAAACATTTATTCAGGAATAAAGGTAGGTCGGTCTAGGATGGAGTCCGGCGGTGGTGCTTCCATCTCTTCCAGGCTGGGTGTTTGGGTCTTCCAATCGCTGGTGCCTTCAAAGAATGAGCGGTGGATTACAAGTTCATTTTGATCCTCTTGATAAAATTTTGACCTGAAATTTTGAATGGGATGTCCGTTTAAAAGAACAATCATACGACTGTATTGACCACGAACCCGGATCGTATCGATAAAATTGAATCGCATGGCATGTCCCTGTTCCAGCCAGTAGGGATAGGTTTCCTGGAATAGATCCGATTTGACTCGAACCGGTTCCAGCTTATCATTGGCTGCATAGACCACCAATTCAAGGGTGTCAGGTAATGTAACGTTTGTAGCTTTTTCTGCTGTTGTGGAATCGCTTACATCACTAAGCTGTAATTGAAGAGAATCCTGTTCAGATAAACTTTGTTCTATACTGGCGAGTGAGTCGGCAACAGAGGGAGTTTGTCGTTCTGTCTCCGTTTCATAGATAAAGAAGTAGCCCACCAAGACTAAGACAAATACGGAGGCGATTACAAAAATCCATATTTGAGACCCATTATCCATCGATCGAAATCTTTGCCCAACCCGAGCCCAGTTTATGGTGTTTTCAGAGGATTGTTGCCTTGACAGATCACGAATTTTGCTTGGATCATGTTTCCGTTTTTCGGAACTGCCGACATTATCTTTTGACTTTCCCCTCCGTTCTTTTCGTTTTCGCCATCTATTTCTGTCATCCCGGCCTTGATCGGGAATCGTAAAGGGAGGCTCATCGGTGATTTCGCCGGGATCATAGGGGTCCACTTTTTGGAGCAGGTCCTGGTACTGATCTGCCTCGGTCTGATCCAGGGCAATGCGCATTAAATGCTCATCGATTTGAAGTGCCTTGCCATAACTGCGAACGAAACTACGGATATAGGTACGGTTTTCATCTATATCCGAAAAAATCGTGTCATTCTCGATCGACTGCAGGATGCGAATCGGAATCTTGGTTTGATCCCTGATATCTTCCAGCGTTAAGTCCTGTTCCTTACGAAGGCGCGCTAAATCATTTCCTAATGACGACATCTGCAGTGTTGATTATTCGGCAGTTTAAAATTATACCTACCCAAACTTGTATTTCCCTACACGGCATGCTGTGAAAGATACATAATACAATGTAGGTGGGAAAACAGTCAAATGCTTAATAAAATACAGGTGGTCCTTATTCAGCCAGAGGTACTCAGCCACTTGCAAGGTTTATAACTTTGCATTACCTCTTTCCTGCGCCACCATCGTATATCCTTGAATGCATTTAACTGCTTACCTCAAGGGCCTCAAAGGAGGCGCCCGGATTTAAACTCAACATGCTCGAAAAAAAGTTTATATGTAAGGAAATATAGGAGTTTTATCTCACAAAACATATTTGCAGAGGTTGCTTCAGCTAATTATTTCATTTCAACATGTGGGTAAACGAGTTCATAAAAAAGGGTTGTCGGGCAGTTGGGGAGTTGGTGTTTCCGCCGGTTTGCTTGAAGTGTGGGGCTAATCGCACACTGCAACACCAGTATTTATGTCCGTTTTGCCTGGATAAAGGATTTGAGGAGGCTAATCCGGGCAACCGTCGGAATGCAAGTCGTGAAATACTTCCACAGCATGTACATTTCCAGGATGCTCTTTGGAAATATCAGAAAGGAAGTACCTTGCAACATTTGATGTATCACCTGAAGTATGATTTTAAAGCCAATTTGGGGAAACAGCTCGGCATCCTGGCTGCCGATAGAGCTCGTAAGAGGCCGTTTGTCCAGTCCTGGCTGAATAATGGGCCCGGAGCCGTCATTTTGCCTGTACCGCTTCATCCGACAAAAATGCGGTTGAGAGGTTTTAATCAGGCGCGCCGCATTGCCATGGGCATGGCCGAAGTATTAAATATAGAGGTGGTAAATCATAAATCGATTACTCGTGTTAAAAAAACAGGGACGCAGACTGGATTTAGTTTTCAATCACGGTTGAAAAACATGCAGGGAGCTTTCAAAGTTGTTAATCGGCAGCTTGTGGCCCACACTCGTCAATTGATAGTCGACGATGTATTTACCACCGGCTCCACCGTATTTGAATTGGCCAACGAGTTAAAGTTGAACAAGTCAAAGGACATTGGAATACTGACGGTTGCCCAGGCATAACCGGTTGATATCAATTCCGAATCAAAATTCACTTTTTAATAAATATCAGCTATTTTTGGAGTTATGGTTAAAAAGCGTAAGCATTCTGAGGAACAGCCGACTTATGTTGAATCTTCCCTGGGTATTATTACTACTAGTGGACATTGGTTTCACATCACCCGGGACCAAATTGAGCAGATGGCTCCCGGCATATACGATCTTTGCCGTTTGGAGGAACTGGTGAAAGCGGCCGAGATATGGATTAAAAGTACCGACAGCCTATCGCTGCTGCTTTATTTTGTGCTGGTGATGGTAATTCCCCCGACCTATGCCGTGCTGGTGGTTCTGGCATTCTTCACTTTATGGTATACCCAGAAAAGCGCCCTTGTTTCGCCCCATCTAACAACCCTGTTGAAATGGATTAATGCTGACGCGACCCTGATAATCTCGGCGGGTGTGTTTTTAAGCTGGCTGGGCATGACTGGGCAATATATGGCTCTTGCTATGGGTATACTTTTCTTCTTCCTGTTTAAACTGGGATTGCTGCGCTGGGGATTTGACTGGGTGCACAGACAGCTCAAGACGGGTATGACGTTGAATGATCGCCTTTTTAAGATGGTAGTTATCAAATATGCAATCGCCCACGGCGTTGAAGTTCCCGAAATTGAGGATATGAACCAGAAGATTCAGCAGTTGATGAAGAAACGTCAGGGAAAAAAATGAGAATAAGTTTGTGGATTATTTGGTTTTTATTATTAGCGGGATGTGGAAGTACTTCCGATAGCCTTGACTTGCGGCGAAATCTGAATCACAAAACCATCGCCCTCAAAGCTGATACGGTGGAATTTGTAGTGGACACCCCGCACCTTGATCAACAGTCGGTGACGAGATTGAAAAATGGTATGGTGGACTCACTATCTAAAAATATTTTGCAGGATATGATCATAGGCTTTGAACTTGAACGAAAGAGAGGAATTGAATATGTAAGTGATTACTCGCAAGCTGATCTGCAACTCGAACTAGATAGTATCTGGGTTTCGAGAGGTCGATTTACCCTTGATTTTACTCATCCCGGCCCTATATTTACCATCCAATTACAAATGAGAGGGTTTGACAATCAGAACTTTGTATACTTGAAGCGATTTAAAGGTAATGCGAACCTGTCACAGGTCGTCGGTAAAGAGCGCTCATTTTACTGGCCAAACCAAAAAGATAAGGCGAATTCCGATAATCAGATACAAACCGTACTTTCAGGTCTTCGACCTGTTATGGGTGAGGGTTTTGCGGATTTTCTAAAAATTGATCAATACCAATAAGTAATTTAGATACGAAATAGTGGCTGAAACAACAATATATCTGGTACGACACGGTGAAACCGAATATAATAAACAGGAACGAATACAGGGACAGGGTGTGGATGCCGAGTTGAATGACTACGGTAAGGAACAATCCGACGCACTGGCCGGTTACTTCCAGGATGTAGAACTGGATCATATTTTCAGCAGCACGATGATCAGGGCTAAACAAACCGCCGAGATCATTGCTGAACGTAAAAAAATGTCGGTCGAACCTTCTCCGGAACTGGTCGAAATGAATTACGGTACGATGGAGGGGAATTCCAAGACCGAAGTAAAAGGTACGATCGAAAAATTACACAAGAACTGGGATGACGGCATGGTTACGCTGGCGCCCGACCAGGGCGAAAGTCCCGTGGAAGTGTACCGAAGGGCAAATAAAAAAGTGATGCGGCTGTTGGAGAAGCATAAAGGTGAAAGTTTATTGTTTGTGCTTCACGGGCGACTGTTGAGAATACTACTTTCCGTCTGGCTGGAACTTGGTTTGAAACGCATGTCGGAGTTTGAGCAGGATAATGCAGCCATTAGCCTGTTGTTCTGGGACGACACATCGTTTGAAGCAGAATTTTTAAATTACCAGGGACATCTTAATTCAACCTCCCATCAGAGTTAAAGTACGTTGGCAATATAAGATGGATATTGTTTCCGGAGTTAATTATGGGTGAGAAAGTTCGAAGGATGTTTGCCGATATCGCAGAAGACTATGATACGATAAATAGTATCCTGTCCTTCGGCGTACATCATTTCTGGAGAAAAAAAACGGTACGAATTAGCGAAGCAAAGCCGGGCGAAAAAGTGATTGATTGTGCTACGGGTACCGGTGATCTGGCCATTGAGTTTAAGAAGACGGTAGGACAAGATGGCTACGTCCTTGGGACGGATTTTTGCAAGGCTATGCTGGAGCAGGCCCCGGCCAAGGCGCGGAAGAAAGGAGAAGACGTCGATTTTGAGGTAGCAGACGCCATGGCGTTGCCCTACGAGGATGATAGATTTGATATTGCGAGCATTGCCTTCGGTATTCGAAATGTCGACGATCCGGTGAAGGCTCTCCGCGAAATGGCCCGCGTGGTTCGAAGCGGCGGAAACGTGGTAGTATTGGAATTTGGTCAACCGAAAGGCATGCTGAAAAAACCTTACGAATGGTATAGTCAACATATTATGCCGGCTATAGGCGGTTGGATAAGCGGTAACCGTGAGGCGTATACCTACTTGCCGCGGACCAGTGCCAAATTTCCGGCTGGAGACGAATTTTTGGACTTGATGCGTGATTCTGAATCCTTCAGCAACATGAAAGCCGAAAAATTGACGGGGGGAATCGCTTATATATATGTTGGAACCGTGGCTTGAATTAGTTACTCTATAATGCTGGTAACCATAATGTTAACTGTTGACCAATGGCTATGATGAATATTGCTTCTATCAAAAAACTTTTACCCCATCGCTATCCATTTTTATTGGTGGATCGGGTACTAGAAATCGAAGATAAGCGCATAGTAACGTTGAAAAATGTAACGGTAAACGAAGAATTTTTTAACGGCCATTTTCCCGATCAACCCCTCATGCCAGGGGTTTTGCAAATTGAAGCACTGGCACAAACGGGTTGTATCTACGTTATGGAGAAGTTGGTAGAGAATACGGAAGAGCAACTGGTCGTGTTTTCGTCATTAAAAAATGCGAAATTCAAGAAAAATGTAGTTCCCGGCGACCAGCTTAAGATGGAAGTGGAAATAACCGGTCATCGCAGAAATTTTGCTATGATGGAGGGTTACGCACGAGTGGATGGTGAGATCGCCTGCGAGCTTGAGGCTACGGCAGCGATCGTTGAACGAGAAAAGGTATAGGTATGAGCCAGAGACAAAACGAGCGACCAGCCCGGGTAACAACTCAGACGCTGCAAAAAATGAAGCAGGATGGCGAGAAGATTAGTATGTTGACGGCCTATGACTATACGTTGGCGCGCATCGTGGATCAGGCCGGCATCGACGTCATACTGGTGGGAGATTCTGCCAGTAATGTCATGGCCGGAAATGAAACAACCGTCCCAATGACGCTTGACCATATGATTTATCACTCTTCCAGCGTAGTCAAGGGAGTAGAGAAGGCGCTGGTTATTGCAGATTTACCCTTTATGAGTTACCAGGTTACCGGCACGGAAGCACTGAAAAGTGCGGGTCGGATGATGAAAGAGGCCGGGGTACATGGGGTGAAGCTGGAGGGAGGACGAACGATCGCCGACACCGTGCGCCGGATTGTGAACGCAGGTATTCCCGTTATGGGACACCTCGGACTTACCCCGCAAAGTATTTATCAATTTGGAACCTACCAAGTTCGCGCGACAGATGATGAAGAAGCGGAAAAGCTTTTAGAGGATGCCAGGAAACTGGAAAAGGCGGGCTGTTTTGCGATTGTGTTGGAGAAAATTCCAACGGAACTGGCTCATAAAGTATCTGATGAACTCTCCATCCCGACGATTGGCATCGGTGCAGGGCCGGATTGTGACGGGCAAGTACTGGTGCTTCACGACATGTTGGGATTGGATAAAAAATTTCAACCGCGGTTTATTCGCCGTTATCTTGATCTGGAACAGGAAATTAACGACGCCGTTCAAAACTACATTGATGATGTAAAGAATAAAGCTTTCCCGAATGAGAATGAATCTTATTGATTGGTCCCTGATTTATGAGTAATACCGAAGACTCTCCATTTATACTGGTTTGTAATGATGATGGTATTTTTGCCCCCGGCATCAAGGCGCTCGCCGAAGTGGCTTCTGAGTTTGGTGAGGTCGAAATTGTAGCTCCGGATCGCCAACAGAGCGCGGTTGGACATGCGATTACCGTGTCAACTCCCCTTCGCTCACGTTCATTTGAAATTGACAATCGCTTTCACGGCCAAGCTGTTACCGGTACGCCGGCTGATTCTGTGAAGTTGGCACATGACAAGTTGTTGGATAAAAAGCCAGACCTGGTGGTCAGCGGCATCAACCACGGCAGTAATGCCGGCATCAATATCCTTTATTCGGGTACTGTTAGTGCGGCTACTGAGGGAACCATCCTTGGCTATCCATCTATTGCTATCAGCTGCACGGATTATGATGAAAATGCCGATTTAAGCGGCGTTAAAGAAGCTTCCCGCCGGGTGATCCGTTACGTTTTGGAAAATGGACTTGCACCGGGAATTACGCTTAATTTGAATGCCCCATCGGGACCACTGAAAGGAATCAAATGGGCCCGGCAGGCCAACAGTCGGTATGTAGAAGAGTTCGAAGGACGAGTAGATCCAAACAATCGTCCCTATTATTGGATAAGCGGTCGACTCGAATTGTTGGAACATGGCGATTCGATTGATATCAATGTGTTGAAAGAGGGATATGCAGCCCTGACACCGATTCAGTATGATCTGACTGCTTATACCATGCTGGAGGGAGTCGAGGGGGATGATCTTTAAGATCAACTATTTTCCCTAACGGTTTATTTGGGAGGAAAGCGCTAAAAACCATCCTGCTGAAGATTTTTAGCCATTTGGAGCCAACAGGACTCCCACTCCGGGATTCTGGATTCATCTATTCCCATCTTCATCTGTTCCAGGTGAGATAATTCAAACGAGTGGATGTATTGTCCCCACTGAGCACTTTGAACACTTACAAATCCATCGTTGATTCCCTCTGATTCATAAATGTACCGATTTTGAAAGGTCAACAGCTTACTGACAGGTATGTCGGTACCACGGCCTACGGCGGACCCGAAAGAGTAGTAGCGTACATTTTCGGCATCGGGATTTTCGGGATTGAAGGTCTCTTCCAGGTATTCGGGGGTAAGTTGCTCGAGGGGCCCCAGGAAATCACTCTCGGTATCGGGATAAATGTAATCCCCGAGCCAGTCAAAGAATGCGCCTATGCGGCTTTTAACAGGAGCCGGCGTTTTAAGTGCCAAGTCGGCCAAAACTGTACCATGGTGAGGAGTGGCGAGAGTGGTCAGAGAAGCAATTACACTATCCAACTCGAGTGTGGAAATGGCATATCGGGCATCCAGTCCTCCCATACTGTGGGCGATAATATTCAGCTTTTGGCTGCCGGTTTTGTCAAGAATATCAAAAATTAATTTTTCCCAGCTCTGCGCTCGCGGTTCGACTCGGGCATAGGGTTCCACATTCGGAGCAAAAGCGGTAATGCCGTGCTCTCTCAGCAACAGGCAGGCATCATGAAGGGGAGAGGGTTTGAATAATGATGCAATGGCACCATAGCCGTGGCATAGTAAAACGGGATATTCCAGAGAGATCACCGCCGGCTGAGGAAAAGACTTTAGCTCGAATTGGTCCAATGTATGATTATTCGACATAAGGAAGAGGAATAGGTCATTTATCCACCGACCGAAAATCCTGGTGCGGAGGTGGAAGTATAGTTAAGCCTCGCTGTTTGAATTGCAGGATCGCCTGGTGGGTTTTTTCAAGTAGGGTCCCACTGTTACGCAGCAATAATACCGGATGACGCTGCCGCTGAGCTTCCCGTTCAAATTTTTCGAGTATGCGGTTAAACGAGCCATGTTGTTCTTCGTCAAAGTTTATTCGAAGTGCCCGAGCCGCCGATATATATTGGAGTGGAGTCTTGCGGAGACTGTTGCCTAGTTCTGTTGTTGCGGCACTATCTGACAGAAAACTTACCACCTGGGCGCGGGGACTTATTTTACCCAGTCTTTTCAACGGTTGGAGGTCGGAGGGTCGGGTTTCAGGATGCAGCAAGTTGGAACGGTCCTGGTCGGTAAACCAGAATGCCAGGTGATTATAGCGATCAGAGTAGGCATTCAGAAGTTGTTTGGCCTCCAGCGCAGTCTGCACCCGGAAGACCAACGGAATAGGTTCTCCGAAGCTAATCAATTGTTCAAGCTCCTCCGTGCTTGGTGGTTGATCGAACACAACCATGATGCTTGCCGGACTTCGCTTGCGAACGAGAGACGGATCCATACGCAGGTGTAACGAACGAATAATGGCCTGTTCGTAATAAAGGTAAATTGACATCGACTGATTACCCGGATCGACCGAAGCAGGGGTGCCTACGTCATACGGATATAGACGTCGGTGCAAGGTTGCGTGAAACTGGGTTTGTGAAAAAGTAGGGGAAACCTTTATATGATATTCCTTTCGTACGAATCCACTGTCTACATCATGATGTACCTGGGTGATATGTTTTTCGGGGAGATTGAACTGTTCAAAATGCGCCTGAAGTAACGAATCGACCGTGGAAAAATGGCGTAATGATTGATCAGTATCGGACTCAAGCGTCAACAACAACCAGCCTGCCAGCACGGATGACAAGGCCAATAATCCCGCAATTATGCGCTTTTTGTTTAGAGTGGACAAGTTGTTTGACGCCTTAAGTTTTTGAATTCAACAATTGAAAAACCGGTTATTTATTTTTCTGAATAAAGTCTGGATAGTAAAATGTCATTCGCTATATTTCAAAAAATCTGATTAAAAAAATCAACACGGAATAGGTTGGCCAAAAATATACGGCCTACGCAGCAAAATGTTATAATAGGATTGGTTAATTCGATTCACAAGTATGGCATATAATTTCGAAAAAATTACTACCAAGCGACAAATCGATCTTTTTCATGAGATACCTTTCCGATTATACAAATCCTATAAGCCCTGGATTCCGCCTTTTCGTTTCGAAGTGGAAAATGTCTTTGATCCCGAGGAGAATGAATTTTTTCAGAAGGGGGAATGTGAGCGCTATTTAGTCATTGATGGCGGCAAGGCGGTAGCACGGTTTGCCGTAATGAATACGCCCGAGCGTGATAAAGTGTACGATCCGCCGATGGGGGGTATCGGTTTTATAGAAATGGAAAATAAACAGGAGTTGGCCGACGCTATTATTGAATTTGCTCAAAAGTGGCATCGGAAACGGGGATATCAGGCGATGCGGGGTCCCATCAACTTTGGGGAAAATACCGTTTTTTGGGGGTTGCTGGTTGAAAATTTCCGAGAACCTCCCGTATATGGAATGTTTTATCATCCCCCTTATTACAAGGAACTCCTGGAGGCGACCGGTGCGGAAAAATGGGATGATCATTACAGTTTTAAGCGAAACTTCCATGACCCATTGCCGGAACGAATGGTACGGGTGACGGAACGATTGGAAGATCGCGGCGACGTGTTGCTCCGCCCTGTCGATATGGATAATATGTACCGTGATGCCGAATATATACGGGAAATTTACAACGAAGCCTGGAGCAACCAGGAAATTGGAGAACGCGAGCAGGAGTTTACGCCGCTGACCCGGAAAACAGTGCAAAATATGGTTGAAGAAATGAAACCCGTGGTACTGCGCGAAGGCGTTCTGCTGGCATTTGTCGAGGATGATCCCGCTTCTTTTCTGGTGAGTATACCCGATTTGAATGAAGTTTCAGAACGGACGGGGGGACGTCTGCGTTGGTGGGATTACCCCCGACTGTTGATGCTAAAGAAACGATCCAGGCGATTAAGGACATTGGTTTTTGGAACCAAGCCGGCGTATAGAAAAATGGGGCTGGAGGCCATGTCTTTTGTTCGGGGGATTGAGTGGACCCGAAATGCCAATAAGAATCTGCATCATCTCGAGGGCGGTTGGGTAAGTGAGAAGAACTGGCTCATGAGGCGGGGACTCGAATCGCTGGGATGCCACCACCACAAAACGCATCGTACCTATCGATGGACATTTTAGCCGGGATTTTACTTCGTAGAAAATGCTGTGATGAACGAAATCGGTGGAAGGGGGTTAGGCAAAGATAAATTCTAATGCCTGCAGCGCAATGTCAGTTTTGGATCCATCGAGAGAGGTTTCACGGTTTTGTCCTATTACGGTAATGCTATTATGATCAGCCGCAAAGCCTGCATCGGTACCCGCGATGGAATTGGCGATAATCCAGTCGGCCTTTTTCGCTTCTCGTTTCTTTCGGGCGTTTTCAACTACATTTTCTGTTTCCATGGCAAAGCCGATAATCGTTTGTCCCTCTTTCTTGTGATCTCCAAGCCACTTTAGCGAATCCGGGGTGGACTTCAATTGGATCGTGGTGTCGGCTTCCGATTTTTTTACTTTTTGCTCATATGTTTTATCGGGAGTAAAATCAGAAACTGCAGCAGCAAGAATAAATATATCCGCATCGGCATGTTCCCGGATCGATTCATATAACTCATGTGCCGAGGTAATAGGAACCGTTTGCAGTCCATGGGGAGGAGAGAGCGTAATGGGTCCGTGTATTAAAACAACTTCCGCTCCCAATGTTTGAGCCGCCTGCGCCATGGCAATCCCCATTTTTCCACTACTGGGATTGGAAATATACCGTACCGGATCGATATGTTCCCGGGTTGGACCGGCCGTCACGACCACTTTTTTTCCTTTTAAAGGGAGCTTGCTGGTATTGTCCCCATTGTTTGCCCTTGTCGAGAGCATGCGTTCCGCTTCTTTAAGAATGATCCCCAATTCGGGGAGTCTTCCTTTCCCTTCAAGCCCGCTGGCCAGGTAACCTTCTTCCGGATCCAGAACCCGGTACCCGTCATTTCGGAGGATTTCCAAATTGCGCTGAACCGGCGGGGAGTCGTACATATTGCCATCCATCGTCGGACAAACAAGCACCGGTCCGTCAAAGGCAAGCAGGGTGGAAATCAGCAAGTTGTCGGATAGGCCGTGGGCCATCTTGGAAAGGGAATTGGCGGTGCACGGGGCAATTACAAAAAGGTCGGCCCACTCCGCCCAGTGTACATGTCGAACCCACGCTTCTTCGTCGCCGGTTCCTTCCTGGAAGATGTGACAAGCGGCTTGCTGACCGGTTAAAGCCTGGAAGGTTTCCAATCCCACGAATCGGGTTGCGGCAGGGGTCATTATCACCCGTACTTCAGCCCCCGTTTTTTGAAATTCCCGTAGTAAGTGGACGGCTTTATAGGCAGCTATGCCGCCGGTTACTCCGAGCAGTATGCGTCGGTCTCGGAGCATTATTTTTCATCGTCATCCTTATAAGGACGACGGAAATATACATCACCATTCTGCATCTCTTCAATAGCGCGCTGTGTGGCGTGCTCGCGCTTTTCAAACTCCTTGGAAATATTTTCCTGCTCTTCGTTAAAGGAGAACTCGTCGTCGTCTTCGAATCCTTCAAAGTACTTTAACTTTTCATCCAGCTCAAGCTTTTCCTGGGCCGCAATTTGTCGAGCCCGTTTTGACATGATGACAATCAGCTCGTACTGATTGTTTTCGCCTTTATTAAGTTTTTCAATATCCAGGGTTCTGATCGGCATAAAGTCGTATTAAGTCGGTTTAAGGTGATTTATTTGACTAATAAGATTCTGGTCAGGCTTCCGTAAAACGCGTAATAATGGAATTTATTTGATCGTAAGCAGCTTCCAGGTCCTCATTAACCACTACTTCATCGAAATTATCCTCATACTCCATCTCCATGCTGGCTCTTTCGAGACGCAATCGGAGTGATTCTTCATTTTCAGTGCCCCGCTGCTTCAATCGCTCCTTCAGTACATCAAGCGAAGGTGGACGTATGAAAATGCTCAGGCAATCGCCACCATAATGCTGTTTAACATTCCAAGCACCTTTAACATCGATGTCAAGCAAGATAAAATAGCCAGATTCGATCTGTTTATCAACTTCTGAATGCAACGTTCCGTATCTTGTTCCGTCGTAGAAGGATTCCCATTCAATGAATGCCCCCCGCTTGATCAACTCGTCAAATCTGTCATCCGTCATAAAATGATAGTCGATCCCATCTTTTTCGTCGGGCCGGGGGTTTCGAGTGGTCGCAGAGACGGAGAAGTGAAGATCATCCCGATCCTTCAGTAATCGTTGCGCAATCGTGGTTTTGCCAGTGCCGGAGGGGGCTGTTAAGACTATGAGTTTTCCCCTGGGGGCGGTTGAATTACTCAATGTTATGGATCTGTTCTTTAATCTTTTCGAGTGTCTGTTTGACTTCCACTACATTTTGCGATATCTCCGAACTATTGGCCTTGGATCCAATCGTATTGATTTCACGATTCATCTCCTGGGCCAGGAAGTTTAGACGGCGCCCGATAGGCCCGGTGCTTTCGAGTGCCTCAAGAAAATGTTTAGTATGGGATTGAAGGCGGACAATTTCTTCGGTCACATCGACTTTGTCGGCAATAATTGCGATTTCCATCTCCAGTCGTTCTTTATCGTAACTTCCCTCGTCCACCAGTTGCTGAATGCGCTCCTGGAGTTTTTCACGGGCTTCAGGGGCTCTTTGTTCGGCCTGTTCATGAACGGTCTCCATAACCTGCTGAATTTTTTGGGTCCGCTCTTTCAGGTCCCGGGTAAGCTGTTCCCCTTCCTGGTCGCGCATCTGGTTTACTTGTTTCATAGCCGAGTGTGTTGTTTCCACCAGCAGGTCCCAAGAGGTCTCAATCACTGCTTCATCAGTTTCGCGGTTAATGAAAATATCTTCAAACTGGAACAAATGGTCCAGCTGGATGGATTGATCGACATCAGCCGTTTCTTTTAGCCGCTGCAACAACTGCACATATCCATCCACCAGGTTTTCGTCAATCGTCACATCCGGTTTGCCGGTCTTATGGGTATCGACCCGGGCATTGAGCTTTATTTTTCCCCGTTCAATATAGGATTGAACAATTTCTTTGAGTTCCAATTCCCGGTCTCGTAAAAAGTCGGGAAGGTAGATCGATATATCTTTGTAGCGGCTGTTTAGCGATTTGATTTCGGTATTTACGGAAATGCCATTGCGGCTGGATTCACTGCTGCCGAAACCGGTCATCGAACGTGCCATAAAATTGAAGGTCTTCTTTAGTTAATAATTAATGGAATTCGGTACGGGGCTTGAATGATCTGTTGAAAAAGTCAGTGTACTTCCTTCATGACCTGTTCAGCCAGTTTATTGGCTTTTTCCCGTGATGTGGATTCGGCGTAGACCCGGATTATCGGCTCGGTATTGGATTTGCGGAGGTGTACCCACCCCTCCACGAAATCAATTTTAACCCCGTCAACTGTATTCGGGTCATGAGAGGCATATATTTCTTTTGCTTTTGACAAAATTGCATCGCCGTCCACGTTTTCCAGATCGATCTTGTTTTTGACGATAGTATAGTCGGGTAATTGCTCCCGGTACTCGGAGGCCGATAGATTTCTTTCAGCCAGGAGCTGTAATATCATGGCGATACCGGCCAGGGCGTCCCTGCCATAGTGCAAATCCGGATTTATTACGCCTCCATTGCCCTCCCCGCCAATCACTGCTTTTTTCTCTTTCATCAGGTTCACCACATTGATTTCTCCCACGGCGGATCGGTGACAAACCTGATGATGGCGTTGGGCTATATCATCAACTACGCGGGAAGAAGAGAGGTTTGTTACGCCCGGCCCCGGGTTTTTATCCATCATAAAATCAAAAGCCGCTGCCTGGGTATACTCTTCTCCAAATAGTTCGCCTGTTTCCGTTACCATTGCCAACCGGTCGGCATCCGGATCCGTGACGATACCCAGGTCGTAGTGGTGTTTGCGCATCCATTCACTGATTTCATCAAGATTGCCGGCCTTGGGCTCAGGTTCGTGGGCGAAGAGCCCTGATGGTTCACAATTCATCTGGTGAACCTGTTCTATACCCAGTCTCTGTAGAAGGGCGGGAACCGCAATACCGCCGGCACCATTGACGGCATCAACCGTAATGGAAAAATCAGCCTGTTGGATGAGCTCGACATCGATATAGGGCAACTCCAAAATCTGTTCAATATGGTAATCCAGCAGATGGGTATCCTCAACGACAGATCCAATCTGATCGTAGGCTACATATGATCGCTCATCGGCATTCGCTCGATCCAGAACTTCCTGTCCCCGTTCTTCGTTTAGAAATTCCCCCTTTTCGTTGAGCAGCTTCAATGCATTCCATTCAGCCGGGTTATGGCTGGCAGAGATAATGATACCTCCGTCGGCTTTATGTTTAAGGACACCCATCTCGACGGTAGGGGTGGGTACGACACCTGCCTTGATGACGTCACATCCCACACTTTGCAGGGTCGCACAGATGATATCCTCGCAAATTTGCCCGGTAACCCGGGTATCTCGGCCGACCACGATAGTTCCCGGTCCAACAACATTACCGTAGGCTTCTGTAAATCGAGTAATGTTTTCGGGAGTGAGGTCGGTGCCAAAAATACCTCGAATTCCGGAAATTGAAGTCATTAACGCCATATAAATTCAATAATTTTATTAGTTCAATAATGTCAAGTGAATTATTTTTGCGGTCCCTTCCAGGCTTCTTCCTGATTGCCGCGTTGATAATTTTCGTAGCGGGCGGCCACAAATAGCAGGTCGGACAAACGGTTCAGGTAGGTGATGGTATGTTCCGAAAAGAGGGCTTCCTCCTTACAGTGAACGCATTTGCGTTCGGCACGGCGACAAATGGTTCGGGCCAGGTGTAAGTTGGCGCCGGGCGTGGATCCCCCCGGGAGGATAAAATTCTTGAGATCGGGAAGTTCCTCCTGCATTTCGTCTATGGCCGTTTCCAGGGAGGCTACCTCCTTCTGGGAGATACGGGGGACCGATTTTTCTTTCTCAAAGGGAGTTGCAAGATCAGCTCCCAGAATGAAAAGCTGCTTCTGCACTTTGTGCAGCAGTTCATCGATGAGGGGCGATACATCATAACTGCGAACCACTCCTAGCAGGGAATTCAGTTCGTCTACCGTCCCATAGGTGTCAATGCGGCACGAGGCCTTGGAAACCCGTTGTCCGCCGAATAAAGAGGTCTGTCCGCGGTCGCCCTTTTTGGTGTATATTTTCATAGCATGATTATTAGCATTGATACCTGGATTTGAGACATTTAATTTCTGTTAAATATCCGTTCTATGCAACTTGTCCCTCCCTGCCGATCGGGAATTTCTAATTCTCACAAAAATCTTTTCCCATCACTCTATAATCAAACTCGCGCCAGGCGGTTTGTTGTTTGAGTTCGGATTCGAAAGCGTCGGCCTGGTCGACAGGACATCCGAGGGTGAGAGTGGCTTTTTCCAGATAGGTGGCGTCGACTTCGACCAACTTCCATCGGTTTCGAAGTTTTTCGATGATATTTTGTTCCGGGTAAGGATACGTAATTTGGAATTTCTTAATAAGTCGGATTTGCTGCAGTTTGGCAGATTGAATACAAAGCTCCGCGGTATGTCCATAGGCTTCGATGAGTCCGGATATTCCCAGTTTTGTTCCGCCAAAATACCGTACCACAACCAGGGTGGCATTGACCAGCTCCGCCGAACGCATTTTATTCAAAATCGGTTTGCCGGCTGTTCCACCGGGTTCCCCATCATCCTGGTCAAATTCCTTCAATCTAACCGGGTTAATACGATATGCATAACAGTGATGCGTAGCATCGGGATACTCCGATCGTATGGAATCGAGTTGCGATTCAAAATTGGATACCGAAACGCAAGGTTTAAGGTACCCATAAAATTTTGAGCCTTTAATTCGATAAGACTGTTTGTTTTCAGCGGCAGGCATTCGCATCAGGACATGTTATTTAACGTACATTGAAAAACCGGGCGGCGGTTCCGAAGTATTAAGTTTCTCGGTAAATAGATGACAAATATATTAAAATTGATAGACATTTATCATGGTTTGCAGATATTTAAACGAACTGAAAAAGAGAAAAACTTTTGAACGAGGAACCGCCGCCCGGTTTTTCAAAGACCTCGTAAAGTTTGCGAATAAGGAGCTGCCGCCCGGGTTTTGGTGACTTATATAATTTGGATTGAATCTATATAATAGAATTAAGAGGTCGAATGCTTATTTATCGTTGCCTTTTTATGTAAAAGCTTACATTTTCCATTCAGTTGAACTTTGACAATGCGGGTCGATATGTAAGATAAAGAATATAACAGAGATCGAGTAAACAGGGCTTTGATGATTGCCATGTAATCGAGTCCGAGATTCATTCGATCTTTCAATTATTAATCAAAAGCATTCATTTCGCAGTTATGCCATCACTCGTTGACGCAGCCAGATCCCAGGTGGGACGCAAAATTCTATCGGGGATTACCGGGATTCTACTCGGTATTTTCATTATTTTTCATCTTATCGGTAATCTGACGCTATTTGGTTCTGAACAGGCATTTAATATTTACAGTCATACCCTTGAAAGCATGGGGATTTTCCTGTACCTGTTTGAAATTGGATTGGTCCTCGTTTTTTTAGTCCACGCTTATATCGGCGTTGCGATCTGGCTTAGAAAGCGAAAAAGACGTCCCGTCGGATATGAAAAGTATAGTTCGATGGGCGATCCCAGTAAGCAAACTTTTAGTTCCCGGTCCATGATTTTTACAGGAATAATTCTGTTGATTTTCACAGTAACCCATGTGGCGACTTTTAAATACGGGGATACCCAGATGATTACTGTTGACGGCACCCAGATGAAGGACTTGAAAGCGCTGGTCATCAATACTTTCCAGAATCCGTGGTATGTGATTTATTATATCGTGGTCATGATTCTACTTGGTTTTCATCTGCGTCACGGGGCTTGGAGTGCATTTACCTCACTTACTATGAAAGGAGGGACTAAAACCTCGGCGGTGGTGTATACCGTGGGAACTATTTTTGCTGTGCTGATGGCAGTCGGCTTCCTGTTTATTCCTCTCTATATCTATGCTACGGGCGGAACCGGCGCATTGATTGCCTCGTAACACGGCATCACGACATTAATGTCATCAATTATCAACACTAGTTGAATCGATTACACTATTATGAGTTTAGCTTCCAATGTACCCGAAGGTGATCTGAAGGAAAAGTGGACCAAACGGTTGAATGATATCAACCTGGTGGCTCCCAACAACAAGCGATTGTATAATGTCATCGTTGTGGGAACCGGGTTGGCCGGGGCTTCTGCTGCCGCCAGCCTGGCCGAGCTGGGATACAACGTGCAAAGTTTCTGTATCCAGGATTCGGCCCGCCGGGCACACAGTATTGCTGCCCAGGGCGGTATTAATGCAGCCAAGAACTATCCCAATGACGGTGATACGATCTGGCGCTTGTTTTACGATACCATCAAAGGCGGCGATTACCGTTCGCGCGAATCCAATGTGTATCGGTTGGCCGAGATCTCCAATGAAATTATAGATCAAGCGGTAGCCCAGGGCGTTCCGTTTGCCCGGGAATATGGCGGGTTGCTGGCTAATCGGTCTTTTGGCGGAGCGCAGGTGTCTCGAACGTTTTACGCTCGTGGTCAAACCGGACAGCAGTTGCTTCTGGGTGCTTATCAGGCCTTTATGAAGGAGATCGACAGCGGCAAAATCGATTATTACCCCCGCCACGAAATGCTGGACCTGGTGGTGCACAATGGAAAAGCCCGTGGTATTGT
Source organism: uncultured Balneolaceae bacterium (assembly GCA_913057825.1). GTDB lineage: Bacteria > Bacteroidota > Rhodothermia > Balneolales > Balneolaceae > CAJXOW01. The sequence goes on along the minus strand of CAJXOW010000003.1, from coordinate 64,106 downwards.
AACCCGTGACCTGGTCAGCGGCGAAATTCGTCGTCATACGGCCGATGCGGTGCTGCTTTGCACCGGCGGATACGGTAACGCTTATTATCTCTCCACGAATGCCAAAAATTCCAATGTGACAGCCGCTTGGCGTTGCCACAAACGGGGAGCCTATTTTGCCAATCCCTGTTATGTTCAGATTCACCCAACCTGCATACCGCAGTCAGGTGATTATCAGTCGAAGTTGACGCTTATGAGTGAAAGTCTGCGTAACGACGGACGCGTGTGGGTGCCAAAGGATAAAAACGATGAACGGCATCCCAATGACATACCGGAAGAGGAACGGGATTATTACCTGGAGCGCAAATATCCCAGTTTCGGTAATCTTGTGCCTCGTGACGTCGCTTCCCGGAATGCCAAGTATGTAACCGACGAAGGGCGCGGTGTCGGTGAAACCGGTAAGGCGGTGTACCTGGACTTTGCGGATGCGATCGAGCGTCGGGGACGTGATTATATTGAAGAGAAGTATGGCAATTTGTTTGAGATGTATCACAAGATCACGGATGAGAATCCCTATGAACGCCCTATGCGCATATTTCCCGCTGTGCACTACACGATGGGCGGGCTCTGGGTCGATTATAACCTGATGAGCAACATCCCGGGCTTGTTTGTCCTTGGTGAAGCCAATTTCTCCGATCACGGCGGTAACCGTCTTGGGGCTTCAGCGCTTATGCAGGGGCTGGCCGATGGCTACTTTGTCATTCCATATACCCTTGGCGATTACCTGGGCGGAGAGGATCTTGACCAGGTGGAAGGCAATGAAGAGGCCTTTGAAGAAGCCGAGAATTATGCCCAGGAGCATATCGACAAACTGCTCAATGTAGAAGGTGATAAAACGGTCGTTGAGTTTCACCAGGAGCTTGGAAAAATAATGTGGGACAAAGTCGGCATCTCCCGTGATGAGGAAGGACTCAAGGAAGCCATCAAGGAGATTCAGGAGCTTAGAGATGAATTCTGGGAGCGGGTAAGAGTTCCCGGAGAGTCGGCCAATTACAACAAATATTTGGAGTTTGCCGGACGGGTGGCCGACTTTCTCGAATTGGGTGAGTTAATGGCTAAAGACGCCCTGCACCGGGAAGAATCGGCCGGATGTCACTTCCGGGAGGAGTATCAAACCGAGGAAGGAGAAGCCTTGCGGAATGATGAGGAATTTTCCTATGTGGCCGCTTTTGAATATCAGGGATTGAACGGTGAAATCCAGCATGAGCTGCACAAAGAAAATCTTGAATTTGAATTTGTAGAATTGAAGCAGCGCAGTTACAAGTAATTTCAATCTTAATCATTTGACTATCTCGTATGAGCAACGACAATATGCAGTTTGATCTCAAGATCTGGAAACAGGAAGACGGCGACTCGCAGGGAGCCTTCCAGGAGTATCATATGGAAGGGGTAAGTGAGGATATGTCGTTCCTGGAAATGCTTGACCTATTAAACGAGAAGTTAATCAAGAACGGGGACGAACCGGTTGAGTTTGATTACGATTGTCGTGAAGGAATTTGTGGTGCCTGTTCGCTTGTAGTGAATGGTATTGCACATGGGCCCAAAGAGGAAACACCGGTATGCGAGCTTTACATGAGGGAGTTTGAGGATGGTCAGGAGATTGTCATTGAACCCTGGCGAGCGGCGGCCTTTCCGGTAATAAAAGACCTGGTAGTAGATCGATCGGCATTTGACCGGATTATGGCAGCCGGCGGGTATATCTCAACGAAAACCGGGTCGGCTCCAGAGGCAAATACGATTGCGGTCGACAAAGAAGATGCTGACAAAGCGTTTGACTACGCTACCTGTATCGGTTGCGGGGCATGTGTTGCGGCTTGTCCCAATTCGTCTGCGTCACTGTTTACCGGTGCGAAAATATCCCACTTGTCGCTTCTTCCCCAAGGCAAGCATGAACGAAAAGAGCGGGCCGTGCGTATGGTGGAACAGATGGAAAAAGAAGGATTTGGTGATTGTTCCAATCATGCGGAATGTGAGGCGGTATGTCCGGTGGGCATCTCCATTTCGGCCATTGCTCGAATGAGAAAAGAGTATATGAGGGCGGTGACCGAGTCCTGACACTCCGCGCGAACGTCGTCTTCAATCTTTTATATTTTATTTTTGTAAGTTTTATAAGGCGTATGTCTCTGTAAGATATGCGCCTTTTTTATTTATAACTTTCACCAGTCGCCATGGCCCAGGTTGACGATTTAATGGATAAAGCTCGCCGTAACTTATCCCATTACTGGGGGTATCCGTCGTTTCGTGCCGGTCAGGAAGAGGCCATTCGATCGGTCATAGAAAAAAAAGATACCCTCGTTTTGTTTCCGACCGGTGGTGGAAAGTCGCTTTGCTACCAGGTGCCTGCCAGTGTTTTCTCCGGTGTAACTGTTGTCATTTCTCCCCTTGTTGCTTTGATGCAGGACCAGGTGATGCAACTGAACCGGCGGGGCATCTCGGCTACTTTTATTAACAGTAATATCTCCCGATATGAAGTTGAGCAGCGCCTGGTGAATGCTCGAAATGGCATGTATAAGTTGATCTACTGTGCCCCCGAACGGCTTAAATCGGAACTTTGGCAAGCCGAGGCCCCCCGAATCCCCATTGAGATGGTGGCGGTGGATGAGGCCCACTGCATATCCGAGTGGGGGCACGACTTTCGTCCTGTTTACCGCGAAATTCGAACATCGATGGAAGAAGTCATTTCCGAGCCGATTCGATGGGTTGCCTTGACGGCGACGGCCACCCCGGAAGTCCGTCAAGATATTCTTGCCAATCTTGGATTTGAGCAGCCCGAAGTGATATCACTGGGATTTGAGCGTCCCAATCTAAAGTGGTGGGTAATCCAGACCGAGGCCAAGGATCGTAAGCTGTTCAATATTCTGAACAAGGCGGAAGGTATTGGTCTTATTTACGGGGGGACCCGAAAAAACTGTGAGCGGCTGGCCGAGTTGATTTCGCGCAGGGGAATACAGGCACGAGCTTACCATGCCGGCATCGACGGGGAAGAGCGGGAAGAGATTCAGGAAGCCTGGATTGACGGCGAGTTGCCGCTTGTAGTGGCGACCAGTGCATTCGGGATGGGCATCGACAAGGAAGACTGTCGTTTTGTGGTGCACTACCATGTACCTTATTCGCTGGAAGCCTACTATCAGGAAGCCGGACGTGCCGGACGGGACGGAGAGCAAAGCTATCCCATTTTGCTGTATCAGCAGTCGGACTTTACGATAGGTCGCCAGCGCATTCAGCGTTCTTATCCCACTCGAGAGGAACTCCAAAAAGTGTATGATGCATTGTGCGATTCGATGGAGTTGGCCGCGGGATCTGAAATGGAACAAGCTCGTCCGGTTTCGATCGACCAACTAGCCAAGCGTGCACAACTGGGCAGCTCTAAAATTCGTCGAGCACTTAAGTTGATGGATCAGTTTGATGTGATTCAGTACATCACCGGCTATGAAGCCCAGATAGGCGTGCATTTTACGATTGAGCGGGATTACCTGGAAGAAAAGCTTGAAGCGATGTCGAATCGGGAGAAAGCGGAGTTTGTGGATCGACTGGCCCGGCTCTATGGATGGCAGTCATTTTACCATTTGCGTCACCTGGAAGTCGATTATCTGGAAGAGAAACTTGAACGATCCGAGCATAGCATCATCAAGGGATTGGAGATATTGAACAAAGAGCAATTCCTCCAATATGAATTTTTAGGAGAGCATCCCCTGGTTATGCTCAATGAACCCCGTTCGCGCGAGGTGCCGGTAAGAAAGGATCGGCTTGAGAATTTCAGAAATATGCTGTTCCGGAAGTTGGACTATATGGAGGCATATGTCGAGACTCTGAGTTGTAGAAGTCGCTTTATCCGCAAATATTTTGGAGAACGGGAGGTGCCGCTGCATTGCGATAATTGTGATAATTGCAGCGATAAAAAAAGCTTGCAGGTAAAGCTGCAACGGTCGGATATCAAGGCTCTGAAGCAGATTTTGAATCGTGAACCCCGGAGCCTCAACGAGCTTAAAGACGAAACCGAATGGGATGTCGGCCGTTTACGTGAAGCTATTAATTATTTGTCGGATGAAGGCAAAATTGTCAATAAAATTGAGGATCCCTATCGCTATTACTGGATAGAGTCGGACGATAGATAGAGGTATTATCTATTGCCGATTCATGATGTTGCGACTTTTTGTGGTATCGGATCGCGTTAGGTTGGCTCGTTTCTGTTGCAAAATATCCAGAGCTTTTTGAATTCTTTTTTGCTGTGCCTGGAAGTCCTTGCTGTAGTATTTGTGGCTGTCAATGAATTGGCGATAGGTAACCTCGTGACGGTCCATTACCCGCTGAATCAATTGTTTTGCGTTTAAAGAATCTGAGGATACTTCCAGGGCGGACTCTGCTACCTGCAGTTCAGCAATTAATTCAATATAGGTCTCCTCATCAATAAGGTTTTCCGGCTTTTCCTTATTGTCACAGCCGGCAATAAGGAGGGGTATGCATAGGACAGAAAGCATAACCCGTGGTTTCAATATGGAAAGAGTTCGTATCATATATTTTGAGGCTGTGAAATAACTAACATCCGGTTACTCGTCCAATTCTTCCGGGGGTTTGGGGTTCAGGGGACGCATGACCACCTGGTTGATCAGGAAGTTGTCCGGGGTTTCCAGGACATTAATGAATACGTCAGCCACTTCTTCCGGTTTCATCATATTGGCATGGGTTTCTGAGCCCACTTTGTCAAAAAACTCCGTGGCAATCGATCCGGGATAGAATCCCGTAACTTTAATTTTATCGTATCGAACTTCTTTAAAGAGCGCTTCCGTGAATCCACGAACCCCAAACTTGGATGCATTGTATCCTGTTAAATTCGGATTGCCCAGCATGCCGGCGATTGATGCAATATTAACGATGTGGCAATGGTTCTCGTTCTCTTTCATTAGCGGAACAATACAGCGAGTCAGATAGAATACGCCGCTGATATTCGTGTTGATCATGGCATCCCAATCATCAATATCCAGCTCCTCCACCTGGCCAAAGGCGGCAACTCCGGCATTATTTACCAGGATGTCGGGAGCGTGGACATCGTCAAAGGTGGAATCGGTCCATGACTCTATCGCTTCATGGTCGGTGACATCCAGTGAGACCGGTTCGAAGGAGTCCCCCAGTCGTTGGCGAACCTTCTCCAATTTGTCAGTACTGCGAGCTAATCCGTACACATGGGCTCCTTTTTCGATCAAGGCTTCGCTGAAAGCAGCTCCTATGCCACTGCTTGCACCCGTGACGATAGCAACTTTCGAGTTAATATCCATAAATGTTATAATGAGTTAGATATTTTGTTATACAGTGCGATTGAATTTTTAAACGGGACGGCGATTAATTGTTCAGAAATTTTTCGCGATTGTATGATTTATATCAGTCCCCGGCGATTTTACTTTTTTGGGGAATAATGTGAATACTTCGGGGGTGCCCCGTTTTTTAAAGTTTTTACTATAATTGAAATCCCGACCCTACATTATATGGACAATAAAACCGGAAAATTAATTCCCGAAAACGATAAAAATTTATATTTCGATATAGGAAATTCTGCGATTAAGATCAGTTACCTGGAGCAAGGTAAATGGACAGAACCCTCGGTATTTGCTCATAATGAAATCTCCGGCTTATTGCAGTGGCTGTCGGATGTACGGGATGAATTCGATCGGTTTATTGTTGCGAGTGTGGTTCAGAAAACAGCCAAAGCTTTGCTGGGAGGACTTGGTCAGGGTAAAAATATTCAGATAAGAACGGATGATATACCCGAGGCATTTACAGATTATGAGTCGATTGACACGCTGGGAGTCGATCGATTATTGGCAGCGATAGGCGCCTGGAGCAGGCGGGAAGAGCCATGTGTGGTAATTGATGGAGGGACGGCCTGTACCATCGATTATATCGATGAAAGGGGGGTCTTTAGGGGGGGTGCTATCCTGCCGGGCTTGACCATGTTGGAACAAGCCGTCGAACAGTATACGCCCGCTCTTCCAAGAGTTGAGCGAAAGATACCGGATCGTTGGCCGGGTAAGTCCACGGAATCTTGTTTGCAGTGGGGAATAGCAGGCGGGTTTGTAGATGCTGTGAAAACAGCTTTAAGCCGGTATGATGGGATGGGTGAATTTAATATCCTGCTGACTGGTGGAGATGTAAATATCCTAAAACAATATATTGATCGAGAAATGACAGAGGATCAAAAACTGGTTTTTCGGGGAATGCACTACGTTTATTCTCTGATCACGTCATCCGGCCAGTCGGAGCAGTCATAAATCACTATGCTGAAATTATAAGAGAGGTTCCTACTACTCGTTTGAAGTCAGGTTTTGACTCTTTTCGTATTGTTCCTTGTAATTCCGGATAGCGCGAAAGAGGGCAGAAGCCATGATGGCTTTTCCATAGTCGCTGGTCAGGAATCGTTGTTCAGAGGGATTGGATATAAACCCGAGCTCGGCCAGGATGGCAGGCATGGAAGCGTGATAGAGTACGATAAATCCGGCCTGTTTTACCCCGCGGGAATCCCTTTGGGCCCGGTGATCGAATTGATGCTCCACCATGCCGGCAATTTTTTCACTGGTCGACATATAACCACTGTTAGCCAATTCATAAATCAGGAGTTCATTTTCGGTCAGTCGACTTTTTTTATCCTGACCTTTTTCCAGTTTAATAACCGAGTTCTCCTGTTTCATCACCCGGAAAGCCGACTCGCTTTTATGCAGGCCCAGGAAATAAACTTCACTGCCATGTACACTGCGTTGTCGGAATGCATTGCAGTGAAGGGAAACAAAAAGATCTCCTTCAGCTTCATTGGCTATATGTCCCCGTTCCTCCAAACCCACGAATTTGTCCGTTTTCCGGGTGTACACAACCTTCACATCCGGCAGATATTTATTTATGTAGTGCCCCAGTTTTAGAGCTACATCCAATGTAATATCTTTCTCATGAGTGTTTTTATACCCGATACTTCCGGGATCGCGCCCGCCGTGACCCGCATCAATAACCACGACATCAAATTTAAGTTTGTCCTTGGCTTCATAGTAACTTTCGCTAAGCTCGACATCACCATCATTGTTCGCTTTATTCGATATTTGCAAAGGATCTGTCGGGCCTCCCTTTGTTATAGCATAACGTGACCATATGATAGACTGAACGTTTTTTGTAATCTGGTTCAGTTGATCCATCGAAGTCTTCTTGAGGCCGACAAGCAAATGGGAGCGGTTGCGGTCGGGGTATGCATTGGCCCTCAGGGTGGCATCCTGGTTTAAATAAATATCTACTCCGACACCGTCCGGAATGTGATGAAGGGTGATGTCGTCAAATGGTTTCTTTAATGTGTGGATATAAACGCCGCTGGTATCGATGTGATTTCCATACAAAGTTAGTTGGACCAGGTCGTGAGTAGGTTGACGGACTTTAAAAGAGTCGACAGCCGGCGTGGTATGAAATCGGACTACATAACCGTCTCCCGTGCTGGTTGGTGTGGTAGAAATTCGTTCGAGCCCGGGTTGTCCGAGGGCTACTCCACTTAAAAGAATTAACAACGCTGTTAAAATAGTAATTCTTTGCATGGTAAATGTATAAATCACAGATATATTTTTATATCAGCTTCATTTACATAAAAATAGTTAAAATATACTAAATCAAAAATATTATTGATAATTATATTACTTTTTATATACGAGAATTCTGGATATCCATCCTAAATCAAGGTATATTTTTTACAAAAAAAGTAGATTTCTGGTATTTAGAGAACAAATTTCTTGATACTTATTATTTAGAAAGTTTTTGTTCGTTAAAAGATTGGTTTAAACTAAATTAGTAAACGATTCATGCTATTAGGGAGGATTTTTAGCAAGATTATTAAGACATGAGATGAATTTTAATACAAAATGATCATCGAATCCGATTAGATATGAATTATGATGAAGATTTTCGGGAACGATTTTACCGCAGTTATTATGCGGATCAAGCCGGTAGAGGAGAGGTTTCGCTTCAAAAGAAGGTGAGCAGTGACCAGCGACATTACCGGAATCTTATTCTTCCCTTGCTACCGGATAATTCGAAAATCCGCATTTTGGATGCAGGATGTGGGTATGGAAGCCTGGTAGATTTTTTGGTGAAGTCGGGATATCAAAACGTGGAAGGGGTTGATATAAGTGAAGACCAAATCAAGCAAGCCAGGGCAATGGGAGTGGAACGGGTTATACAAGCCGACTTATTTGAATTTTTGGAGGGAGATCAGCGTTGGGATGTGATTATCGGGCTGGATTTGATAGAACATTTTACCAAGGCCGAAGTGGTTCGACTACTAAAGTTGGTTTATGAGTCGCTATCAGAAGGAGGACGTTTTATCGGTCGCACGCCCAATATCGATGCCCCTTTTGGAACCGTTTATGCATATGGGGATTTTACGCACGGACTTATCCTGAATGGCTCGTCCGCGGTCCAATTGTTTGAAACAATGAATTTTTCGAATGTCGAGATAATGCCGGAACCCGTAAAATACAGAACGGGTATGAAGGGGTGGATTCAGCGTCTGGGTTTTCGGGGGATGCGAGGGGCGGCAAAATTCCTCTTTTTTATCACCGGAAGAAGTATATCGGAGGTGGTCTTGACTCCCAATATGATCATCCGGGCCGATCGATAAGACGGTAAAAGGGGGTTGTGTTCAAAAAGTGTGAATTGGTTACTCAGCCGGTGTCATTTCAGGGTATTATTATTGATTGTACATGTTGCATAAATATCCAAAAAAGAGTACTATAAAAATAGCTTACCTTTTCACATTTAATAAGACTGGAGGACGTTTTATGAATAAAACAACCTTTCTTGATGCTGTAGAGCAGGGGGATACTGAAACCGTGAAAGAACAGCTCGATAGCCAAGCCTTTGACGTAGATGAAGCAGATGAACACGGACGTACTGCGTTAATCAAGGCGGCCAAACATGGCCACCTGGCTATCGTGCAATATTTGTTGGATCACGGGGCGGATGTGAATGCACGTGACAACCGTGGTACCAACGCACTATATTGGGCTTCTACCAAAGGACATGAGAAGATTGTTGAAGCCCTGATCGATCACCATTCCGATGTTGAAGTATTTGACAATCGGGGGTGGAGTGCAAAAGATCAAGCAAGTATCTCTCATCATGACGACATTGTAAACATGCTGGAAAAAGCGGGGGCTTAGGTATTATCCCCTTACTTATTTAACATTTTAAAAGGAGCCGGCCTGTACGACAGCAGGTCGGCTTTTTTATGTCAGGTTACGGGGATTGCCGGCAAAGATCAGGAAAATAGCGGGCTTATCGGTCAGATCGGGAAGCTTATCACGTTTTTTCCATGCACGGACAGGTTCGGAGACAATCAATTCATCGGGGAGGGTCAGGCTTGCCGCCACGCAAAAATGGGTATCCGGATTGCAAGTATTGATGACGGCTTGCATCAAATCGTTGTTGCGGTGCGGCGTCTCCATGAAAAGGATGGTGCGTTCTTTTTGGCGTGATTCTTTTTCAAGAGACTGTATAGTCGACTGACGTTTGGAACTTTCCCTGGGCAAATAGCCGGTAAATGTGAATTGCTGTCCATTGAACCCGGAGGCCATTAAAGCCAGGAAAATGGAGGATGGACCTGTAAGCGGGGTTACCTTTATACCTCGTTCGTGGACCCGTTGGATTAATGAAGAACCTGGATCAGCAATAACAGGCGTGCCGGCTTCCGACATGAGCCCGACGTCTTTACCCTCGAGCAACGGATCCAAAAATGAATCCACTTCTTCATCCGACGTGTTTTTATTCAGCAGCAAAAATTCAATTTCATATTCAGGGACGGTATCACCAACCCATTGCAGAAAATTACGGGCGGTTTTAACGTTTTCGACGATCAGCACTTCCAGCCGACGGATCACGTCCAGTACGTATTCGGGGATGGTATTGTTTTCAGGGGTTTTCCCCAGCGTGACAGGTATCAAATACAGCGTGCCGGTGCTTTGATCGGATGACATTATGAATCGGCCGTCTTGATATTGGTAATAATCAGTTTTTGCTTTTTATTCGGCTTGTTTTGGGACCGTACCCATCGATTAACGCCCCAACCCAATATAGCGGTAGCCAAAAAGGCAAAAGCGGCCATAGCGATGTTTACAAGCGTTACCGATTTATGGTCTTCATAAGCGGCTATGATGATGATATCCTGAAAACTGTCGGGATCATATCGTATGGGCAGGATTTTACCTTTGGAGACCGTACCGGAGATCTCGACGGGCAGGGAGAGTTTTTCACGTATAACTTTCCCGCTTTTTGTTTCGAATTCAAGAACGACAAAACTGCTGTTTTGGGTGACAATCTGTTTGGTTTCAAATTGCAGGATCTCGGCCGTATAACTGGTTCCCTCTTTATACGTATTTTTGAGTCCCTGGCGAACAGCAGTTTGATGCACCGCTAGTCCGAGGAAGAAGAGCGGGATCAGCCAGTATAAGTAAGCATATTTGTAATAGTGATTGCTCATGAATTGAAACTAAGGCTCCATAATCTGTTATATGTCGAATAAAAGCCATAGTTAACCGGTTCGATACCCGATTTCCCAGACCTCATTTAATTTACCAACAATTTAGCACAGAGAGACGATATCTAAAAGGGTATAAGGTGTTTTTTAGGCCACCATCTGCATCAGGATTCCGCAGAACCAGGCAGCATAGGTCCCGAGGGCGTAACCGAGTACGGCGAGGAGCACGCCCACCGGGGCAAGAGCCGGATGAAAAGCGGAAGCTACGATAGGAGCCGAGGCGGCGCCGCCGACATTTGCCTGGCTGCCCACGGCTATGAAGAAAAAAGGTGCGTTGATGGTTTTGGCCACAACAAAAAGAATTAACACGTGAACCAGCATCCAGCAGAAGCCTACGAGAAACAAGCCCGGGCTCTCAAAAATTGCAAGTACATTCATTTTCATACCGATCGTGGCGACCAGGATATATAACAACAGACTTCCCATGCGGGAAGCTCCAACACCTTCCAGTTCGCGTGCTCGTGTAAACGACAAGAGCAATCCCGCCGTCGTTGCCACCACGATCAGCCAGAAGAAGGGGGAAGTGAGGCTGAATTTACTCAGATAAGGGGCTTGTTCCTGGATCATGGGAGCGATGAAATCAGCTACCACATGTCCGACGGCCGTTACGCCAAAACCTACCGCAACCACGGTCATGGTATCTTTCAGTTTGGGAATTTCGGCGATGCTGTTCCGGTACTCCTCGATTTTCTTTCGAACTTCGGTAATGGCGGAGGCATCCGCTTTAAACCACCGATCAAGTTTTTCGGAGACACCGGCACCATATAGCAGAAATGCCATCCAGATATTTGCTACAATTACATCCACCGTAATCATCGCCGAGAACAGGTCGTCCGATGGACCAAACACCTCGTACATCGCCGTCTGGTTGGCACCACCCCCAATCCAGCTGCCGGCCACGGTGGTGAGTCCACGCCAAACAGCATCGGGACCACTGCCTCCGACAATGTCCGGGGCAAAAGAACTGACAATTAGGATCGATAGAGGTCCGCCGATTACAATTCCGACGGTACCGGCGATAAACATGATTACCGCTTTGGGTCCCAGGTTCACGATACCCTTCAAGTCGATCGAAATGGTTAATAATACAAGACTTGCCGGGAGCATGTATCTGGAAGCTACAAAATAGAGTTGGGATTCCTCCCCGGATACCAGACCTGCCGAGTTCAATATTGAAGGCAGGAAGTAGCATAAAAGGAGGGAGGGGACGTAGGTATAAAATTTTTGCCAGAAAGGATGTTCACTGTGGGCGGTTACGAAAATCGCAGCCAGAAGCAACATCAAAATGCCGAAAACAACGGCATCATTGGTAAACACCGGAGAACTAAGCAACAGAGTCATGTCAAAGTCAGATTTTTATTAAAGTGAAGCATAATCTAACTGATCTAAGGCTAAAAGTGCAAAAATAAGCTGAAAATTAGTAAATGAAGGCGGCCGGATCGAAGCGGGCGGCGGTTCCGAAGCATTAAAATTTTCGGATCAAAAACTGAAATTACTCTGAGTAAATACCTTGACCGGCAACCATACCAACCGGCAACAAACAAGAAAAGTTTCCGAGCAAGGAACCGCCGCCCGCTTCGATCCGGCCGCCTTCATTTACTAACTTCTGCACTCTATGATAAAGAGATCAGTTAGATTTGCCGGGGACTTTGAACTTGCGATTTTTGTATCCGTAATACCAGTAATGCTTACAGTTTTGGCGCTAGAACTTCCGGCTGCTAATAATCCGAATCGCCGGATTTTTTATAAGCCATGGCAAGTCCCTTGAGAAACGCTTCGAGCGTGGCTTCGATCGTATCGGGGGAGGCCGCTTTCGCTTCAAATTGCTGGTTATCATGGGTAAGGCGCAGGGTCGCAACGACAAGGGATTCGGTATCGGGACTGAGCATCTCTACCTGGTGGTCGGCAACCTGCAATGGCAGCAGGCTATCACTTTTGGATTTTACCGCGGTAAGAACGGCATCCAATGGACCCACGCCTTCGGAATAGGCCACGAATTCTTCTCCGTTAATCTCCATCTTGACTTCTGCCTTAACCAGTCCGTGCATGTGCATGGTAAGTTCGTAATCGGTAACTTTTACGGGATAGACAAGATTGGTTTGCTCCCCGTAAACCAGCGACTGCAGCGTTTCGGTTTCTTCGGGGGTCAGTGTTTTCCCTTTTTGATGGATACGGCTCAGGTAGTGATCGTAAAGTTGCTGGTGGGCCGGATCCATCTTGAGATTGGCCACCAAGGTCTCACGAGATTCACCCCAGGCGCGTTTTTGCATGGACAGGTATCCCGATTCGACAAAATTTTGCACCTGCTCAATGTCTGGCGGCAGGACCGGAGAAGCGAGGGAGTGTTTGGTTACGACTTTGGTATCTTTGAGCCCGGTACCGGTCAGGGCAAACAAACATTTCTGGTCTTTGAATTGGTCAACCTGCTTTATGAAAGCGGCAAGAGGCAAAGCACTGGCCGGTTCGGTAAAATGTCCCTCGACGACCGCCATTTCTCGCAACGCCGATAAAATTTCGTTTTCGCTAACCGTTATGGCCATTCCGTCTGACTCCTCCTTGGCTTCAAGGACCTTTTGGAAGTCTACCGGGTCGGGCACCGCGGCCGAGGTGGCCATCGTGTTCACGCTGTCAGAAATTACTTTCTTCCGTTTATTAATGCCTTCTACGACCGGCGAACAGTGTTGGGCCTGAACGGCGACAAGCCGGGGGAGCCGGTCGATCAACCCGCCGGCCTTCATCTCTTTATATCCTTTCCAGATGGCAGCGTAATTGGTACCGCATCCTATAGGAATAAAGATATAATCGTAGTGAGGGTCCCCCTGCTCATATAATTCATAGCTAAACACTTTTTGTCCCTCTCCACGAAACACATAATCTCCGGCCAGATAGTAATCATTTTTTTGGGAAAATTTACGGCAAACATCCTCGCAGGTTGTAAAATCCCCTTTGATGCGTATAATGTTGGCATTGTAGATCGTCGCCTGGGCCAATTTGGCTTCTTCGGTCTTTTCGGGGACAAATATGAAGCATGGAAGGTCGAAGTAGCAGGCATAGGCCGAAACAGAAGCCGCCATGTTGCCGGTGGAGGCCACACAGATCGCTTCCTTGTTCAGTTCTAATGCTTTCTGGACCTCGATGTAGCTGCCGCGATCCTTAAAACAGCCCGTCGGATGATAAAAATCCAGCTTGGCATGTAGGTCGGCTCCATACATTTTCGAAAGACCCGGCAAGCTGACCAGCGGTGACAGCGTAGATTTTAGCGGGTCGGCATCCGCCTCTTGGATAGGATATTGAACGTCGGAACTTGATTCGGAGTAGATAACCGTCAGTACAGATCCACACTCCGTACAGTAGGTTGTAGTTTCCCTCTCCGAATTTAGTGCATTGCAGGAGATACATCTCAACTCATAGTTACGGGTACCAACTCGCTTCATGGCAGCATCCTGTTTCTGTTGAACGATAAGCGGCAAATTACGAATAGATTTCGGAAGGTAAAACCTGTAATCTCGTTACCCGTGGGCAGTGTAACGCATGCATATCTAACAGGGAGAACAGATTGAGAAAATTGCTTGTAAATTAACGATAAGGCAGCAAGATCACTTCGTCCAGGTCCAGGTCCAGTTCTTCAAGAACGGGATTAGCCACTTCTTCTATTTCTTCATCTGAAAGCTCGTCCAACCCCTCGATCTCGACATAAAGCGTATTGGATTCGTCATTAAAATAGTATCGGGATTGCTCGGAATTGAACACTTTTTGAAGTGTGTCGACTAAAATTTTCAGATCCTCGTAAAAAGCTTCGTAATCGGACTCGTTTAGTTCACTCATGTTTTGTATGATTAAATTAAGTCCCGCGCTTTGCTGATCGAGATCAAAGATAGTTGATGAATCAGGTTATTCATAATATGAATACAATATCGGAACGACTGAATCAAGTTGCGGCTAAGAAACATAAGTTGGCGCTCGGATTGATGTCTGGGACCTCGGGAGATGGGCTCGACGTCGCGCTTAGCCGGATTGGTGGCGCAGATTTTGAGACGCAGGTGGAACTCGTACATTTTACAACCATTAACTACCCGGAACCTCTGCAGAAAAGAATTAGGGGGGTGGCTTTTCAGGAGCAGGCGAGCCTGCAAAATCTGTGCGTTCTTAACCGGGACCTGGGGAAGTGGTTTGGTCGAATAACGCGAAAGACCTTGAATGATTGGAGGACTGATCCTTTAGAAGTGGATTTTATCGCCAGTCACGGACAAACCATCTACCACAAGCCCGCTGATTCTACAGACCCGGCCGCAACGCTGCAACTGGGGGATGGCGACCAAATTGCACGACAAACAGGCGTTTTGACCCTCAGTGATTTCCGTCAAAAGTTGATCGCCGCCGGAGGCGAAGGAGCTCCGATTACCCCGTTCGTGGATCGATTGTTGTTCAGCTCGCCGGATGAACCGCGATTGCTGTTGAATATCGGTGGGATTGCAAACTTTACCTGGTTGGGGGCATCGGATCGGTCTCCCTCTGATATTGATTATATATACAGCGACACGGGACCGGGAAATACGCTGATTGATGCGGCAACACGCCACTTCTTTCCCGGCAAGCCATTTGACCCGGATGGCGCAATTGCGGGAAGAGGCGAAGTTGATGAGCAGGTGCTGGATCAGCTGATGGGCCACCCGTTCTTCGATCGGGATATCCCCAAATCAACGGGTCCGGAGGCTTTCAACTTCGACTGGGTATGGGATATTCTGGAATCTATAGATCAACAGGATATGGATGCATACGACCTCGTCGCCACCTTAACCCGATTTACCACGGAATCAATTGCCCGCTCGATTGAAAAGCTGGGGGATCGGTTCGAGAATACCGGTAAAATGTACGTGAGTGGCGGCGGAATTCATAATCGTACGTTACTTGACGGATTGAAGGGGCGACTGCCCTCGCTTTCCATCGATGATTTCTCGGCGTTGGGACTGGATCCGGACACGCGAGAAGCCGTTTCGTTTGCCGTATTGGGAAATCAAACGCTTAGTGGCCGGGGCATTCCATACCAACACGACAAATCCGACCAATTGGTGAAACCGGGAAAGATTTCGTTTCCTTCGTGATATGGGTCAACAACCGCAAGCTGATCGGCGGATAATAAACTTAGAGAGACCTTTGAAAAACCGGGCGGCGGTTCCGAAGTATTAAGTTTTTCGGTAAATAGATAAAAAATATTTTGTAGTTGATAGGCATTTATCATGGTATGCAGATATTTAAACGAACTCAAAAAGAGAAAAACTTTCGAACGAGGAACCGCCGCCCGGTTTTTCTTTGACCTCCTATAATGTAAAAGGCAATGAAATGGTCAAGGCAATCAGAGATTTTATAATTCATCTTCGTTTGCATTACCAGGTGGGGATATTGTCGGCTGCCTATCTCCTGGCTTTACTATATAGGCCGGGTGGAAATATGACGGTTTATTGGACTCAATTTATCAACGTTCACGTGCTGTTGTTCGGGGGTGCCACCGCTTTTAATTCCTATTGGGACCGTGATGAGGGACCGGTGGGCGGGCTCAAACAACCCCCGCCGGTTCGCTCCGGTATGCGTTGGGGCGCTTTGCTATTGATGCTGACAGGCCTGGTATGGGCTAGCAGAGTGGGTATTCAATTTACCATCTTGTATGCCTTTAGTGCTTTTTTATTCTGGGGCTATTCGTCTCCGCTTGTGAGATGGAAAGGTAAGCCGTGGCAGAGTGTGGTGGTTATCGCTTTAAGTACCGGCACCAACGCTTTCCTGATGGGTTGTTTAGCCGCGGAGAGCTCGGATTTGTTTGTACACGAATATATTGCATCGATCGGGGTGGGCTTGATGCTGGTCAGCCTGTATCCCGCCTCGCAGATATTTCAAAAGGAAGTTGATCGTTCCCGGGGCGATAACACCTTTGCCATGCGCTATGGAATCAAAGGGATCCGTCGTTTTTTCACGACGTCGTATCTGTTGGGGGCTTTAAGTTTGAGTTATAGTTTATCGCGGCTGAATTACCAACTGGCAGTGGTTTTCCTGGCACTGTCGGGGACGGTGGCGGCCGGAATTTATTACCGGTTAAAACAGCTAAAGGGAAAGGAAAAGGAGTACCAGAAAGTAATGAATCTTAAATACAGCACGTCTATATCTTTTGTGGTATTTATACTATTGACCTGGTTGATTGCATACTAATTGACCAGCTAACTAGTTGTTAGTACCGGAAACGGGTTAAAACCGTTTTGGGTCATGTATGTAAGCAGAATTTCATAATCGATAAATTTTTTCAAGTACTATGGAAGATACCAAAGAGAAAGTTATTACAGAGGACGTTATTGAAGATTCGATGAGTTATGAAGAATACAGGGAATTAATAAATAATTTATTGGATGAGGATAAGACCACCGGAGGTAAAGACTCCGAGGATTTGGTCAACTATACCCGCATGAATGTCCAGCGGATGAGAAGGTTGGATAAAACCATTGAACTGGACCGAAAATTGCGCAAGAAACTTGACGAGGTAGAACGCTCCTGGTATTGGGTAGTGTTGACCGAAGGATGGTGCGGAGACGCCGCCCAGAATGTGCCGGCTGTTGCGAAGATGGCTGAGGCCAACCCGAAAATAGAGTTGTGTTTGCTGTTGCGTGACGAGCATCTCGAAATCATGGATGAATATTTGACGGACGGCGGCCGTTCTATTCCCAAGTTGATCTGTATTGATGCCCAGACAATGGAAGAACTGGGTACCTGGGGTCCCCGGCCGGAACCGGCGCAGCAGATGGTGCGTGAATACAAGCAAACCGAAGATCGACCCTACAAGGAGCTAGCCCGGGATCTGCATAAGTGGTATGCCGAGGATAAAACCGAGACGCTCCAGGAAGAGATGCTGGACAAATTGGATCAGTGGATGAATTAGCCGATGGAAAAAGAGCGGGCTTGCCGTTTCAGGCAGCCCGCCTTTTTAATACGCTTCAGCTTATTATTTCAGGAAGATCATTTTTTTGGTTTCGGTAAATGAATTGATTCCGGCAGCCATGGGATCGGCTTCCAACGTGTAGAAATAGGTTCCGCTGGCTAGTCCATCCGCCGAGAAGGTCTCCTGGTGGGTTCCAATATCTTGTATCTCACCACTCACCAGCTCGCGCACACGTTTACCCTGTATGTCAAATACGGTTAATTTCACTTCACTCCGTTCGGGGAGATCGTATTTTATAGTGGTGGCCGGGTTAAACGGATTGGGGAAATTGTCTTTGAGTGCGAATTTTTCGGGCACTTCAACAGGGGGCTCAATAGACAAGCTGCCCTGCGCGGATCCGACAAAGATACCGCGGCCGTGCGTGCCGGCAGCGATAATATCGTCGCCCATGCGCTGGTCAAGTGCTTCCGTAATGCTGTACCCGATCTTGTCGGGCGCTTCGAGGACCCATTGAGTATTATTGCCGGCCAGTGAGCTGGTGGTGTAGAGTCCGGCACTGGTCCCCAGGGTATAGACCGTGCTGCCGTTGGTTGGTAGAATGCTGGCAGCACGAACCGAGGGGCCGGTAACATCCTGACCGCTGGCAAGATTGCCCTCAACGGCCGTCCAGGTTTGTCCGCCGTCGCCGGAATGAAAAACGCTTTCAACATTATAATTCGAGAAGACCGCGATCAGCTCATCACCGTCAGCGGGATTTATCGCTATATCGTGGATGTAAGCCCCCTGCGGGGTCATGGAAGTGTCAATGGTGATATCTGTTGGACTATTCGATGAGCTATGGGCATCATCGATGCGATAGAGACGGGGATGCTCGTCCGTAAGAATATTTTGGTCTTGCTGCGCTGAAGCCCCGACATAAAGGCGATGTTCGGGAAGGGTATCGGTGGTTGTTATCGCGGTAATATTGTAACTGTCGTTGGGAGTGATGCTGGGCCAGGTTGGCGAGGTCCCCCAGCCGGTTTTGGAATCACCGGGGTCGTTGTAGCGGGATATTTGATCGATTTCGGTATTACGCCAAATATCGTCGCCATCGGGGTAATACATTACGGCTTCATCATTCGGGTCGATAGTGTAGGGATGAATGAATAGCTGGTTACTCGCACCGCTGGGATGGACCCATGCAAAACTTTGTGAATTAATACCTCCTCCATCCGGCCAGGTATCGAAGCGTAATATCATACCATTCTGGAGCGACTGAAAAGCATAATTATCGGAAAAGAAATCATGTCCACCATCCCCGCCGGCAATATCCGTGGATCGGGTACTGCCGTCAATGGTACCGTAGCGGAAAAAGGGATTCCCGTTATCCTGGGTGCCTCCCATGATTCGGTTGTCGCCTGTTTTTTGGGGAATGGCAACCGAATAGAACTGGGTGACATTATATCCATTGTTCATATCGGTCCAGCTGACCGGGTTGCGCGATATGTCCGTTGTTTTGCTCAGCCCGCCGTCATGACCGCTCCATACCGTGGATGAATTATTGGGATCAAATACGACGATATGCTGATCCGGGTGATGCGCGGGATAGGAAGCAAAACCGTTGTTATTCTTTGTATAACCGCCGATCCAGTGTTGATCTTTTGTGTTGGAATCGTTGATCGGGGAGCTGAAACCGTCGCGCGAACGGTACAGGTTACGTCCCCCGAGAATCACAAAATCCTCCTTGCCGGGATGAACGGCCAGTTCCATATTG
Source organism: uncultured Balneolaceae bacterium (assembly GCA_913057825.1). Lineage (GTDB taxonomy): Bacteria > Bacteroidota > Rhodothermia > Balneolales > Balneolaceae > CAJXOW01. Next base: position 44,843 of record CAJXOW010000003.1, on the reverse strand, counting down.
TATCCGAATTGAGTTACTACAAAACCGGTGCTGCCGCCCCAGTCGGGCAAGTTGGAGCTGAGATTCGTTGATGATCCGGTGGATAGATTAATTTCAAACAGTTTGACCTCTTCGCTTTCTCCCTCTCCAAAACCGGTGTAAGTAAATACATAGGCCAGGTCGGTGTTGGAAGGGGCAATCTCAATAACGCTGCGTTCCCAGTTGTTGTCGGAATCGCTGGGCCAGCCGGAGGGAGTCACTTCATTCCAGCTGTCGCCGTCGTCGGTCGAAACAAAAACCCCGGGATTCGTATTGCTTCCGCCCGCATCACGACCCGAAAGAACGGCCGCAATAGTACCGTCATGAGCAATGTCTATATCGGTAAACAAGTGATGCCCGGCCCCTCCAATTAAGGGCTGACTTTCAAACGTCTGTCCGTCGGTGGATCGAAAAATGCCGAACCCGTTGCTGGCAATAAATACCGAACCGGTGGCGGGATTGACGCGGATTCTTGAAATGTAATCGAATTGACTGTTATAGGTGGTGTTTTGGTCGCCCGTACCGCTCATTTGCTGCCAGGTCTCCCCGTTGTCGGTCGATTTGTAGACTCCGTCTCCGTAATAACGGGCGCGCAGTCCACGGTCGGAAGAAGAACCGCTGAAGAGTTCTCCGGTTGCAAAATACCAGGTATCGGTATGGCCGCTTCGCGTGTCCTGGGCGAGGGAGGTTACACTCTGGTGATGCTTGGGATCGGTTTTAAGCTGCCAGGAAGAGCCGCCGTCGGTCGACTTCCAGAGTCCCCCGGAGACCCCTCCGGCGATAATAACTTGTGAGTCGGTCACGTCAATACCCAGTGCGCGGGTTCGTCCGCCGACGTTGTTGGGGCCAACTTCTGCCCAATCGATGCCGTCGACCTTGCCTTTCATTTTACGTTGTGTCCGCGTGGGCATTTTGCGGGCATGAGATATTTCCTGGCTGCGGACATTAGCGGGGATGCGGTTGGTTCGCGGGTCGCGCAGCATCCGGTGAAAATATTCGGCTCTACCCGCCTTGCGTTCAACTTGGGAGGGAGGGTCGTACGTCTCGGAGAGTTTCTGCTTGTCAGGATGGGAAGTCGAGCTGTCCGACCACATCAAATAACCGATGGCCAATGAGCAAAAGGTGAATAAAGCGATGACAAGTAAAGAAATGCGAAAACGTCCAGGTAGATTTTTCATAAATAAGGTTGTTTAACGGTAGCTATTTAAAATCTACGATCCTCCATGTTGAGCCGGATTCCTCGCCCAGCGTCATGGTCTGGCTAATAACGATATGAAGTGAATCGCCAGACTGCAAATGAATGCCTTTCTTCTCCAGAAACTGTTTTGAAACCTCAAGTTGAAGTTCCTGGTTTTTCGATAACGGTCGGGTGGAGGAACCGTACCCTTTTATTTGCTTTATTTTAAATGAAATATTGAAAGTGGATGTCGAAGTATCCCCCAAACTTTGAACATGTCCCATAATACGAGCGGCATTGGGAGGTAAGGACGGAGCTGCTTCCGGCTCCGTTTGTTTATCGGTGGTATCCACTTTTTTAGATTTAGGTGAGTTCTTCGTATCGTTCTTACCGCATCCTGCAAGAAAGACCGTGAGTACCAGGATGGAAAACCATTTGGACCAAAGTGAGATAGCTGACATAAGTCAATTGATAATAGTTAGTTAGATCATAAAATAGGTGAATAGATCATTATTTTCCAATTAATCTGACAGACGGGTATTTTGATGGAAGGTCAAAGTAGATGTTCTGAAGAATTTTACCGGCATGTAGCGCAAACGAGCGATGATCCCATGGGATTGGAAATCGATTATGCAGAGGGACCGTATATATATACAACCGACGGTCGGCATTACATCGATTTGATATCGGGGATTGCAGTCAGCAGTCTCGGTCATCGTCATCCCTCGGTGGTCAAGGCTGTGAAAGAGCAGGTGGACCGTCATCTGCATGTTATGGTGTATGGCGAATACATTCAAAAAACGCAGGCCCGGCTGGCGGGTCGGTTGACCGGCATTCTGCCGGACGAAATGGATCGGGCCTATTTTGTTAACAGCGGTACCGAAGCAAATGAGGGGGCGCTGAAATTAGCCAAAAAGTTTACCGGGAAATCGGAGTTTATAGCCTTTAAACATAGTTATCACGGGGATACCCATGGATCGTTGAGCGTAACCGGCCGGGAGGTCTACCGGGATCCCTACAAACCCCTGCTTCCCGGAGTGAAGTTCCTGGAATTCAATAATGAGGAGGAGTTGGGGCAGATCAATGAAGAAACCGCCGCGGTGATTATGGAGCCGATCCAGGGTGAGGGAGGGGTGATCCCGGCTGATCCGGACTGGTTGAAACAGGTCCGCCGTCGGTGCGATCAGACGGGTACACTGCTTATATTCGATGAAGTGCAGACCGGTATGTTCCGGACCGGTTTCCCTTTTGCTTTTATGGGATACGATGTGCAACCGGATATCATGACGCTTGCCAAGGCTTTCGGGGGAGGGATGCCGTTGGGAGCCATTGTTTCCTCGACCGATATTTTTGAGGTGTTCAAGAAAGATCCCCCTTTGAACCATGTTACCACTTTCGGCGGACATCCGGTATCGTGTGCTGCCGCCGAGGCCACTTTAAAAGAGTTGGTAGAAGGGAATTACGGAGAAAGAGCCGGGATAATCGAGAACAAGGTGAAGCGGCTGGAGGATATAGATAAAGTAACCGAGGTAAGGGGCAAAGGAGCAATGCTGGGGATCGAGCTTTCCGATCCAGACCTCACGCGTTTCGTCGTCGACCGTTGTCTAAAGGAAGGGGTGATCCTGGGATGGACCTTGCATTCGGAAACGTTGATTCGAGTCGCCCCGCCGCTGACCATCAGCAATGAAACCCTGGAAACAGCCCTGCAGACCATCGAAAAAAGTATAGAACCCCAATAGTTTGAAGCATCCCTTCCCGAGTGCAACGAAAGAAAAGTAAAGCAACCAAAGAAAAAAAGTATCCCCCTTTGGATGCCTGTCCCATCCTCCAATCGGGATGAAAGACGGACCAAAGCAGCAATATGAATTCATTCTCCCCCAGGAATGATTATAAAGTATCAATAGGTTATGTTACTGCTAGGCATATAAACATGATTCAGCCGATTAGTATTAACAACATTATAAAATTTCACTAAACCACTTATGAAGACGATAAATCCCACGACCGAAGAAGTTATCCAGGAATATAATGAGATGAAGGAGGAAGAGGTTTACCAGGTTATCCGGGAGATGGGGCAAGCCCAAAATGAGTGGCAAAACCGTTCGTATGCTGAACGGGCCGACCAACTCAGGGTTATAGCAAGAGTTCTGAAACAGCGCAAAGCGGCATTGGCCGAGCAAATGACCCGGGAAATGGGGAAACCAGTCAAGCAGGCGAAATCAGAGATCGAAAAATGTGCCTGGGTGAGCGAATACTATGCGGATCACGGAGAAGAATTTTTAGCAGACATCCAGGTGGATAGTTCTGCATCAAACAGTTATGTCACCTATAATCCGTTGGGATTGGTACTGGCTATCATGCCATGGAACTTTCCCTACTGGCAACTATTTCGTTTCGGCATACCGGCGTTGATGGCGGGCAACGGTGTTCTTCTGAAGCATGCTCCCAATGTTACGGGTTGCGCCCTTGAAATTGAAAAGATTATGCACGAAGCGGGGATACCGGAAAAGCTTTTTCGAACGCTGGTTATCGATGTTGAATTGACCCAGAAGGTAATCGAACAACCTGAGGTTCGAGCGGTTTCGTTGACCGGTAGTACACGGGCCGGAAAAGCGGTGGCATCCAAAGCGGGGAGTCATCTGAAGAAAACGGTACTGGAGCTCGGAGGAAGTGATCCCTACCTGATACTGGAGGACGCCGATCTCGATCAGGCGATCGAAGCCTGTGCTACGTCGCGGCTGATTAACAGCGGACAAAGTTGCATAGCCGCAAAAAGATTCATCGTTGTGGAAAGTCAATATGAAGCTTTTGTCGAAGGTATGCAGCGGAAACTGGAGTCCTATAAGGTGGGGGATCCGACAGCGGAAGACACCGATGTAGGGTCCCAGGCGCGTGAGGATTTGAGGGACGAGCTGCATCGTCAGGTGCAGGAGAGTGTGGACCGGGGAGCTAATTGTCTGATGGGAGGATATATTCCCGATCGGAAAGGGTTTTTCTACCCGGTTACGCTTTTGACGGATGTGAACCAGGGAATGCCCGCCTATGAAGAAGAGCTATTCGGTCCGGTGGCCACAGTAATCAAGGCCAAGAACGAGCAGGAAGCGATCCGCATTGCCAATGATTCCGATTACGGTCTGGGAGCAGCCGTTTTTACGGAAGACGAAGAGCGGGGTGAACGTATCGCATCCGGAAAAACTGGAAGCCGGTTGCTGCTTTGTAAATGACTTTGTTCGATCCGATCCCCGTCTCCCGTTCGGTGGAATCAAAAACTCCGGTTATGGACGAGAACTCTCTTTCGTGGGTATTAAAGAGTTTGTAAACATCAAGACGGTTTACGTTAGCTAATCCTCGCTTCGCTCGGTGTTTTTAATCATTAATTTATAATTAATGATTGGGGGAGCATTATAGGTAATACTGCACCTCAGTTGAAAATTGAATGTATTAAATCAGTATTGACATTCTTATTCTTTATAACTGATGCTGATAAGTACCATGGCACAAGCTTGTAACTCCTTTAATCATAAATTATTAATCATTAATCATTCATCCCGAGCGAAGCGAGGACGAAGCTTGCTACTGGTTATTCAGAAACTTATTTTGGATATATGTACAAAATATGTAATAAGTTATGTGGCCCATGCCCGAGGATCGAAATCCCATAAAAGGAAGAGGCAGTTCCGACAATCCGGCCAACCGGTTTGAGGATCGCAAAATAGATTATGATCCGGACGAGGAAACCGGCGAGAAGCCGGCACCGGATACTCGATTGATCCGGGATGACACCAAGAATATTGTTGCGCAGAACGACAGCCCGGATATTCCCTTTGAGTCCAGCATTAATCCCTTCCGGGGGTGTGAACACGGGTGCATTTACTGCTATGCTCGGCCCACCCACGAATTTCTGGGATTTTCGGCCGGTCTCGATTTTGAATCACGCATAGTGGTAAAATACGACGCCCCGCGCAGGTTGCGGGAACAGCTGAGCTCGGATAAGTGGGAACCGCAACCGTTGGTCATGAGCGGGGTTACCGATCCCTATCAGCCCCGCGAAAAAGAGTTGCGTATTACAAGGGGGTGTATCGAGGTTTTGGCCGAATTCATGAACCCGGTTAGCATCATCACGAAAAACCATCTGGTTACCCGGGATATCGATCTGCTGGCTGAGATGGCCGATAAAAATGCAGCAAGGGTTAATATTTCGGTTACCACGCTGGACCGGTCGCTGGCACGAAAAATGGAACCCCGTACGACGCAGCCGCTGAAGAGACTTGACGCGATTGAAAAATTATCGAAAGCGGGAATACGAGTGGGCGTTATGGTAGCTCCGATTATTCCGGGCCTGACCGATCATGAGATTGCCCCGATTCTACAGCGAGCCGCCGACGCCGGGGCAAAGGATGCCGGTTATACGATACTGCGCCTCCCGCATGGCGTAAAAGACCTTTTCAACGATTGGCTGGAACATCATTTTCCGGATCGTAAGAGCAAAGTGTTGAATCGAATTAAGGATATGAGAGGAGGGCGATTGAACGATCCGCGGTTTGGTCACCGGATGGGAGGCAAAGGGGAGTTTGCAGGGCAAATATCGGATATGTTTCGAATGAACGTGAAGAAACTGGGATTAAACGAGGATAAGCAGTCATTGTCAACCCGGCATTTCAGGCCGGGAAAAGGTTCTCAACTGGATATTTTTTCAAATCCACCGGATGCATAGTTTTGTTTTCCCGCTCAATAAAAGTCCGGCGGCGGTTCCTTGCCCGGAAACTTTTCTTCGGTTATTGGCATTGAGTGTTTAAATGCCATATTTGCGTTTATTAATATTACAGCCTGACACCCAGAAAATTTTAATGCTTCGGAACCGCCGCCGGACTTTTATTAAGCTGCAAAACTTCGACCATAAATCAAGATCACTTCTGGAAACCGGGCAGCGGTTCCGAAGTATTAAGTTTTTCGGTAATTGAGGGAAAAAATAACCCGGCTAACTAAATTCCAATGCCCTGAAATTATCAAACGAATGACAGTACGAGAAAAACTTTCGAACGAGGAACGGCTGCCCGGTTTCCTGAAGTCCGCTTAATTTAGAACTTAAATTGATTTTTCTTTAGCTGAAACCTATTTACATTAAGTCATGTTGCAACTGTTGAAACGTCAATCATTTACAGGAAGTTCAACACATATATAACTTAGACGAGGTGCGAAATTATGTCCGTTACCCCATCTGAAATGCTGGAGCTCGGAACCAAAGCTCCCGACTTTGAATTACCGGATACCAAAGGCAATAGGGTCACCCTGGATCAATTCGAGGATGCAGAAGTGTTAGTCGTGGTATTCATGTGCAACCATTGTCCCTTCGTAAAACATGTCCGCGAGGAGATCGTGAATATTGCAAACGACTTTAAAGAAAAAGGAGTCGAGTTTGTGGCGATCAATTCCAATGATGTTGAAAATCACCCGGAAGACAGTCCCCAGCAGATGGCTATTGAGGCTGAAAAATTCGATTATCCATTTCCCTACCTGTATGATGAAAGCCAGGAAGTGGCTAAAAAATACCGTGCGGCATGTACCCCCGACTTTTTTGTTTTTGATAAAGACCGCAAATTGAGTTACCGGGGACAGATGGACGACAGCCGTCCTGGTAACGACGAGCCGCTCAACGGTCGGGACCTGCGCAATGCCCTGGATACCATACTGGAGGGCGAAGAAATCACGGAAGAACAAAAGCCGAGTATGGGATGCAATATCAAATGGAAGCCCGGCAATGCCCCGGAATACGCCCGTTAAGCACAATCTTTAATACGTAATTAAAAGAACAATCAATACCCAGAAAATGTCAAAGAGCAAGGGTCTTACTCGTGAGGAAGTTGAGAAGTTGCGTCGTGATTATAAAGGTAAGGGGATAGAAAAAGAATCCGTTTATGATGATCCTTTGAAACAGTTCGAAGAGTGGTTCCAGGTGGCTGTTGAAAGTGATTTAATCGATTCCAATGCCATGACCCTGGCAACAGCCGACGCACAGGGTCGCCCCTCTTCACGGGTGGTGCTTTTAAAGGGATATGATGAGCGTGGCTTTGTCTTTTACACAAACTACAAAAGTAGGAAATCGGAAGAATTGGATAAGAATCCCCACGCCTCAATGTGTTTCTATTGGAAAGAATTCGAGCGGCAGATTCGCATTCGGGGTCAAGTGGAACGGTTGCCGTACGAGGAGTCGAAATCTTATTTCGATACCCGTCCGCGCGACAGCCAGATCGGCGCCTGGGCATCCATTCAGAGCGATGTGGTAAAAAATCGCGCCGAGCTTGAATCCAATTACAAGAAATACAAAGAGCAGTTCGAAGGACAAAAGGTTCCGCTTCCTGAATTCTGGGGAGGCTACGTACTCAAACCTGCGGTTTATGAATTCTGGCAGGGTCGGCCCAGCCGCATGCACGATCGACTCGAATACATCAAGAATGAAGACGGCCAATGGGAAATCAGGCGGCTATCTCCCTGAGTTAACGCGGTTGCCGGAAGCTAACGACCGGAAGGGGGAATTGGAAATTTAAAATTATCGGGTTATAAGCTTGTAGTTTGGGTAGTTGCCACGGTAAGCCACAATGAGGGAAGCATGTAAACTGGCTTGATAATTCTGAAGTCCAAGCCGATAACATTATTACCAACAAATGACCAATAATTTTAAATCTTAAATTTCCAATTCCCACCCTGTATCATAAATTCCGTTTGGATAAGTTAATATAATGCAATCGAGAGATGAATAATTGAGAAGAAAGACAGCGAAAGTACCGTGAAAACACAAGAGGAACTTCGTGATTTACTCGAGGAGATTGATAACAGTGGGTATGGAGCTTATAACGAACTCAAAGGAACATTCCAGGTAGGGCATTATACCCTGGCTATCGATTATGTACAGGGGGATCCCTTTGCCTCTCCCTCCAAGGCGCGGATCAGGATTCCCCAATACAAGGCGCAATTTCCGGAAAAACTGTATAACAATAAAGTGCGTCGCACGGCCCTGGAGGATTTTCTGGCGCGTCGCACCAAATCAGCCATTCGTGAAGTGGCTGAAAAACATCGTGGATCCGGTAAAAGCGGAATGATCGCGATTGATGCCGGGGGACAGGAAGTTCTGGAGCGAACGGCCTGTGAAGTAAATGATGAATATGTGGAATTGCGATTGGAGATCGGCTTGCCGGCGGCCGGACGACGGGTTCTGGCCAAGAAGCAGGCTGATGCTATGCTTAACAGGGAACTGCCTCAGATTGCGGCTGATACCTTGATTTGGGAAACCCTTCCTCAAAGCGAAGTCTGGGAGTTTGTACAGCATGTGGAAAATCAGGCGCATCTCCGGGATCGACTTGAGGAGCACGACTTAATCGCTTTTGTGGCTAATGGGTCCATCTTGCCGCGCCGAACCGGGGCCGACGAGCGACCGATGGAAGAAGACCGGGCTGTGAAGTTTAATTCACCCGATTCGATGGAAGTCACGTTTGACTTGCCGAATTCGGTCGAGTTTAACGGTGAAAAAATCAGCAGTATCACCGGAATGGGCATCCCCGAGGGAGTGACATTGATTACCGGGGGCGGATATCACGGTAAATCCACCCTGTTGGATACTATTGAACTCGGCATTTACAATCATATACCCGGCGATGGTCGGGAATATGTACTAACCAATCCCGATGCCGTAAAAATTCGATCTGAGGATGGACGAAGGGTAGAAAAAGTCGATATCAGTTCCTTTATCGATGGACTTCCGAATGAACAGGATACTGAACGATTTTATTCGGGTAATGCCAGCGGAAGTACCAGTCAGGCCTCCAATATTATGGAGATGTTGGAATTGGGGGCCCAAGTGCTGTTGGTGGATGAAGATACTTCGGCTACCAACTTCATGATTCGGGACGCCCGGATGCAGTCGCTGGTCCATAAGGAAAATGAGCCGATCACCCCGTACCTGGATCGGGTTCAAGAGCTTTATGATGAATATGGCGTATCGACGATCCTGGTTATGGGCGGCAGCGGCGACTACTTTGACGTGGCCGATCAGGTGATTATGATGCAAAACTATAATCCTGTCTATGTCACGGACCAGGCGAGGGAGATCGCTGAGGAATACAAGTCACGTCGACAGGAGGACTCGATCGATCCCTTTACAGAACCGGCTAAAAGAATTCCATTGAAGGCAAGCCTTGAAGAGGCCAAAGGCCGCAAAAATCACATACGCATCCGACCGCGCGGGTTGTACAAGATTCAGTTTGGGCGAGAGGATATCGAAATGCGATTTGTCGAGCAGATGGTCGACCACAGTCAGACGAACACCGTCGGACAGTCACTGCGAATCATCCTGGAAGAGCTGGTCGATGAGGAAACATCCCTGAACGAATTGCTGGATCAAATCGAATATCGGTTCGAAGAAGAGGGATTCGGATTTTTGTGTCCCTTCGACGACGAACACCCCGGCAACCTGGCCAAAGTAAGAAAATACGAAATCGCCGCAGCCTTGAATCGCCTGAGAGTCCTGCAGGTTAAACAGCAGGAATACGACATAGAGAAGTTGTAGGGCTCGAGCCGTTGTCAAGCCGGCAGACACATGCTTCAGCGGAAAATTTTCTGAACAGGAAAGCCAAATAATGCCGGCAACAAAATATGATGTTTTACCAACAGTAAGACAGTTTATAAACGCGTTATGTTAAAATTTTCCGCTGAAGCATGTGTCTGCCGGCGCTAAACAACTCACCCCTCCATTAAGTCATAAAGCGCGACAATCTCCTCGTCCCAGTTTTCCTTGTTCGGGGTTTCCAGGATGAGGGGGATATCATCGGTGCGGGAATCATTTACCAGGGCCCTGAAAAGTTCCCAGCCTATTTCGCCTTCACCGAGTGCCTCATGCCGATCCACTTCACTGCCGCACTTGCGTTTCGAGTCGTTCAGGTGCATGCCGGTGAGATAATCCAGTCCCACGATATCTTCAAACTGGTTCATCATATCATCATAACCCTCGGAGGTATCAATCTCATAGCCGGCTGCGAAGGCGTGACAGGTATCAAGGCAGGTTCCGACCCGTTCGGGATAAGAACTTTTATCGATGATAGAGGCCAGGTGTTCAAAATCGTTTCCGACGCTGTTACCCTGACCGGCCATATTTTCGATAACAATGGTCACGAACTCCGTTTGCTCGATGACCCAGTCGACCGACTCGGCTATACGCGTCAGGCATTCGTCGACCGAAATTTTCCCAAGATGGGTTCCCGGATGCACGTTAAGCATGGTGATATCCAATTGTTCGCAGCGTTGGGCTTCATCCAACAGAGCATTCCGGGATTTCTCAATGCCCTCTTTTTCAGGATGTCCGAGGTTGATCAGGTAGCTGGCATGCGGCATGATATAATCGTACTGGAAGCCGTAATCAGACACATGCTGTTTAAACCCGTCGATGTTATCATCCGACAGCGGCTTGGCGTTCCAGCGGCGCTGGTTCTTGGTAAAAAGACCAAAGGCACGGGCGCCAATTTTCTCCGCATTCAGTGGGGCGTTCTGTACCCCGCCGCTGGCACTGACATGCGCCCCAATCCACTTATTGTGCTCCTTTTTTTCCATAAATAATATTCCCTTACGTATTAAAAATTATTTACAAGTAAACATATAAATACCCTTGTTAAAGAAAAATTCCCCGGTCATAGTCAGGAATCGGGATAGGACGGAACTAGCGAAAAAGTACAGCTTATTATTCGTTCTTAATATGTCAAACCAGCTAATACCTGCATAATCCGCCGAACGATCGATTTCCGTAATTTTACTTGTGGGATGTATTGCCAAAAAAAAAGAAATCCGCCGTTAATCTCTATAGTAGCAATCATCCCGAACTTTCATGTATACTCCTATCAACCAGCCCCCTAAATACGTAAAAGAAGGGCAGAAGATCAAAGAGGAAAGCAGCCTATTTATCGGATCGTTCTACACTGAAAGTCCCGTTAATTCGGACTTCCGTGTGGAACGCACCTTCGCCCACTCTAAAGGTGTAGGTCCCGTTTTCCAATTGTCCCTTCCCAACGCCTTCCCACTTATCGACGAGTTTCCCGTTGGAGTAAAGCTTGATCGTCTCGGTAACGCGGGCATTGTCGTCAGCTGCATCAGACTTTGAGGCACCGGGATCGTTACTATAAAGATATCCCAGGAATACATTGGAAAAGAGACTGATGATCAAAAGTAAACTGAATACTGTTTTGTTATTAAGCATAATTTATCTGATTTTTAACAGTTCAAATGAATGGCTTTTTGGTGTTATCATTATCATACGAGCGGTCATTGGAGAACCGGGCAGTGGTTCCTCGTTCGAGAGTTATTCTTATGCTTTCATCCGTTTTAAATACTGAGCTTCTTAAATACTTGTAAGCCGGGATATGTTTTTCCCTTGGTTGCCGAAAAACTTAATACTTTGGAACCGCCGCCCGGTTCTCCAATGACCTCCGTGAAACGATGAGAAAGCTGTGACTTCGCGCAAAAAAGAATAAAATCACGTTTAAGGGACCTTAAAAATTGTTGTTGATTCCCAATAAAGGTCCATATTGGTTGTAGGTGAGTCGTATGTTTATTTGGATGATAATTCAATGTTACTTTTTCAATATCATTTTAAAGCTTGAATTAGTCAATGTCCCGCAACAAACTCGAAAAATTCGCGGAAGTTGAGCAGTTTTCGAACGTGACTCAAATACAGGATATCCGGGAAAACCCGGATTTAAATCCCCGGGGCGAATGGAAGACCCGGATTTTTGAAAATGAAAATCCGATCACCCTGGAGTTGGCCTGCGGAAAAGGGGAGTACGCCCTGGAGCTGGCCCGACGCAACCCGGATCGCAACTATATTGGAATTGATATCAAGGGAGATCGCCTCTGGAAAGGGGCTAAAATTGCGCTGGAAGAGGGGATAGAAAATGTGCATTTTTTGCGCATCTATATCGATCACCTCGAGGAGTTTTTTGCCGAAAACGAGGTGCGCGACATCTGGATTACGTTCCCGGACCCCTATCCCAAGTACAGCGACCGCAACAAACGACTGACGGCTCCCAAATTCCTGCAAAAGTATCACAAAATCATGCAGCCACGCGGTCCGATTCGTCTAAAGACCGACAACTGGCGTTTATTCAAGTTTACCCGGCGGGTGGTTAAATGGCTGGAATGCCCGATCGAAGATATCACCGAGGACGTACACGGCGAGCGGTCCGATGATTCGTTGCTTACGATACAAACCTTTTATGAGAAACGTCACCGTGATAAGGGCAAGCAGATTCGATATATAAAGTTTAGGCTGCCGGAAGATTTTGAATATGATGATAGCTGAAAGCTCAAAGCTCAATACTCAAAGTCTTGTCCGGAACGGAATTGGAGGCAGTGCCTCGAGCTTCGAGCCTCCAGCTATTCTGGCTCATTGCAAATGAGCCAGAATATTAGTTTTTCTATTGAAGTGGTTGTTTTGGCTCTGTATCTTTGGAGGCTCAAGCGGATTGCTTTTTTTAGATATTTTCCATCGACTTGCAACCCGGTGTTAAAGCCGGACACAAATTTAACTGTAATTTACGTTTTCATATGTCACAAACTACACAGCAAGAGCCTGAAGTAACGCTGGAACTGGCGGAGGAGCACGGGCTTACCGAACAGGAGTATGAATGGATTAAGCAGTACCTTGGACGTAATCCCAACTTCACGGAACTGGGCGTTTATTCGGTTATGTGGAGTGAGCATTGCTCCTACAAAAATTCTTTCCTGGAAATTAGAAAGCTGCCCAACGAAGGACCTCAATTGCTGGTGGGAGCCGGCGAAGAAAATGCCGGTTTGGTGGATCTGGGTGACGGACTTGCCTGTGCATTCAAGGTTGAAAGTCATAATCACCCCTCCGCAATTGAACCATATGAGGGAGCAGCCACCGGCGTCGGAGGGATCCACCGCGATATCTTTACGATGGGAGCCCGTCCGCTGGCTTGTCTGAATTCGCTGCGGTTTGGCGACCTGGAAAACGACCGGGTGCGTTTTTTGCTCGATGGAGTAGTCCGGGGTATCTCCGACTATGGCAACTCTTTCGGGGTTCCCACAATAGGCGGCGAAATTTACTTCGACGACAGTTATGAAGGAAATCCGCTGGTCAACGCCATGAGTGTCGGCGTGGTCGAAACGAACTATATTGCCAAGGCGATTGCCGAGGGACCCGGAAACCCGGTTCTGGTTGTGGGATCCAGTACGGGGCGCGACGGTATTCACGGGGCGACCTTCGCTTCCGAAGAGATCAGTGAAGAAAGTGAAGAAAAACGCCCGAGCGTACAGGTGGGCGACCCGTTTACAGAGAAACTGCTGTTGGAAGCGACCCTGGAAACGATTAAATCCGGTGCGGCGGTCGGTGTGCAGGATATGGGTGCTGCCGGACTCAGCAGTTCCAGCTCGGAGATGAGTTCCAAAGGGGGATGCGGTATGGAGATCAACCTGGACAAAGTCCCGATGCGAGAGGAAGGCATGAGTGCCTATGAAATGCTGCTTTCGGAAAGCCAGGAGCGCATGCTGATTGTAGCCAAGAAAGGTCGTGAGCAGGAAATAATCGATATTTATGAAAAGTGGGATGTCAACGCGACAGTAGTGGGTAAAGTTATAGAGGGAGAAGATCTTATTTTCTGGAAAGATGGTGAGATTAAAGCCCGGATCCCCGCGAAAACCCTGGCCGACGACGCACCGCGTTATGAACGAGAAACCGAGCGACCGGGATATTTGGATGAGGTGCAATCGTTTGATTTGAACACGGTCAGCCATCCAGAAGATGCCGGTGAAGTACTGGAGCGGCTGTTGCAGTCGCCCGACATCTCTTCAAAAAGATGGGTTTATGAGCAGTATGACACGATGGTGCGGACGAATACGGTAGAGGGGCCCGGTAAGGCCGACGCGGGAGTAATTCGTCTTAAAGGGACGGAAAAAGGACTTTCGATGAAGACCGATTGTAACGGGCGATATGTCTACCTGGATCCCCGTGAAGGTGGAAAGATGGCGGTTGCCGAAGCAGCCCGGAACGTGGTCTGTACGGGCGCTAAGCCAGTGGCGATCACCAACTGCCTGAATTTTGGCAATCCCTATAAACCGGAAGTATACTGGGTATTCAAGGAGGCTCTGAAAGGCATGGGCGACTCCTGCAAGGCCCTGGATACCCCGGTGACGGGAGGGAATGTCAGTTTCTACAATGAAAATCCGGAAGCGGCGGTTTATCCGACGCCGGTTATTGGGATGCTGGGCATTCTGGAAAATGTAGATGAACATCACACGAATGCGAAATTTGAGGGAGAAGATGAGGTCATTTATTACGTGGGCGGCAAGCGCGACGGACTCGGGGGATCCGAGTACCTGAAGGTTATTCATGATGAAGTAAAAGGCGAGCTGCCCTCGCTTGATCTGGAGCTGGAGACGCAGTTGCAGGAGTCCGTTCTTGAAGCGATACAGGCGGGGTTGGTTTCGGCTGCGCACGATATTTCGGATGGAGGATTGGTCACGGCGCTGGCTGAAATGTGCATTTTCAGTGAAACGGGAGCAGAAGTGGAAGTCCGGAAGCTGGGCCCGACGGCATTCGACGTTTTATTCAGCGAGGCCCCGTCCGGTATTCTGCTGACTGCTAATTCTGAAAATGCAGGCAGTCTTGAGAAAATATTTGAGCAAGCGGATGTTCCGGTTTATAAAATCGGGAGAACAGGCGGAGAGGAGCTGATTGTTGGCGACCTGATTTCATCCGATGTGAAGAAACTCGGCGAGTTATATGAGAATGCATTGCCCAAAGCGATGGAGCATCCCGAAAAAGGTCACATGATGTAAATATTATTAATCTATGGATGAACAAACGATATTAATTGTAGGAGGAACCGGCGACATCGGATCAGCCTGTGCCCGTCACCTGGGCAAGCAGGGAGCAACTATCGTAATTGCCGGAAGAAATGTCCAGAAGGTTGAGACGTTGGTTGAAGAGCTGAAAAAGCAGGAGGTGGATGCTCACGGTGTTGAGGTGAATGTAACCGATCTGCCCTCGGTGTCTAAAATGGTGCGGGACGTAATTGAGGCACATGAGCAAATAGATGTGTTGATTAACGCTTTTGGGAAAGCCGCCATAAAGCCGATGCTCGACACTCGTCCCCAGACCGCCAAAGAGGTGATCGATACCAATGTCTATGGGACCTTCCTGGTAACACAAACCGTCATGCGGTACATGTCGACTGAACGAAAGGGAAGAGTGATCATGCTTCCCGGGATAGTGGGCCGGCATTCCATGAAAAACGCATCGGTCTACTCCGCCTCTAAACACGCTGTCACCGGATTCACCAAGTCACTGGTACAGGAACAAAAACGGGGTTATGTTAAATTCACGCTCCTGTACCTGGGCGGAGTCGCGACACAGATGTGGGATGATGACGATGTAGAGGTCAAAGTGCGCAAAGATAAAATGCTATCTCCGCAAGATGTGGCTCGTGCCGTTCAATATGCGGTCGACCAACCCCAGGAATCGGCTATTAACGAAATGACCATCCAGCCGGAATCCCACCAGGTAACGTGATTTATAATTGGTGATTAATAATTAATGATTAATGATTACGGTGAATCAATAATTTCCTAATCGTTGCCTTAGTCAAGAAATATTAAGCCTAATTCCTTTCCAATATTATCAGCAACCAGCCAAAATCATAAATCATAAATTATCAATCACAAATCACAGATCACTCAAAGCTGTTGAGATAATGTCGATTCCGTCGTCGATTTCCTCACGATTTACAGTGAGCGGGGGACGGAATCGCAGGGTTTTGAATCCACACGGCAGGATCATAAGGCCGTGGTCCAGGCATTGCTCAATCAATTTATCTCGATATTCCGTGGAGGGTAGATCAAAGGCGCAGAAAAGCCCGCGTCCCCGCGGGTTGCTCACCTGTTCAAAGTTCTCATAGAGGTCGTCGATCTGTTTCTGCAGATAGTTGCCGGTCTCTTCGGCGTGCTGAACCAGGTGGTCTTCTTCAATCACTTCCAGGACCCGTGTGAATCGGACCATATCGGTTAGATTGGCGCCCCACGTCGAATTGATGCGCGAGGAAACCTCAAATACGTTGTCGGGAACTTCATCCACTCGCTTGCCGGCCAGTATTCCGCAAACTTGTGCTTTCTTTCCGAAGGCCAGAATGTCCGGTTTGACAAAGTGTTCATGAGCCCAGAAACGTCCCGTCATTCCAATACCGGTTTGCACTTCGTCATAAATCAAAAGGGCCTCGTGTTTGTCAGCCAGCTCGCGAAGTGCCTCGTGAAATTCCGGCCGAAAATGTCGATCGCCGCCCTCTCCCTGGATAGGTTCAAGTATAATGGCCGCGATTTGGTCCGGATACGATTCAAAGTAGCGTTTGGCCTGTTTAATAGCTTGCTCTTCGCGCTCCTGTACATCCACAAGGCGCTCATCATTCAGGGGAAACTCCAGCGCCGGACTTTCGATTCGAGGCCAGTCAAATTTTGCAAAATACTTTGTTTTGTTGGGCAGGGTGTTCGTCAGCGACAGGGTGTAACCGCTGCGTCCATGAAAAGCCCGGTCCAGATGCAGGACCTTGAATCCTCTTTCTTGGCGGTATCCCTTTTCAAAGTTCTTGCGTACTTTCCAGTCGAACGCCACTTTTAGCGCATTTTCCACCGCCAGGGCACCCCCCGAGATAAAAAAGGCATGAGGCAGATAATCCGGGATGCCGATTCGGTCGAAGGTATCTACCATCTCCGCCATTTCCCGGGTGTAAATGTCCGAGTTGGAAGGCTTGTTGATGGCTGCTCTTTGAAGCCTTTCTAAAAAGTCTTGATCTTCGGCCAATTTGGGATGATTCATTCCCAGCGGATTCGAAGCGAAAAAGGTGAAAAAATCCAGGTATTCTTTGCCGGTGCGGGCATCATGCAGGTAGCTGCCACGGCTCTTTTCCAGGTCCAGTACCATCTCGTACCCATCCGCAAGTATATGTTTCTTCAGTACTTCATGAACCCGCGAAGCTTCCACTGTTGAATGTGTCTTTAATTTCATTTTGGGCTCCCCTTCTTTGAATAATTTCAGATAATTCCGACCTCTGTTGCTACTCCTAAATTAGTGGATATAAGGCACAAGCCAAAGTGGGTAATTTAATATACGGATCCAGATTGACGGCGGTATTTTGCTAGCTCGGTTGATCCATTACATCGAGTCCTTCCTGCTGGCGCTATTCACTGATTGCTAAACAGGGTGAGCTTTCTCTCGTAGCCTGCTAATATTTATTTATAACCACCCACCGGACGGCGGAACCGAAGTATTACGTTTTCGGACTTTCAACTAGGGATAACTCGATAAGTTTTCAAAGCAAAAAGCTCGGTAGTTTTTCCGCATTAGAAAAACTTCCGAGCAAGGAGCCGACGTCCGGTGGTATAAACAAGCTTTAAAAATTTTCAAGGCTCTGGCGAATAATTTCGAGGCTGTCACGCAGTTGCTCTTCTGTGATAATGAGCGGTGGAGTAAATCGGATTTTATTGCCGTGCGTAGGTTTGGCAAGTAGGCCGTGTTTCTTGAACTCCATGCATAAATCCCACGCAGCCGAGCTTTCTTCGTCATCGTTAATTTCAATGGCATTCATCAGTCCCTTGCCGCGAACAAGTTGCAGAATATCGTGTTGATCGACCATCTGTTCCATCTCCTGCCTGAATATCTTGCCCATCTCGGTCGCGTTTTCCTCCAGGTCTTCGTCAATGATTACATCCAGGGCCGTCATGGCAATCGCGCATCCCAGCGGATTTCCACCGTAGGTACTGCCGTGTTCGCCGGGGTTAATCACTTCCATAATATTGTCATCGGCCAATACGGCACTGACCGGGTACATACCGCCGGATAACGCCTTGCCAAGAATCACGATGTCGGGGCGTACATCTTCATGGTCGGCTGCCAGCATTCGTCCCGTACGACCGAGTCCCGTCTGAATTTCATCATCAATAAAAAGTGCATCGTGTTTGTCACAAAGATCCCGCACCTCCTGCAGGTAGCCGTCGTCGGGAACGATTACGCCGGCCTCGCCCTGGATAGGTTCCAGCATAACGCCGGCTATTTGGGGGTCGGACTCGAGTAAGTCGCTGATCGCATTGGCATCATTGAAGGGAACAATCTCAAACCCGGGGGTATGGGGACCGAAATGACGATACGATTCCGGGCTGGTTGAAAACGAAATAACGGTAATTGTCCGACCGTGAAAGTTGTTTTCGGCGACGATGATTTTAGCATTTTCCGGTTCGATTCCCTTTTTCTCATGCCCCCACTTGCGGCATATTTTAAGAGCCGTTTCAACTCCCTCCGCTCCGGTATTCATCGGCAGCAGCTTGTCGTAGCCGAAGAATTCGCATAGGTATTTTTCGTAATGGCCCAGCATGTTGCTGTGGAAGGCACGGGAGGTAAGCGTAAGCTGACCGGCCTGGTCGGTCAATGTTTTTTGTATCCGGGGATGACAATGTCCCTGGTTGACGGCCGAGTAGGCGGCTAGAAAGTCGTAATACTTTTTTCCCTCGGTATCCCACACATATACACCATCACCGCGCTCCAAAACGACCGGCAGGGGGTGATAATTATGGGCGCCGAATCGTTTTTCGAGCTCAATAGCTTTTTTAGAAGTAATATTGGTCTGACGAATCATAGGGGCCGATTGATAATTTTGAATTTTGAATTTCGAATTTTGAATGGTGGACGTTTGTGATTGGCATAAAAGGTCTTCGCCTGTAACTGTCTTAATGTTAATACCGGCATTTCCAATAAGATTGTGGTCGACAAATCAAGCTATTCCAGGGATCTACATGCATTGAGCGTCCATAATTCAAAATTCGAAATCCAAAATTTCTAATTTCCTCGCGGTAGCGAGTGTAAATACGATTGGTTCGTTGCATTCGTTAGTCACATGCAATTTTACAAATAGGAAACTACAACCTATTGGAAGGTAAATTATTTTCAAAAATATATTTGACATGTGAGCAGGTCATGTCCTATATTGTGGTGCCTTACATCGCGGGGTGGAGCAGCTGGTAGCTCGTCGGGCTCATAACCCGAAGGTCGTTGGTTCGAATCCAGCCCCCGCCACTAACAGCCCTTGGAGCTTCATGCTTCAAGGGCTTTTTTTGTGGAATTATTTTTTGTTGTTCTATGTATTATAGAATGACCAGCCGTGCTGTAGAGAAGGCGGGACAAACGGTTTGTCGAAGAGGACATATAGTCAATGCAAGCAATCAATATCCGGAAAGACTGAAATAATTGCTAAAAAGTTTCAATTGTTCTTAAATCGGTAATCTCAATTTGGTTAACGACGATATATGCATATAATCGATATATCGATTTTCTTCATCTATATTGTCGTCATGCTCGGTTTCGGGTTCTTTTTCTTCCAAAGAAACACCGGGGCCGAGGATTATTATGTAGGCGGACGTAATATGAGCAGCTTGCATGTGGGTCTCTCCGTGGTCGCCACCGACGTCGGCGGGGGATTTTCCATCGGGCTCGGCGGACTTGGATTTACCATGGGGATTGCCGGAAACTGGATGCTGCTGACGGGACTCATGGGGGCGTGGCTTGCCGCGGTGTTCCTGATTCCCAAGGTGAAACGCAATCCGGTATTCGATGAGGCCTATACCTTCCCCGAGGTTTTTGAACATTATTTTAATAAGGAAGTGGCGCTGCTGGCCGGGATTATATCGGCGATCGGCTATGCCGGTTTCACCAGTTCCCAGATCCTGGCCGGCGCAAAATTGGCAAATGGAACTTTTCAGACTATCGACCTGAATACAGCTCTAATGATTATGGGGACCGTCGCCGTAGTATACACGGTTCTCGGGGGACTCAAGGCCGTGATTTATACGGATACGGTTCAATGGGCCATTCTTATGTTCGGACTGGTATTTATCGGTATTCCCATCTCCTATTATGCCATCGGCGGCTGGAGCGCGATTCAGCAAACCGTCGATCCCAACCTGTTATCGCTCTGGAACATCGAGTGGCAGAAAATGGTGTATTGGCTGGTTACCATTCTACCTATCTGGTTTGTGGGGATGACCCTCTACCAGCGCATATATGCCTGTAGCGACGAGAAAACCGCTAAAAGGGCATGGTATATGGCCGGTTTGTTTGAATGGCCCGTAATGGCCTTTATGGGCGTTTCTCTGGGGCTCTTTGCTCGAATAGCGGCCGACCAGGGAATGTTTGCCCATCTCGGGTACCAAAGTATCGCCGAAACGGATCCCGAAACCGGTTTGCCGATGTTGCTGCGGACCGTTTTGCCGGTAGGGCTCATGGGACTGATGATGTCGGCTTACTTCTCCGCTATCTTGTCGACGGCCGACAGTTGTCTTATGGCATCATCCGGTAATGTAGTTTCCGATATAATTGGTTATTTTAAAGATATTGACCATGACAGCAAATCCTTTTTGCGAACTTCGCAAATTACGACACTGATTATTGGTGTCGGAGCGCTTTTGCTGGCGAGCTTTATGCAAAGTGTGCTCAACCTTATGTTGTACTCGTACGCTTTCATGGTTTCGGGTCTTTTTGTACCGATACTGGGTGCCCTGTATTGGGAAAAAAGCAGCAGCACCGGCGCATTTATCGCGATGTTGGTGGGAGGAAGTACTACGGTTCTTCTGGAATTGAGCTCGATAACGATGCCGTTGGAGCTGGATCCCAATTTGTTTGGTATCACAGCATCGGCGGTTTCGCTGGTTGTTTTTTCATATATTTGGCCCGACTAGGATTTTAACGGACTTTCACAATATTAATTAAATACTACGTTTTATATCTCAATGGCATCTTTTAAAGTAATTAACGATCCGGCATCAAATTCAACTCCCTTTAACCGTGAGGATATCGCCGATTTTCTGCATGACCATCTCGATGAATACGGGGATGAGAGAGAGTATATCCTGAACGCGATTGATTACGCATTTGGCAAGGGTCCGGGACAAGATGGATTCGTGTTGCTTGCCATTGATGATGACCAAATAATCGGAGCAGTGGTTATTAATAATACTAATATGTCGGGGTATATCCCGGAAAATATCCTGGTTTATATTGCGGTGAATGAAAATTATCGCGGAGAGGGAATCGGCAGTCAGTTGATGGAGCATACCATTGAACACACGGATGGAGATATTGCATTGCATGTTGAAGCTGAAAATCCGGCTAAGTTTCTATATGAAAAGTACGGATTTAAAAATAAGTATCTCGAAATGAGACTGGAAAAATAACTCTATGGCCTACCTAAAACTTTACAGGGACAAACTGCGCCACAACTACGAGTTCCTTGATGAGCTGTTTAAGAAGAATGATATCAAGTGGGGGATAACGACCAAGCTCCTTTGTGGCAACGAGGATTACTTGAAAGAAGTGATCAACCTGGATATCGGTGAAGTGCTCGATTCAAGGGTGAGTAATCTGAAAAAAGTTAAGGAGATTGACGATTCAGTGCTGACTGTCTATATCAAACCGCCTCCCCAGGATATTATTGAGTCGGTCGTAAAGTATGCCGACGTAAGTCTTAACACCGAATTGGGCACTATGCATCGTTTGTCGGAAGAAGCTCGTCGCCAGGATAAGGTGCACAGGGTGATTATTATGATCGAAATGGGGGATCTTCGCGAGGGGGTGATGCGGGAGGACTTGATGGACTTTTATGAAAAAGTATTTGAACTGCCGAACATCAAAGTAATTGGACTGGGTACCAATCTAAATTGCCTGCACGGAGTGCTTCCCGATCAGGACAAGTTGATTCAGCTTTCCCTTTACAAGCAAATTATCGAACTGCGTTTTAAGAAGGATATCCCTCTCGTTTCCGGAGGTACCACGGTGACCATTCCGTTGTTGCTTCGGGACCAGCTTCCGGACGGGGTTAACCATTTCCGCGTTGGGGAAGCCCTTTATTTTGGAAATAATTTATACAACGGCGGGGTCATTGATGGGATGGACCCGGGGGTTTTTGAATTGTATACGCAGATTATTGAGATATCGGAGAAGCCGGTGGTACCCAGTGGAAAGATGGGACAAAATCCGCAGGGTGAGACGATGGAAATTGATGAGGATGAGATCGGCAAGACCCACTATCGGGCTATTCTCGATATCGGATATCTAGATATTAATCCCGACTACCTGGTCAATATCCACGATGATATTAAAGTGGTAGATGCCAGCTCGGATATGATTGTCCTGGATGTGGGGGAAAACGAATCCCAGTATGAAGTGGGAGATTTTATCCGTTTCCGAATGAAATATATGGGCGCCCTCAGCATTATGAATTCAAATTATATCGAAAAGCACGTAGAATGAATTAGCTGAAAGCTGAAAGCAGTACTTAGCGTATTATCTGGTTGTATTATGGGGGTATATGGACGATTATTGTACCCGTAATTATTAACCAGGTCTTGCTTTCACCCTTCGCCTTTCGCCTAAATTAATTTTCGGAGAAAATTAATTGTATGTCTTTCAAAGCATTTGCAGATCAAATTATTCAGGATCAAATACAGTTTCGCCGTAAGCTGCACCGGATAGCGGAACAATCCGGGCAGGAACATCAGACCTCGGAGGCGGTCCGGGAATATTTGTCAGCCACCGATCCGGATGAAATGATTACCGATATCGGGGGAGAAGGACTGGCGGCCGTTTATGACGGCAGGGAGGAGGGACCTACCGTTATGATTCGGTGTGAGCTGGATGCACTGCCAATCGAGGAAACCAATGATTTTGAACATCGTTCCCAAAATGACGGGACTTCTCATAAGTGTGGGCATGACGGACACATGAGCATTGTAACGGGCATTGGACGCTATTTAAAGGATCATCGTCCGGAGAATGGGAGGGTGATTTTACTTTTTCAGCCGGCGGAGGAAACCGGTCGCGGAGCTTTGAGGATACTTGATGATGAGAAATTCGAAGCTATCGAGCCGGATTATATTTTTGCTCTCCATAATTTACCAGGCTTCCCCAAACATCAAATAATCGTGCGCGATGACGTCTTTGCGGCGGCTTCTATCGGTTTGATGGTTCGGTTGAAAGGGGAAACTTCGCATGCGGCGCATCCGTATGAGGGACGGAGTCCGGCTCTTGCTATGGCCCAGATTATTGAAACGTTTTCCGCTATTCCTCAATTCTATACGTCACTGAGTGATACCGCAAAGGTCACGTTGATCCATACCAAACTGGGCGAGAAAGCTTTTGGGACTTCACCGGGTTTTGCCGAAATTGCAACGACGTTGCGGACTTACAATGATGATGAGATGAATAAACTTGAGCAAAAAGCCATCGAGCTGGCCGGTGGAATTGCCGATACCTATGATCTTGAAATGGAATATGAAACTACTGAACCATTTAAAGCAACCGTCAACGAAAAGTCGGCCAACGATTTATTAAAGGAAGTGGTGAAGTCGTTTGACTATGAAATGGAAATTCCCGCCACGCCGTTTGCCTGGTCCGAGGATTTCGGACAACTTCTGAATCAATACAAAGGAGCTTTATTCGGACTCGGTTCCGGAGAGCAGCATCCGCAGCTGCATGCTTCTCACTATGATTTTCCGGATGAAATAATCCATACCGGGCTGGTGATGTTCCTGGGGGTGATTGATCGTTTGACAAATATTGAGGATTAGATACATAAGCGCTATTATTTTGCACTATGCTGCATCCGTCATATATAGAATTAAGCAAATCAGCCTACGAGAAGAATATTGATTTCCTGCGAAAATTCGCAGGAGAAGAAGTGACTATATCTTCTGTAATTAAGGGGAATGCCTATGGCCACGGGATCGAACAGTTTGTACCGATGGCCGAGGATTGCGGAATTAAGCACTTTTCCGTTTTCAGCGCCGACGAAGCCAATCGGGCATTGCTGTCGAGCCAGTCTGATGCTGACATCATGATCATGGGATGGATTTCCAATGACGAACTACCCTGGGCCATTGAAAATGAAGTATCCTTCTATGTGTTTGAAGCGGACAGGCTGCGTGCTGCAGCTGAGGTGGCTTCCAATCTCGGGAAACCCGCCCGTATTCATCTGCAGGTCGAAACAGGCATGCATCGCATAGGATTAGAGGCGGATCAGCTTGAGGAGGCGGTCTCGATTATCCGCGATAATCGCAGCCTGTTTTCCATTGAAGGGATTTGTACTCATTACGCAGGGGCGGAGAGTGTTAGTAATTACTTGCGTATTCAGAATCAGATTAAGACCTATCGAAAGATCTGTGATGATCTTCGAAAGGATGATATTAAGCCGACCTATCACCATACGGCCTGTTCGGCCGCCACGTTAACCTATCCGGAAACCATCATGGACCTGGTGCGTATTGGGATTGCACAGTATGGCTTTTGGCCGAGCAGGGAAACGTTTATGTATTATCAGAAGAATAATCATCATCCCGGTCAGGAAGAGTTTAAAGATCCCTTAAACCGTGTTATGACCTGGAAAAGTATCGTCATGAGCACCAAGGAGGTAGAGGCTGGCGCGTTTGTTGGATATGGGAACGAGTATTTAACCAATCGAAAGCAGCAAATTGCCAATATACCTATTGGATATGCCCATGGTTTTGCTCGCAACTTATCCAATCTTGGCATGGTGCTGATCAATGGTGCTCGTGCCAAAGTGGCCGGTCGGGTTAACATGAATCAGTTGACGATCGATGTAACCGATATTCCCGATGTGAAGAAAGGAGATGAAGTGGTGGTTATCGGTCATCAAAAAGACCAGGAAATTTCCGTATCCTCGTTTAGTGATTTAAGCAATAACTTGAATTACGAGGCGCTTACCCGGATACCTTCCGAACTGCCCCGTTATGTGGTCGAGTAAAGAGGCAGGCCAAATGCAACGAGCAATTGAATAATGCCTCTCAAGGTCTTCTAATTTTCAAATTCGGCCAAAAATCTACAAAGGCAAACCAGTAACCGTTGTAAGAAGTAATCACCTCGAGCTGGGTACCTTTCAGCGGACCTGAAGCGGCTTCCCCAAATAGGTTCCATCGATTCCCCTGTTGATCCTTCATCACTACAGGTAAACTGTCCTGTACCGCTTCAAAGGTAAGAGTCGTGCCGTCGGGCAAGGTGCGGCTGTAGGATTCTATTATAGAATATTCCTTATTGCCGAATATTACGACTTTCTTCTCACCAACCTGATCATTCAATACGGTGGTGGTATCGTTGAAGTTACGGAAGGGATATACCACATAGCTGGTATCTTTCCTAATTCCATGGACCCACGCTTTATTGGGGAGACGTTCATCCCAGTTCAAGACCGGAAAAATGATTAGCTCATTATTGCTGCCGTAATCGCCATAGGCCGCAACACTGTAGTCACGTGAGGATCCGGTGTGCTGCGACAGGATATCTGAATTGGGATAGGCCTTTTTCCAGGTTTTCCAGTTCGTTTCTACAAGATTAACCAATTCCGGCTTATGGCCTATGTGATCGCCATTAACACTCTTTATCAGCATTTGAGACCAAAAACTTCCCGTTTCCCGGTCATAAGGAATAAGATTGTTTTTATAAATTAAACCCGATACACCGAAGGTCGTAACGGTACCGTTGATTTCACGATTCCACGCGATTCCAGTACCCGTGAGAGGACAGTAAGTCAGGCAAAAAGGAAGATCACGGATTCGGTCATTCACAACCTCATGATAGTCAAGGATATTGACGGGATAGGCCTTTATGTGGTTTCCATATTTCACCCCGATAATGCGATCCTCCGGTTCCATAAAATCAATTTTGGAGGCAACCGTAAAGCGCGGAGAATCAATGGAGGGAATACCGTCTCGCCCGACCCCACCATCGACAATTTGATCAGTGGGAACCAGCCACTCAGTTGACGACCGTCCGGAGTTACCATAGCCGGAACCGGCAAAATTGGAAGTACTGTCAGAATCACACCCAATCATCAGGAAGAGGGTTAAAATGAGTACCGTTTTTAAGAGGGAATGGACCCGGTTGGACATAATCGGTATTTTTATTCAATGAATGTCAGGTGTCTTTAGATGACGATTTCAAGAGGTCTTTGAAAAACCGGGCGGCGGTTCCTCGTTCGAAAGTTTTTCTCTTTTTCAATTCGTTTAAATATCTGCAGAGCATGATAAATGCCTATCAACCACAACATATTTTTTATCTATTTACCGAAAAACTTAATACTTCGGAACCGCCGCCCGATTTTCAAAGACCTCTTGAAGAGACTGAAATAGTGCATGAGGTAATTTTAAACATGATTAAAATGAATAGAACAGGGAGACGCTTGCGGAGTAATTAGTAGTGGACTGTGTGCCATTTAAATACCTGCAAACAGGAAATTCTCCCGCAATGCGAGCGGACATGTTGGAAGAAATCGTATAGTTTAAACCGGGGATTACATTGATCCAGTCCCCACCAGTGTTTGGTCGCTCATTGCCATTAAACTCAAAAATGGAGACGTGCCGGTATTTACCTATTAAAGTGTATTCGAAACGGTCAAGAAAGGAATTGCTGACTCCAAGCTTGGCAACCAATTGATTCCCAAACTTGAAATTTTCCAGGTTGCTGAAATCATGAGTACCGGTGTGCCGATAGGAGACGGTAGCGAAGGCATTTAAGGTGGTGGTCGGTAAAAAAGTTTTGGATATTTGTCCCCAGCCGACAATGTCCCATGAACCGGTGCTGGGTTGCATGTCCGGAGAAAGAGCTGTAATGGGACCCGATAGGTCTGTCGGACCAAGGGGAATCTTGGTTCCGCCGCCAACAGTCAATTGATATTGTTCCTGGATGGTGTTTTGGTGCAGGGTGTACTTGAGCATTACAAGTCCGTCCCCGATGCCCGTGGCGGTGACTTCATTACCTAGAGAAGGACCCGATTTTCTGACTTTGCGTGTTGAAGAAAGTAAGCCGGTGGCTAGAAGGCGGTCGGTGATTCCATAATTGACCTCTGCCAGGAGGGATTGTGTAGACCGCTGAAACGAACGGTTTTCAAGTTTCTTGTCATTTGAATACAAATCGGAAACATCGTGATACTCGTAAGTCAAGCTGAAATTCCATTGTCCCGCACGTGAATTGGCCATGTCCTGGGAACTCAGCAAAGGTACCCCGGCGCAACTGCAGGTCTGGGCAACCGTTTGATAGGGAAAGGTCCCTGCGACTGTGATAAGCGTCAGGATTGCTGCCAAATAGTAAGATTCCCGGTTCATGGTGCACATATTAATTATTCAGATCTATTTTTATATAAAAGTATCTACGGCTTCCCTTCCATATAATTAGACGATTTAAATAGGTGCTGTCTTACTTGTCCCGCAAATGATGCTGCAATACCTCCACTATAATAACTAATTGCGACCATTGAACAACCGGGCGGCGGTTCCGAAGTATTAAGTTTTTCGGTAAATAGATAAAAAATATGTTGTGGTTGATAGACCTTTATCATGGTCTGCCGATATTTAAACGAACTGAAAAAAGAGAAAAACTTTTGAACGAGGAACCGCCGCCCGGTTGTTCAATGGTCTCTACTAATCAAAGTTATGCAGTTGAACGCCGCGGAAGAAGTCGACAAAGGCAAACCAAAACCCGTTATAAGACTTTAACGTGGGAAGTTTAGTGCCTTTCCGGGGACCTTCAACGGCTTCTCCGTAAATGTTCCATCGGTTGCCTTCCTGATCTTTCATAACTACGGGCAATGCCTGGTGTACCGGTTCGAATACGAGTTCCGTGCCATCCTCGAGCGTTCGACCGAAGGATTCTGCAATATTCAGTTGAGAACTGCCAAATACGACGATCGACTTTCCGTTAACCTGGTCATTGATCACTTGCAGGTGCTGGTCGAACTCTTGAATCGGATAGGTCTTGGCGGTTTGATTGATAATCACTCCATGGACCCGGGTTTTGGCAGGTAGCCGGTCGTCGGATTTAAAACCGCGGGGGAAGAGAAATTGATCGTGATCTGTTTTGTAATTCCCGTAAGGATACCAACCATATCGTTTAGCAAAACCGGTGTTTGTTGAAAGAACTTTGGAGGTGGGATAGGCTTTCAACCAGGTACTCCATTTGGTTTCAATGACGTCAATTGTTTGGATTTTGTGTCCGATTAACTCACCCTCGATCGATTGGTTTTTCATTTGTGACCAATGACTGTCGGTTCGGCGGTCGTAGGGGATCAGGTTATTTTTATAGATAAGTCCAGAAACTCCGAATTCAGTAAGGGTATCGTTGATGGTCCGATTCCAGCATATACCCGTACCGGTAAGGGGACAATATGTTAAAGCAAACTTTTTGGAACCAATCTTATCGTTAACAATTTCATGCCAGTTCAAGATTCTATGGGGATATGCTTTAATTTCATTACCAGTCTTGATTCCAATAACCAAGTCCGTACTATCCATAAAGATCACATCCTTCGCATCTATAAAACGGGGATTATCAATGGAGGGGATTCCCCCGCGACCCGGCCCCCCGTCAACGATCTGCCCTTCGGGTACCAGCCAGTAATTTTCTCCTTGTTTATCTTTATTGCTCTCCTCGTTGGAGCTAGTGACTCCACAGCTTGAAAATGTATAGAATATAATTAGAAATAGTGAGAATTTAACAAGTTTGGTCATGGTCAATGGCTTAACATTTGTATATATTTAATCTGCCGAGAATTGGCTAGCGGTGAACTCACTGTCAATAATTAGATGCAGTGGACGCCAGGATTCTTACATCTCCAAATTTTATTATAGCCCGCAATTTACCTGGTGGGAATTGTTTCGCACGATGCTCACGAGTAAAATTAGGTGATTTGATTTCTTGCTTTGTTATCGGGTTTTAGCTTAAACAGTTTATTGAAATAACGCGTTTTACTCAGCGGGTAATGAAATATGGACGAGATAAGACTAAAAGAATATTAGTGGGAATAACGGTGAGTGCTCAAAGATTACGAGTTGAATCATCCTTTACAAGGGAGTGATGTAGGCAAGTATTTGCAGGATATTATGTTTTACAGAATATCCCTTAAATAAAAAGCCCCTCTCGGGATGAGAGGGGCTTTTTTAACTCTTACTTGTTATTACTAGAAGTATTATGGTGTTGTGTCCCACCAAACGTGAGTTGCGAGTGGATCAAAGCTTCCGTCACCTTGCTCAGAAACAGCTTCTTGATAATTCGAGCTGTTCAAATCAGGTTCGGATCCGGGATAGCCCTGCCGGACTGGAATATCCCGACCTTCGAATGCGGCTGGTGCGGGCTCCAGTTCAGGATATCCTAATCGTCTCCATTCGCTCCAACCCTGGTATCCAATGGGATAAAGGGCAATCCACTTCTGGAAACCAATGGATTGTCTCCAATTATTGGCGTCATATTGAACTTCAGACTGATTCATATATGCCTGAAAGTCGCTTTGATTATATACGCCCCACTGTTCCCAGGATGCCTGGATGCCTGATTCATAGTGAGCTTGGGCACTACCACTTACATTCCATCCGCGTTGAGCGGCTTCGGCAAGCATGAAGTGAACTTCCGCCATGGATATAATCGGCAGGTCAGCACCCTGTGCTCTCATGGCCATGCCGGGGAATGATACAGCCGTAGCTGATATAGCACCAGCCGTTTCTCCATCGACACCATACGGCATCGTGGAAATTTCACTCATTTCGGTTGTACCGTCTTCATCATCAAGATCGCCTGCCGGATCAGCGTATGCCGTTACCCGCATATCGTCCAGAGCCAACATGGTATCTCCCAAAGTGTTTGAGATAGCATAGTCGGTACGAGTTTCAAAGCGACTATACCAAGGATTCTCATTATTAGCACTGGCTTGGAAGGGGAACCAGGCGGTTTCCTGAAGGTATCCGTTGTTATAGGCATCCATGAAATGGCTTTGCGCTTTACTTGCGTTAACTTCTGTTAAGCGCATAGCCATTCGCATGCGAAGTGTATTAGCAAATAGGCGCCACTTTTCCAAGTCCCCGTCGAAGAGGAAGTCGCCTGAAACGGTGGCCTGGTTCGTATTCAGGTTCGAGGCAGCATTTTGAAGAGTAGTCAGCATGCTGTCATAGATCGCCTGTTGCGGATCATAGGCAGGTGTTAATTCGTCATTCCCCTGTAATGCTTCTGAGTAGGGAATATTGCCCCAACGATCAGTCATCATATGGAAGAAATACGTTTTCAAAATGCGGGCGACCGCAAGTTGATTTGTATTACTACCACCAGCCAGAACGTAGCTTTCGTCCCGGGTGTCAGGGTTGCTATTCAGATCGATGATCGTTTGGAGGTCAAATAATGGACCATCAGCGACCGTGCGATCTGATACGGTAGTATATTCCGTGGTATACCACCTGTCCCAGTCGTAGTTGATGCCATCGTATCGTGATTCTTCTGTATACTGGGTTTCTGCGAGGTACTGTACATAGAGGTTGCCTGTAACAGTTCCTATAGCTGATCCTACACTTTTCTCTGCTTGAGAAAGCAGTAGGTCAGTACGTGGCTGGGCAGGATTGTTGGGGTCCTCATTTAGGTCCCCAAAATCACTACAGCCAACCATCAATAATGACGTAATTAATGTGGTTAAGACTAGTGATCTCATAGTTGAATATTTTAGATTATTTTGAAAAAGATGCATAAATGGCTCCCGCTTTTAGAATCCTAGGTTTACACTGAATCCAACGGATCGTGTATTGGGTGCCTGAGCACCTTCCCACCATCCAAAGCTATTGCCTACATCCTG
This sequence comes from uncultured Balneolaceae bacterium, assembly GCA_913057825.1. GTDB lineage: Bacteria > Bacteroidota > Rhodothermia > Balneolales > Balneolaceae > CAJXOW01. The sequence continues at coordinate 13,940 of CAJXOW010000003.1, read as the reverse complement.
AACAATAGAAGGATCCATGCCATCAGCATTAGCATAAATCAACCAGGGATTCTGTGCGTGCACACTGATACTGGCTGATCTTACGGGCAGTTGACTGACCGTTCTGTTTGGCAGATTGTAAGTCAGCTGTACGTTGCGAAGTTTGACATACGACGCATCATACATGTATGGATCTTTCATGACGAAGTCGTATAAAAACTTCTGCGTCGGAGCCGTAAGGTACTCAACCGGATTACCTTGTTGGTCAACCCCGCTTACAAGAATACCGCCAGAGTTTTCGTGAGCATCCGAACGCTGTACGGTAGCAGCTGGGGTACCATTTGAGGTGAGTACGGGGTCTCTGTATGGATTACCAAGCGGGTTCGTTCCCACGCTGGCTTCACCCAATCCAGAGTAGTTGTTGAACATCTTGGAAATGGAATAGAACAGTCCGCCTTTCTGGAAGCCAATAGAGGCAGAGAGTGAGAAGTTATTGTAGTTAACCGTAGTATTGAATCCACCATTCCAGTCAGGAAGGATCGTCCCGTGATTTACACGAGGATTGATGAATGGCATGCCTGAAGCAGGATTAATGATAGGTTCACCATTATCATTTCGTGTATAGCCGGGTGCAATAACTTTACCCCACTCTGCACCTTCTTCAGCCCACAAGCCAATTGGTGAGCCAGTAGAGAAGTATGTTGGCTTTTCAAGAAGTCGAGATTTAAGGTCCGGATGGAGTTTATTCACCTTGTTGGAAAGGATCTTACTCCAGTTAACAGTCATGTCAACTGAAAAATCCTGCGTTTGTACAGGGGTACCGGATAACATCAATTCAACTCCTTTTTTGGTAAATTTACCGGCATTGATGAGTACCTGATCATATCCACTGGAACTGGAAACATCCAACTGCAGAATTTCATCTTCTGCAATCGACTCATAATAGGTACCGTCCAATCTCAGGTCCCCATCCAGGAATCGAAGATCAAGTCCCACTTCATAATCCGTACTGATGGCGGGCTTAAGTTCGGTATTAGGCCGCGTATCGGGTACGGTAAGTGAAGGCGAACTGCCAAATGGCGAAGTGACATTGTATGTCTGACTGATCCGATATGGTCCGACATCATTACCCACTTGTGCGATTGATGCACGCAACTTACCAAAGCTCAAGATATTGTTGCTGACATCAAAAGCTTCCGTAAAGATGAAGCTGCCGGAGAATCCGTAATATAAATAGGAATTATTGTCATCCGGCAGGGTGGAAGACCAGTCATTACGCAGTGTGATGTCTGCATACACCATGTCTCGCCATCCAAAATTGAAAGTACCGAACAGGCTGCTCACATCTTTTTTACTCTTGTAATTCGACACATTGGGTCGACTCACAGAAGCAGAGATGTTAAAAAGGTTCGGTGTAGACAGCCCGCCGCTGGTTTCTTCGCTGATGCGGTTATAACGCTCCTGGCGGAGATTAGCACCAAGGAAACCATCGAACGAGATATCACCAAAATCATTTTGGTAATTCAAGTTGGCTTCGTAGTTCATTTCACGCCGTGTAATCTGGCGAGTCATGAACCAATCAGTTTCCAAACCTCCGGAAGCTACGCGATCTTCCATAGAGAAGGCATATACATCAGCATGGATAATACCGGATACGGAAAGATTATCCATGAGGTTGTACTTCATTTCATAATTACCGTAAAGACGATCACGCTCGTCACGAGGTATATTTTCATTAACAGTGAAGTACGGACTGTTCCAGTAGTTTCCTCGCAGATTCGTTGGAGAGCGGATGTTCCATGTAGTAATGGTTCCGTCAGCCAACTTGTAATTCTGCAGCTCATCCATGCTCAATTGTCGCTGGAACCACTGATTAAACATCTGGAAGGGAGAACCCTGACCATTATCCGGTGAATACGTTTGAGCAGGTCGGTTCCTGGTCTGTGTATTTACATAACTGAAATTCAGCTTGGATGTCAGTTTATCTGTGTGCTGCAGAGCACCGTTGAAGTTCAGGAACATTTTATCCAAACGGGAATTTGGGAAGACGCCCTTTTGATGGAAGTCTTCAACCGATGCTCTAAACGATGCATTAGATGCACCACCACTGACCGTTATGCTGTTGGATAGTTGTAGGCCAGTATCAAAGAAATTCCGAATGTTGTCCGGTTTCGGATTCAGATTTGCCGTTTCTCCATAATCATCCTGGCCATCTCCGTCAAAGTCTCCGTGATACCAGGACCACCAGGGTCGATACTCCTGTCCGTTCATCGGTGGGCCCCAGCTTTCATCGGCCTGATACTGAAGGCCTTTATATGTTTGACCATTAACAGGATCAGTATAATCATGAAGTCGTCCACTGTATCCGCCGGCGTATTTATTCTGATAACCGGGCAGGATGCCGACTTCACTGAAGGTCGTTTTGTTGGAGAAGTTAACCTGTACAGGTTGTTCGCCAACTTCGCCACCCTTGGTCTTGATTACGACAACTCCGTCGGCAGCACGGTTACCGTAAAGTGCTGCAGCAGCCGCACCTTTCAGTACGGAAACGGACTCGACATTGTCAAGATTCAAGTCCGATGCCAGGTTACCGTAATCACGGTCGGCAATGGAGATTTTTTGATTGCTAATCGGGGTTCCATTAACAACAATTAATGGATCACTTGTCGACAGCCCGGAAGCTCCGCGAATACGAATCTTCGGACTACCACCGATTGCGGCACCGGCGTTTCCAATAACCTGAACACCGGAAACCTGTGATGAGAGAGATTCAATCACGTCAGTTTGTGCTGCAGTGGACAGTTGTTCGCCACTGACGTCCTGAACGGAATAACTGAGTGATTTCTGTTCCCGCGTCAAACCGAAGGCGGTAACAACAACGTTGTCAAGACCAACAGTCGACGGCGTAAGCTTAATATTTTGTCGGTTTGTACCACTTTCAACTTCAAGGGTAACTTCCTTGTCGTCGTAGCCGACAAAAGTAGCCCTCAGGGTATAAGTGCCGGTTGGAACGTCTTCCAACGTGTAGACCCCTTTTGCGTTGGTGGCCGCACCCTGGTTTAGTTCCACGATCAGCACGTTGGCCCCCGGTAAGGGTTCGCCTGTCTTGCTGTCGGTTAGTTTACCAGTAACGGTTCCGTCCTGGGCATATACATTTGCTGAGAAAAGTAGTAAAATGCATAGACCCAAAGCGGAAGATAGTAGCTTTCTAAGCATAAGTACTCCCTACTTTTGGTTAAGGTTAGATTTGATTCAGTGACCATAGGACTATGTAAATCCTATCGATCTGGGTATTGATATTCCGAATCGTAGTGAATGAGTGATATAAATAAATTGTTTATTATTTCACTCAAAATAGCCTTGTTAATATTTATAAAGCCTTTGATTCGTCATTTTGAAGGTATGTAGGACGGCAGCATTTGATCCCATTAGTTAACGAGCTGTCGCTCCCACAATTCCACTCCCACATGGTAAAAGTAAATAACCTGGTTGATTAATCCTGATTATTTATAGAGTAGTAAAATATTCGTTGTACTTCAATACGAAAACACAAGTTTTAATAATCTATAAATAATACTGTAATAGAGTTATTTGAAAAATAATATATAGCCCTGCTTCCAGAACGTCAACATGCTAATTATAAGGGTCATGTAGCAGAAATGCTATTATATGACTTACTTTTTTAGCCTCGAACCATGATAAACATAAAAAAAGCCGTCCGACAATGACTGCCGGACGGCTAAAAAGGGGAGCATAGTTGTTAATAACCTGGATTCTGTTCCAAATTGCTATTGGCATCCAACTCGCGCTGGGGGATAGGGAATATGAGGTTGTCAGCTCCCGGCGCCGTTCCTCTTACGGCTCGTCCTTTTCGAACCAGATCATGCATTCGTTGCCCTTCAAAGGCGAGTTCGATACGTCTTTCGAGCATAATGGCGTCGATCAACTCTTGTGCATTATCGAAATCTGCCTGATCATAGCCGATATAGGTTTCTTCGTCGGAGACGGGGTCGCCATTTTGATCACGAACTATGATTGCGCGGGTTCGAACCTGATTTAGCAAATTAATTGATTCGTCGTTAATGCCGTTGGCCTCGGCCAATGCTTCGGCTCGCAGGAGTATGATGTCGGCCAGACGTAGGAGGGGAGCGTTGTCAGCCAAATTAACGGCATCCTCATATTTAGTCGTATTGTCACTTCCTGCTTCCGGGATTTGGGCATCGTCGCCCTGGCTTGCAGTCAGAAGCATCGTGTTACGGGTATCTTCGTAGGTGTAACCCTGTACATTCATTCGCTGCTTTTGGTCGGCGGTGATTACCGTATCCAGGGCTTCGATGAAACTCTGTGAAATTTGGATGTCATCTCGTGCATCCAGATTGAAGAAGGTTGGCAGAGCATCATTGGTGCCGGGATTATCCTGCGTCGTGTTGGCTATTTCGAAGATCGATTCTCCGGAAAATTCGTTCCGGAAGAAAGTAACTACATCTTCGTTCAGACTGTATGGACCATTGATTACCTGTTGCGCCATAGCGGCCGCTTTCTGGTATTTACCCTGGTGCATGAAAACTTTTACCAGGTAAGCCTGTGCGGCGTATTTCGTAGCGCGACCGTCGGCATTAGCTTCAGGCAGCAGGTCGATAGCATCGGACAGGTCGGTGACAACGCGTCCATAAACCTTTGCAACGGTGGCCCGGGAGGGAAAAGTAAAGTCATCCGAGCTTTCCGTGGGATCGGTTACGATCGGTACTCCCGGATGGGAGTTGTCGGATGACGTATCCCAGGGTTTGGCAAAAACCCGAACCAATTCAAAATAGGTGATTCCACGGATGAAAAGTGCCTCACCTTTCAGGCTGGGACTCGTACCGTCTACGTTGGGGATAGCACTGAGTATGGCATTTACATCATTTATGACCTCATAACTATCGATCCACCAAGCCGTAATGGCCGGGTTTGACGGTTCCATTTCGTGCACCGCGATATTACGGTAGGAGACAAATGAGCCGTTCCACAGCGTGTTGTCGGCCATGATGGAAGGGAAGAGGGTCCAATTGGCACCCGCGACATCCCCCTCATCATCCTGGAGATCACTGTAAGCACCGATTAAAGCACTGTTTAACGCCTCTTTGTTATTAAAGGCCTCATCAAGCGGCAACGATTGCTGAGGCGCCTGATCATCGAGTATATCGCATGAACCGGCTGCGATCAAAAGTATGGTTAGTAGTAATGGTAATGTTTTATTGCTGAACATAGCGTATTCCTCTGGACTTTGGCAGTTCATATTAGAATCTCATGTTTACACCGAAAGAGATGGTTCGCTGCTGCGGAGGCTGGAAGAACAGGTCGCCCTGTCGGATGTTGTTATTAACATTGGCAACCGCTTCCGGATCCATTCCCTTGAAATCGGTAAATGTCAGCAGATTTTGACCTTTGACGTAGACCCGAATCTTCATATCCGGAGTCAAGCCTGCAGGCAGCGTATAAGCGAACGTAGCACTTTTAAGCCTGATGTAAGAACCGTCTTCGAGATAGCGTGAGTTGAGTGCGTGGGAACCGTTGTTGGCCAGGAAAATCGGCTTCGGTACCGAAGCATCGGTATTATCCGGCGTCCAGTAGTCCATTTGACGGGTGGATTGATTGAACAGCGAGTTGAAGTTCGTGTCCGTAAATTCTCCATCCGTTCGATAGATTTCGTTGCCTTGCTGGTACTGAAATAGCGCACTTAACTCGAACCCTTTATAATAAAAGGTGTTGCGGAAACCGCCGAAGAAGTCCGGATGAGGATCTCCCATAATCTTTCGATGGGCCAAACTGAATTGACTATTCGGAATAATATTCCCGTCAGCATCCCGGTACTGGGCCATGCCGTTTTCTGGATTGACACCGGCATATTCGACGACATAAAAAGCACCGAGCGGTTCGCCCTCTCTTACCAGGTTAACCCCTGAGATGATGTCATCACCTTCGCCGTCACCGTCGGAGTCAACCAGCTTGGTTACTTCATTTTCATTGGTAGCAATATTAAAATTACTGGTCCACTTGAAGGTCCCCGTGAGAATATCGGCCGAGATGTCGAACTCAAATCCCGTATTTTTCATTTCTCCGATATTCTGCATAAAGGTACTGAATCCGTTGGTTGAAGGAATTGGCCGATTTAACAGCAGGTCCTTGGTGACTTTATTGTAATAGCCTATTGAACCGTCAACCCGGTTGTTGAAGAACGCAAAATCCAGGCCGACATCCAGTTGCTGAACCGTTTCCCACTTCAGGTCAGAGTTAGCTAGCTGGGAAGGAGCTATACCCGGAACATTATTATAATCCTGCCCGGATCCTGCCAGGGCAAGGGCCGGGAAATTGGAAATAGCGGCATTACCGGTCAGTCCATAACTGGCTCTGAGTTTCAAAAAGCTCAGGAATTCCGCTCCGTCCATGAACGGCTCGTCGGATACGATCCAACCGAATGAACCAGAGGGAAAGGTACCATACCGGTTGTCTTTACCGAACCGGGAAGAACCTTCGATTCGTCCGTTAACCTCGAAAATGTATTTGTCCTGTATTGAGAGATTAAGGCGAGAGAAGTAGCCCAGGAATGCATACGAGGTCCGTTCATCGGAACCCCCTATGATATCGGCAGCAGAGGCCAGCGTTTTCAACTGGTCGTTCGGGAAGGTGTTACCTTCGGTGAACATAGTGGACTGCTCGTTCTCTTGTGCCGACATTCCGGCCATGGCGCTAAATTCATTATCACCGAATACAGTGGTGTTGTATTCAACTCTGGCATTCAAGTTCCAGTTCAGGTACTGTTCGTTACTGGCATATCCATACCCGTTCGGGAAACCGTCAGTGGTAATAGAGGTGATTCGTTGTTTTTCCTCAAGCTGGAGGTAGTCGGCCGAAAAGCTGGCTTTTGCCGCCAGGTAGGAGGTGAAGTTGTAAGTGGCGTTGGCCGAGGTAATAACCTGCGTGGAGGTCGACGTAAAGTCGGTCCCCAGCTGATTGGAGACGGGCGTACCGGGGAATACCGTGCCGATTAGCGCGGGTATGGCTCCGCTTTCGAGGACGGTAGGTTCTCCATTATCCTGGTAGGCTGGCACGATCGGTGCTTTAAGCGCGCCAAAAGTGAATGGAGCGGCAACCGCATTTGCTGTGGCTACCCGGAAGTTTTCAGTACGGGTAGGGGATATGGTTAGTCCAACTCTGAGCTTTTCATTAACTGTATGGTCGATATTAGCCCTGGCTGAGAACTTTTTTAACTCATTTCTCTTTACATATCCTTCTTGATCCTGGTAAGTACCGGAAATGTAAAATCGAGTATCTGCATCACCGCCGGATACATTACCGCTGAATTGCTGCACAACCCCTTGTTGGGTGACCAGATCCATCCAGTCGGTACTGGGCAGGTCTGCTCCGGAAGCCTGTATCTTGAAGGCACCCGGATAGCCGGCATTGTCAACGGCATCGTTCCAGATCTGCTTGAATTGGGATCCGTTGAGCATGTCATATTTATTGGTCGCCTCGGTAAATCCGCCGCGGTAATCGATATTAACCAGGGTTCGTCCCGGTATGCCTTCTTTGGTTTCGATCATGATTACCCCGCTGGAGGCGCGTGATCCATAAACAGCAGTTGCGGCTGCATCCTTTAACACCCGTATCGATTTGATATCTTGCGGATTGATGTTGATTAACGGATTCATACCGCCGCCGCCGGCCCAGCCACCATAGGTATCCCCAATGGTACCTGAACCGCCCTGGTTGGTAGTGACCGGAATGCCATCAATAACGACGAGCGGCTGACTGCTGGCGTTAATGGAGGTAGTACCACGAATTCGAATGGATTCTGCAGATCCAAGCACCCCGCTGGCACCGGTGACTTGAACTCCTGCAGCACGTCCCTGAAGTGCGCCTTCAAAGGTGTCGAGAGTGACATCACCAATATCTTCCGCATCAATGGTTGAAATGGAACTGGTAACACGCCGCCTTGATTGTTCACCAAACCCGACTACCACTATTTCATCGAGTCCCACTTCGCTGGGTACCATATGAATATTGATTGTGCGAGTTTGGCCAGACTCGATTTTTAGATTGCGCTTGAAGTCATTATAGCCGACAAAAGAAACGGTCAGTGAATAGCTTCCTGCAGGGACATCGGTAATTTCAAAACGTCCCTTCATGTTTGTGGAGGCACCCCGTTGCAGATTTTCTATGAACACGTGCGCTCCCGGAAGTGTTTCACCGGTTTCACTATCCATAACTTTACCTGTTATGGTCGCATTTTGGGCCAACAGACTACCCGTTGACAAAAAGGCAAAACATAGGCCTAAAGCTGAGTATAGTAGTTTTCTAAACATGGATACTCCCTACTTTTTTTATATCTGAGGTTAAGTGATTGAATTTGGGAGGATATAATGTAAAAATATATCATACCCCTTTATCTTAAAATAAGTAATAAGACTTCCTGCTTTGTTGAAGTTACATAAGGTTTAGTAAGCTTACTCACAATAGCAAATATGGAATTAATTCCCCTCTAAAGCAAAGATTTATATTTAACTCTTGATAAAGATTAAATTAGTTGAAACTAACTATGTTCGATTTGAGCATTTTGAAATCAATATACCTGATTTCTTATCTGGCTGGCATAGCATATCGCGGGATGCCATTTGCCCTAATGGTATATAGTAAGGCCAATAACGCCCGTTATTGCAGGCTTCGGGTCAGTATCTGACCGGTCAACCAGAGTTGGCGCTGCTGGTATTCTATATTGTAATAGTAGTTGTGACGCTTGAGGAGATGGTGTTCAAAGGGGTAGAATTCCGTACGCATCTTAGGTTGGAAAAACACAAAATTGTAGTCAGGGTCCTGCCTGTTATAAGAATAGGACCACTGCATCATGTCGAGGCTTTGCTCTACATACCAGGGAGGACCAAAGAGGATATACATGTAGCCGGGATCGGTTTTCCACCCCTCCTTGAAATTTGAAAACTGCTTGTTGGCTTCTTCGACCCGTTCGTAATATTTGGCAATGACTTGGCGAGCCTTGCTTTTGGATCCGATATTCTTCAGCCAGAACTGATCCATGATTTTTTTAATAGAGTCTGTCGATGAAAACGACATCATCTTCTCATATTTATCCTTTTTCATAAGGTAGAAGAGGGGACGGGCAAGTTCGCGGGTCGATTCAACCGCCGGGTAGTTTTTGCTTTTCACGGAAAAATCGCGGGCTTTGTATATTTTTTCTTCCTGGTCTTTAATGCGTGCTTCGAATCGGTAATTGCCCCGATCGGGCAGCGAATATTTATATTCTATCAGAATATTCCCGGTTTCCGTGAGGATCCGGGTGTTTTTTTGCAGCTGGGTTCGCTCATCCATGTCAATGCCTTTGTATTGAATGGACGAGGGAGTATAGTTGTTAAAATGAATGGAACGAGCAGGGGTGGTATCAGCCTTGAACTGAAGTAATCGTGTTTCGATTTCAATCTCGGTATCGGGATTTTGATGACTTACCTGGAACCTGAAGGTTAGCGAATCAATTTTCCCGGCGACGTCATAGGTGGTGATAGGTATAAACTCTTTTCCCTTGTTTTCAAGATTTCGACCCAGCATCTGAATGTTGGTCAGGTGCGGTTGATCCTCACCCGGGGTGGGCATGGAGGCCTCGACGACCCGAATCGTCTGCTTGTCGGAATTTTTGTCGGTTACCGCCACATAGATTTTATAATCGCCGGGTTCTATCTCAATTCTTTTTTCAAAGGTAAATACGTCCTGGCTGTTGACGATTGATTCGCTGGAATCCTGGATGTCAAACGAGTATTGCCGGGTAGCCACTACATCATCTTCCTCTTTTTTCTTCACAATTTTAATATCCAGCGAGATCGAAGATTGAAACACTCCCTCCTTGCCCTTGAATATAAGACTCCCATAAACGATGTCGGCCGTTATATTCAAACCGGGATCCCCGTCCTGGTCAAACATCCCCAGCGCCGATACCCTCACTTCCGGATGTCCCTCCCGGAATTGATACATGGTTCCCCGCTCTATATTGGGATTTTGCATGCGAGCGCATCCCGCAAGAAGAGCCGTTACAAGCAAAAGAAACAAAAGAGAAAATCCCCAAAATTGAGTAGTACGGTACCGGACAAAGTCGCCTGTATAGATATTTACTTCCATATATGGAAGGCTTAGTTTGTGTAATAACGGAAGATTATAATCTTACTACATTATAATAGTTTAAAAACAGAGGTAATAACAATATTGACTTGTTTGTAACGATCTAATTGTAAATTTCTTTTTTAACAGGTTTTTTATTGTTTGATGTTAAGGCAAATATTAGTTTCTGTTGCTCGTTTTCAAAACGGCAGTGCGTCGCAATCAATTCCTGAGTTAAATTTTAAATAAACGCTAATGGCCCAGAATCGACGAAGGACCAAAATAGTTTGCACTATTGGACCCAGCTCCAATTCCAAAGAAGTCATTGAGTCGCTTATTCGCAAAGGAATGAATGTAGTACGACTCAATTTTTCGCACGGTACGCACGAAGATCATCGCAAGGTAATCGAGAATGTGCGTAAAGTCGCCCGCAAATACCGTTACAGTATTCCCATATTGATGGATTTACAGGGCCCAAAAATACGTGTTGGCCGAATGAAGGGAGGGGAACAGTTGATCAAAGCGGGTACGGAAGTTACGTTGACTCCGGATGATATCGAAGGGACCGCCCAGCTTATCCCCATTGATTATCCCTATTTGGCCAAGGATGCTGAGGTTGGTAATACCGTGTTGATGGATGACGGTATGCTGGAACTCAAAGTAACGGAAAATAATGGCGAAAAGCTGACTGCCAAGGTAGTAGTGGGAGGTCAACTGAGATCACGCAAGGGGGTGAACTTGCCCGACATCGATATTTCGATGTCATCGCTGACCGAGAAAGATATTGAGGATCTGGAGTTTGGTATTGAGCAGGATGTCGACCTGATTGCCATGTCGTTTGTCCGGTCCCCTAATGACATCCAGGAGATTGTATCGCGCGTTCGAGCCAAAAACAGCCTTGCCAGTGTTATTGCCAAAATTGAGAAACCGGAGGCTGTAAACGTCATTGATGAAATAATTGAAGAGGCGGACGGTATCATGGTGGCGCGGGGAGATCTTGGCATTGAATTGCCCAGCGAGCGGGTTCCATTGATTCAGAAGAAACTGATACAAAAAAGTCGTATAGCCGGCAAACCGGTTATCACAGCAACCCAGATGCTCGAATCGATGCTCGATAATCCGCGTCCCACCCGGGCCGAAAGCTCGGATGTGGCCAATGCGGTTATGGATGGAACGGACGCCGTGATGTTGTCGGGCGAGACGGCCGTGGGTGACTACCCGGTCGAATCGGTTAAAGTGATGGATAACATCTGTCGTACGGTAGAACGCGAGTCGATGAATATCTATCACAGCCTGACCTATCGCAAACCGGAGTGGAAGGAGAAGCAGGTCATTGAATCGCTGTCCTATTCTTGTGTTCGCATGGCCGAGTATGTAGAGGCCAAAGCGATCAGTACGATCACGCATTCCGGAAATACGGCACGGCGAATAGCGAAGTTCAGACCGGAAGTGCCGATTATTGCGTTTACGGAGAGTAACAAGGTGCGTCGCCAATTAAATCTGGTCTGGGGCGTTACTCCTGTGAGATTGGAGGAAATATTTGACACCGATAGTAGCGTTAGACTAATGGAGAATCATCTCAAAGATCATGGGATGGTGGAGGAAGGAGACCGCGTTATCATTGCTACGGGTATGCCGATAGCCAAACGCGGCCGCACAAATATGATAAAGGTAAGTACGATAGATTGATATACTTGTTCTCAAAACGCTTTTACATATTAATAATCTTCAGTATTGCTTCGCTGGTGGTATTGTCGTCCTGCGGCTCGACCATCAAGAATCACTGGCGTGACTTTACTGCGTATTACAATACTTATTACAACGCTAAACGAAGTTTTCAGACCGGATTGGAGAAGGTCGAGGAGCAGAGCGTAAACATCAACCCCGAACAACCCGTCAGGATTCATTCCGCGCCGGTCAGCGCCGGGCAACAGGATTTTGAGAAGGCCATAACCAAAGGCGCTAAAATTCTCCGCGAATACAACAAATCCAAGTGGGTGGATGATGCGCTTCGTTTAATAGGTAAAAGCTATTACTACAAGCAGGAGTATTTTTCAGCCGAACAGAAATTCAGAGAGCTTTATTCGAATGCGAGCGACCCGTCAATGAAGCAGGAAGCGGTATATTGGAGGGCGCGTACCTTTATGGAAATGGAATTATACAGCCAGGCTCTAAGCTATTTACAGAATGAGCTGGACGATATAAAAGATTGGGAGCCCCATTTAAAGGCCGAAGTGCAGGCTGTAGCAGCCGAATCTTACAGTCAGCTGCAGCAGTGGGAGCTGGCCGACCAATACCTGGTTAAGGCCATTCCAGAGTTGAAAGATGATGACCACAAGGCCCGGGCGTTCTTTTTGCATGGGCAGATTCTGGAAAGATTGGAGCGGCTCGAAGAGGCGTTTGGCGCCTATCGGAAGGTTCCGGGCCTACATCCGCCGTACGATCTGGTATACCACGCTAAAAGAAAGCAGGCTGAAGTTTCAAGGGAAGCCGGAAACCTGGAGCGTGCCTACCGGATATTCGTGGACATGAGCAAGGATGATAAAAACTTTGAAATCCTTCCCGAACTGAAATATGAAATCGCCCGAACGCTGCAGGCTATGGGTAATTCCGAGGAGGCCATTACAAAATACAATCGGGTGCTGCGAGGCGCCAAGAATGATCCCAGTCCTGCCACCAAAGCTAAAACTTATTACGGCCTGGGAAATCTATACCAACAACAGTATAAAGATTTTCGGATGGCGGCGACTTACTACGACTCGGCTTCCAGTGTAAGTGTGGACAAAGAAAAGCTGCCCGAGGATTACCAGGCTAATGAACTGGCTAAATCTTTCGGGGAATATGCTTCTTTGAAAGATCAAATCCACCTGGCCGACAGTTTATTGTGGCTCGGAGGACTGCCGAAAGCCAAATTCGATTCGGTATTGGCCGAGATTAAGGAGCGGCGCCGCAAAAAACTTGAAGAGATGAAAAAGGACCGCCGTCGCCAGGCCAATACGGTAACACAGCAGGGTTACGGCAATCAGACGCAACAGGAGGAAAAAAGTGGAGCCAGTGGTTTCCTGAATTATCAAAACCGGCGGTTGGTTACCGAAGCCCGGCAATCATTTGAAGCCTATTGGGGTAACCGTCCGCTTGTCGATCATTGGCGCCGGCTGGAGATGATTCGTCAGTTGAAACAATCAACCGACACTGCCATCACAGAGGAAGGGACGGAAGCTGTGGCGAGCGGCCAGCAGCTCCGGGAGCTTAATATCAACCTGCAGGATATCCCGTTTAGTAAGGAGGCGCAGCAGCAAAAAAGGCGAGAGATTCTGAAATCAAAATATGAATTGGCCAATACGTTTTTCCTGTCGCTGAATATGCCCGATAGTGCTCGCCATTATTATAACATAATTTTGGAACAAGCCCCGGATACGGCTTCCATCATCCCACAGACCCTTTATTCTCTTTCGGAAATGAGTTATATCGAGAACGATACGACGGGGTCACGTCGATTGGCCGAACAACTGGTGAAGGAATATCCGAAAACCGAATACGCCCGCCGGGTGGCTGAACGGTTTAACCTGGTCCTGCCGGTCGAGAGCCGAAAACCCACAAGCGGCAACCCCGACTCGGCCTACACAGCCTATCAGGAACTCGTTGACTCCTTGACAACAGTTCACAGCCTGGCGCGGGCACGTGCCTTTACCAATTTCGAGCATACCTATCAAGGAACCCGTGCGGGGGGATACGCTTTATATCTAGTGGCTGGTCAATATCTGCAAGTGGCCAAATTAGGGACGGGCAGTCGGCGCCAATACCGGTTGCGGCAGCTGCAG
>CAJXOW010000002.1 GCA_913057825.1 uncultured Balneolaceae bacterium | reverse complement strand
TCGGGTTTGTGGGATTGCTGACATCTACAAAAGCAGTCCCGTCCATTCGTCCCACGAGCGCATACTCTTTACCGGTCTTGGGGTCGGTCCATCCCCAGATGTCATTAACCTCAATACCACGACTTCCTCCAATTTCCTCGACCGGCAGGAAGGAGAGCAGATCCACATTGCTGCAACTGAACGCACTGGCTTTGCCGTCAGAACATTTAACCTTGTTTCCGGTAATAGATTCGAGAACCGATTCCTTTTCACTGATAACCGTCGTCTGTACAGCCCACATACCGGTACCCGCATCTCGCTCCAAAATAGCTGCGGAACCGGCCCCGTAATCGGATCCTGTGAGACCGGTCACGGCAATATCCTCACCAGCTGCAATAGTCCCGGCAAATTCACTGCCTTGTTTTCGATCAAGTCCGTTAATTTTTGTCACACGAGTCCACGCATCATTTTTCTGCTTAAAATGATACAGGGCCCCCTTGCCGTTATCGAAATCCGGGGCCCCGACCCAGACATCTTGTCCGACGAATTCGATAGAAGAACCGAACTCGGAATCCGGTCCGCCGTCAAACGCCGCCAGCTGTCCGCCGGATTTCCACTTGCCTGATTTCTGGCGTTGACGATAAACATACACGGCTCCGGCATCTTCATTCTGATCCGGGGCACCAATTAAGATCGTACCATTATGCAGGGCAATTGATGACCCAAAATCCGATCCCTCATCCGCATTTTTACTGGTTAAAGCCTGCTGGGTTGACCATTTCCCTTCGTCACCTTTACCGTATACAAAAACCGCTCCCCCCTTTTTCCAGGGGGCACTTACGAGTAAACGATCTTCCTGAACGGCGATAGCCGACCCAAATCCAAATCCTTTGGTAGTATCGGGGTTGGTCAGACGGGCGGTTTGCGACCAGGATCCATTTTCTTTCTGCTGAAAGACATACACAGCACCAATGCCTTTGTTTTCACGCGACGCCCCTACAAACGCCAAGTCGTTTTGCAGTGCGACACTACCGCCAAGCCTGGATTGGTCGCTCGAATCCGACACCGAAAGCCTTGCTGTTTCACTCCATGAACCGTCGACCGACTTCTTGAACAGATAAGCCATGCCACGATTGGGAGCGCCAATTAAAAGCTGGTTCTTATGTGCCGAAAGCGCAGATCCGAAGCCGTCTCCCACTTCCCCGTCAGAAGCCGAAATACTTGTTACCTGTGACCAGCCCTTATCCGATTTATCGTAAAAATAAACCATTCCCGGTTGGTGCGGGTTGTCCGGCTCTCCGATAACAATCGATCCATCGGCTACTTCAACCGCACGGGCGAATCCCATCATCGCTTTGGACTGACCCGATTGAGTTGTCTGAGCTTGAACGGAGTTAAAAAGGAAAGGAAACAGAAAAACAAGAAAGACAAATACTGATCGTCGCATATATACGCGTTTTGTTATAGTTTCAATACGTTCGGGGTCGTGAGTATGGAGCCGAGAAGTATAGCAGCAAGTAGTAACGTAAAGAGTTTTGAAAAAATTCTGGATCCCACAAAAATCCCCGGACAACCTACTTTATCACCCGATTATCAGACTGATAAGATTATAACCAATATTCGATAAGTAATAAAGTATTTAATCCAAGGCTGATAAGCTTAATCCTCCTCCTATTCGGAGGGATCTGTATTGTTTTATCCAATAGTCGTATCCTTGTCTCGAATTCATATTACTGCCCTTATAAATTCCTCTCGTGCATCCCCCGTCCCCACATCTTGGTCCCTTTCCAGGCAACTTTCGATTGACCGATGTTTATCCAAACAGTATCGGCATCGGTCGACCCCGGTTCATCTACGGGAGCTGTCGCGCTGACCCGGTACACATCGGAATAGTGTTCCCCGGTACACGAGACAAGAGCCGTCAGGATCCACAAGCTAATACAACATTTCGTTATGAGGTTATTCAATGTCATATCCGTTGATATTTTTGCCCAAAATGATATCCCGTTCTGCCACCAGCATCCCCTTTCCCTCTTTCAATTTGACGACCCCCGATCCACCACGATGATCACCCCATCCTTTATCCGTGTTCGAATCTCTCAGAAAACGATATTGCTCGATATAGTAATATTTTCCATCGGGTTCCAGGATCATGCCATGGATATGCGCCGGTCCGCTGCCGTATGATCCCGGCTTGCGAGTGTAAAAGGAGAACTTGCCGTCGGCATCTGTTTTGATCCAACCGCGGAGGTACCCGTGTCGACGTCCCCAGCCCGACTCATCGCCCCTCGTCGGATATACCCCCTCGGCATTGGTATGATAGATATACAGGATCACATCCCCGGCCGGAGTTTCACCATCAGGCCGGTATATGGTCCCGGTCACTTTTAGCCTGGAATTTTCGGCGTCGGCCGTAAAATCCGGCATCGTATCAACGGGCGTCAGTGTTCGATCACCATATTCAAAGACTGCCTCGCATCCCTCGCACGGTCCGCCGACCAACGTGCCCTGGGCTTGTGATGGATGAATCCCCGCACATACAAGCAGGGTGCAAATAGTTATTCCGATGCAATATAGTGTTTTCATCTGGTGGTTGGTTAAATGGCTATGTTGGTTTGATGGTTTATATGTCGACTCGATCAAATCATTTTCATGCACCTGAAACATCACTCACCTATTTTCCATCTTTTAAAGAAGGTAGTACAATTCCGTTATTCCCATCGTACAACTTATTCCAGATATATGCCGGGAGTGCGGACATACAACCGCCTTCGGGGTACGAATGACACGGTTCGCCCCCTCAACCTCGTCTATCCATCAATCCCCTTTTTTCATCCCTTCACACCCGTCGTTCGTCCTACATTACGCTCCCGAAGTACCGAATTTCTTTATTTTTGAGTAGTTTGCCTGTTATATGAATATTTTACTCAGCAAATATTACCAAACCGGCACCCGTATAGTCTGGCATGCGATGTTCTGGGTGGTGCTGGTACTTTACCACAGCATCATCTACAGCATGTACAGCGGGGATTTCGGCAGCGAGTTGATGTGGGAGGGAGTGGCCCTGCCGGTCAAAATGGGAGCAACCTATTTGACGCTCTACCTGTTCCTGCCCCGGTATTTTATGAACCGGCGGTTTGTCCGCTTCACAATCTGGACTATCGTTGCCCTGCTGCTGGCCGCCTTTCTACAACGTCTGCTGGAATACACGATCGTCAACCAGTTTATCAATCCTTACGAACGGGCCGAAGTGCTGCTCAACCCGGTGAAAGTACTGCGGGCCGTGATCGGAATCTACCCGGTGGTTGCCCTGGCCGCTTTTATCAAGGTGGGCAAACACTGGTACGAGCGAGATCTGGAGTCGCAGAAGCTGCAGCGCGACAAACTGGAGGCCGAGCTCAAGTTTCTGAAAGCTCAGATCAATCCCCATTTCCTGTTCAACACTTTGAACAACCTGTATTCGTTGACGCTCAAACAATCTAAACGAGCCTCGCAAGTCGTACTGAAGCTCTCGAATATGCTGAACTATATGCTCTACGACGGGAGTCAATCTACGGTCGCTCTAGAGAAAGAACTGGAGGCGGTCGAAACCTACATCTCCCTCGAAAAACTCCGTTATGGCCACCGGTTGGATTTGCATTTTGAAATCGAGGGTTCCACCGCCAATAAACAGATACCACCGATGCTGATTCTCCCCTTTGTCGAAAACAGCTTTAAACATGGAGCCGGTCAGCAATTGAATGACGCCTGGATTAACATCCATATCAAGGTAGAGGGATCCGGTTTTCAGCTTCGGGTGCAAAACAGCCTGGAATCCGGCCCGGAATCCCAAAAAACGGACGAGCGAAACGGTATTGGTTTATCCAACGTTCGTCGCCGTCTTGACCTATTATACGGGGAGAAGTATTCACTCGATATAAACCGAGAGCAAAACTACTACGAGATTATGCTGTCGCTCGACCTGGAAACGCAGCGAACACCAAAACCCGAACCGACATGAGTCTAACCTGTTACATTATCGACGACGAACCACTGGCCCTCGACGTGCTGGAATCACATATCAAAACGTACGGCAAACTTGAAATAGCCGGTACGTTTCAAAATGCGGTAAAAGCATTCCGATCCATTCAGGATGAGCCGGTTGATCTGCTGTTCCTGGACATCCAAATGCCGCAACTTACCGGACTCGAAATGCTGCGATCACTTCATGATCCACCGTTGATCATCCTGACCACGGCTCACCGTGAGTACGCGGTCGAGGGATTTGAACTGGATGTGGTCGATTACCTGCTTAAGCCGATTTCATTTGAGCGGTTTCTAAAGGCGATGGACAAAATCGCCCAGCTGCAATCTAAAGATCAAAATTCCCCGCTTATGTCGAGCGGCGACAATTCAACTATCATCGTATCCTCTGACCAGAAAAAAGTACGGGTCAAGACCGGGAATATCCTTTATGTGGAGAGCCAACGTAACAAGGTTAAAATTGTGACTGAATCCAGGACCGTCGAAGCCGTTCAAACCCTTGCCGATATGGAGAAAAAACTCAGACCCGAGGGTTTTATCCGTATTCACCGCTCCTTTTTGGTCCCCCTGGAACTCATCGAGAGTTGGTCAGCCACGGAACTCGAAGTCAACGGGGAATCCCTGCCTATTGGACGAACTTACAAAAAAGAGGTTTTACAACTGTTGGATTAGCATTTTTAGTCATCTCTAAAAATATTTTTAGAATACGGCCACTTCGGGGGATTGGATAGCTCGAAGGAAGGAATTCAGTGGTTGACCAGAAGCTGGGTAATCCACGACCAGTTCGAGGTAGGACTAATCAGAACTATGAACCGCGATTAACAAGAAGTCGATCTGGATTGAAAGTTTGCCCCTTCTGCTACTCACGAAAAAAAATCCAGCAACTTCCAAGAAGCAAAGAAGAGCAGCCGATAATTTTACTACTCTGCCGGACGCTTGAAATAATAATGAAACCAGCTGTTGACCTGAACAACTTCCACCAGTTCCCACCCTTCACTGCCGAGTTTGTTTAATTCCTCCTCATCTAATGACTGCTCCTCGTCGGGACTCTTTTCGATCTTTTTATACTCCCACTTGATCGGGGTGTCGTCATATACAATCGGTGTATGCGAAACACCCGGCATATTTGGTTCACTGGAATTGCTCATAGCTAAACCTCCTTTACTCATTTCGGGATTTATTAAAACCCCTCAGTAAAGTAATATAATAAAAATGAACGGGGTTATTGAGAACAGATTTTGAGACTATTTCAGGGAACGGATATAAAGTCTAGAGCAATCTTCTCACTTCCTGAAGAGTTCCAAACATATACACCCTGCTTCACTCGTCTCCCGTTATTTCATCAAGGATATTCATGGATTGCAGCGATTCAGTAATTTTATTAGCGGTCGGCATCGATACCTCCGCTGTTTTACTTGCGCGCTCCACAGTTGCAATTATTCGTTCATACAGGGCATTCATTACATTCCGGGCATTCTCCCTCCTGCGACCCAGCGATTGCAGTTTGTTTTCAACCCGATGCTGCAACTACATAATTTAATCAAAGGTGCGAACCCCGTTTTGCGCCGTTTCGACAACTCCAACCAGGAAAAAGTACTACTTTAGCAGCAGCATTTTCCGCACTTGCACCTCGTTACCGGCCCGCAGCCGATACAGGTAGAAACCGCTTGATTGGTTCCCAGCGTTAAACGTTATCTGATGGGTTCCCGCCTTCATTTTTCTGTCCAACAATACCGCCACTCTCTGTCCCAACAGATCATACACCTCCAATTGTACCTGTCTGGCCCGGGGAAGTTGAAAGGAAATCATCGTGGAGGGATTGAATGGGTTGGGATAATTTTGATGCAGTGCAACTCTATTTGTGATCTCCGACCGGTCCTCAATATTCGTACCCGTGGAGATATCAGTTGTTAAAATTCCGCTGCCCGCCGTGCCTATATAGAGCTTATTATCTGTATTCAGAATTTCTGATACAAATTTGTTGGCACTCTCATTCTGAAGGTTCCAGCTTGCACCCCCATCTTCGGATACGTGCACACCGAAATTTTCATTGCTAAGCTGATTCACACTCGCCACAAGTTTCTCATCGCCATAGGCTACAAAGCGGCTAATATCCGCATTACCATAAAACTGTCCCTGAAATTTCGTCGAAACTTCTGTCCAGGTTTCTCCTCCATCCGTCGTCTTCCTCAGGTTCTTCGGTGTAATTGCATAGAACGTACTGGCGTCCTCGAAGGTCAGCTTCATCAGTCCGTCCAGGGTACCGGAAAATTCTTCGTCCGTAATCACTACCCAGTTATCCCCGTTGTCTTCGGTCGTATACAGGGTGCTGGCGCTCTCAACATAGAGCTGCTGGTTGTGGCGGTTATACCAAACTTTGTTCGGGGTATCCGCAAGATTATCCCCTATATCCGTCCACGTATCGGTATCATTATTAAAGCGCAACAAGGTTCCAAACCAACGACCAAAAATGATATTGGAATCCGTACGAATAAGTTCTGAAGCCCGGATGGTTAAATCATCATCCTGCAACTCTTCCCATGTCTCTCCTCCGTCGGTTGAACGGTGGACGCTGGTGGTGGTGCCCAGGAAAATATCTCCGTTCGAGCTGACCGTGATCTCGATGACATCTCCGCTCGGTTTGCCGATTTCCTGCCAGGTCTTCCCCCCGTCATCGGACACAAACGGCCGGAGTCCCATGACAGCATAGATTTTTCCGTCCGCACGGAGCAGGTCCCGAGTCACGTAGGCGGATAGATTATCAGCTTCCAATGCATCCCACTTTTTATTCTCCGAATTATAAACATACAAGCCTGCTGCCCCGGAAGCCTTATGGGGATAGGAATGGTTCAGAAACAATACCTTCCCACTACCGGTCGCAAAAAATCCTCCCTGGATCGAACCGAATCTGGGTTCGAATAGCCCATCTCCTCTCGAACTCCACGTCTCCCCGCCGTCGGTTGAAATCTTCACGCCGGCATTGGCACTGGCTGCAAAAAGCGTTCCGTCTCCATCATATCCCAGTGATTTAAATCTAAAATCCTGCTGTGCTTCGGTCCAGGAAGATCCGTCATCATCCGACCAGGAGAGCAGTTCTCCATCTGCAATTATCAGGCGACCATTGGCACCTACAAGGAATTTACTGACTCCTGTTTTATCATAGAGGGTCGACCACGAACTCCCTTGATCCGAGGTGACCTGGAGTCCGCCCTCGCCATATGCGTACAACCGGTCATTGCCGTCTACATACATACCGTTCAGGTCATCGCCCGGCGATAGAATTTGGTTCCAGTTTTCACCGCTGTCTTTACTGAGAAAAATGCCGTTGTCCCCGTTTTTGCGGATGTAGAGACGATTTTGGCTATCCACTTGCAATTCTGCATCGCTGGCGAAGAGTCCACCCTCTGTTGACAATTCCTGCCAAGTCTTTCCTCCATCCTCACTCTTGAGCGTGTTGCGATCCACGTGATATAGATTGCTATCCGCATCCATATCGATATCCGTCCCAAAAGCCGCCGATTGGCCTGGTTGGGGATCCGGACCCACATAGGTCCAGCTCGCGCCCTCATCTTCTGATTTGTAGATCCCCGTTATTCCGAATTTATGCCTGTCGTTCCCGATGGCATACAGGGCTCCATTTCCATTGCCCGTAATGGCAATAATCTCGCTTGGCTGACCCGGAACATTAAGGGACGTCCATTCCAGATCCTGTCCCACTCCCACTGCCCGGCATCCCAACCAAAATACTGCAATTATCCCCCATGTAACGAAATATCGTATCGTAGTATTCATAGTGCTTCAATTTTGTTTGATTTGACCAATTCGGAAGAGCGGGCAAGTCCAAACTTGTTGTCAAACCCAAAAACCCCACTCAGCCCCACGTTTCTTCTTATTCAACCTGTTCTTCCATAAAAAGCAAGCCCCTTACTCAAAATGGCAGCTCTTCATTGCTTCAATACTTTAAATAGGTATTCGAAATCCTGTTCTCAATACCCTATTCAGGGTATTTCTTTAGTAGAGCTGAAGCTTTAAATCCCGGACTGGACCTCCCGCCACGGCTTAATGCTAAGAGCACACATTTGAACTTTGCTTTTGTATTCATGGCCGCACGGATTCACACGCTAACTACCCTACTTTTACATATCTGCAGAAATGGCCAACCCACTGTATATATCCTGACTGCTTTGCGAATCCGGTTGAAAAGTTGTAGAATGCAGTTTCGGGGTGTGATGTTGAAGCAATTCTGACCCGGATTATTACTACCGGGGAGTCTGACAGGCTCCAAGCCTTCTTCATTTACGGAAGGTACGGGGGACAATTAATAGCAAACGTCTGATCTTCTTATGGGAGATATTTTCAAACATCTCTGCCGTAAGTCCGCAATACCAACCTTATACCTGGGACTCGCTATAGGCTTGATGCTCACCTCATATCAACCTATTCAATCACAGCATAGCATTCAAAAGATAATGGGAAATACGAGGTCATTCCGCCCCATTGATATACCGGGACTCGGAGATTTTGCTATTATTGATATCTATAAAGACTCCCATGGATTCCTGTGGTTTGCCACCGAAGGAGGGTTATACCGGTATGGGGGCGGCCGGGCACGGGCTTATGTAATGGATCCGGCCGACAGCACCCGGCTGACTTCCAATACTATAAAGTCTTTATACGAAGATCGAAATCAGCATCTCTGGGCTGTAACCAACGGAGTCGGAGCCAATCGAATAAATCTGCAAACGGGTCGACTGACTCCCTTCCAGGAAGCTTCCTCACCGAAACTTACCTCGCACCTCATAGCCGACAATCTTATCCTGGACTTTGTCGATTCCCGGGATGGATCGTACTGGTTAGTGGGACAAAATACAGGCAGCAAGATCACGTTCCATGGAACGTCTGATTCCATCAAAATAACCAGACTGAACTTCGACAAATTATTGGACTCCATACCTTATAAAGATATTGCAGAATCGGTCCGCCGCCGCAGCGAGTTCCTGGGATGGAAAAACGGATTGATCATATTCGACCCTGTCGGAGATCAATTTTATCGCGCTTCCCTTTCCGGCGCTTTGGCAGGACTTAACGATTTCAAGCCTCGTCTTAACAAATTCAAAGCGACTACTACTATACGATTGATCGACTCCTCTCTTACCTTGTATGACATCCATTCAGCCCCATTTAAAATATCCCGGTTTTCACTAAACTCCGTTTTTCCGAACCTGACATATAGCAAGATAAAGGATTTCTATCATACAAACCGTTCGACCACCTGGATCATGACAGACGGGCAAGGGATATACAAGGTTGATCTGACAAACAAAACCGGGGTCCACTATTTCGACACAGGCGATGAACAGCGAACAATAAACGGGAACACTGTTTATACTGTATTTGAGGATGAGGATCGAAATCTATGGGCTTCGACCAATGCGGGTCTCCAGGTGCTGCCTCAAAACAATCCATCCTTCGCGCGCATTCTGCCCGTATCCAACCAGCCTGCCCGCAAAAAATCCAACGCCATATCGGCTCTTCTTCTGGATCACCGGCAACGATTGTGGATTAGTACAAAGTATGGTGTGCACTGGTTCAACAGGGTGGAAGAACGAATAACCAACAATATTCATCGATCTAACCTACCATCCGAACTCGGAGATCTCTTTATTAGAACCATGTACCAGGATCAACAGAATAATTTCTGGTTTGGTACGGAGCAACATGGCCTCTGGCAGGCGGATTCGGGATTAACCAAATTCCAACATTATCCGCTTCCCCATCCAGTTCAAACCATGGTTCGCGATATCACTGAGGATCATAAAGGACGGGTGTGGTTCGGGGTGGACTATAATCGGGGCGGACTATTTTACTATGATAAATCGACCGACCGAATTCGTCGCTCCAATTTCCCCGGATATTCTGCGGAAGATTCCTATCCCAAACACATAACTGCTCTTCATTTCAATAATATGGGTCGGCTTTGGGTCGGCACATGGAACGAGGGTTTGTTTTTACTGGATTTTAAAGAAGGATACACCCGGCATTATCACCCTAACAAAATCGAGAGTGGCGGCAGGTTGAGTAATAATATCATCACCGACATAGCCCTGACTAAAAATCGTGAGATTTGGGTCGGCACCTGGGAGAAAGGTATCAATTACGGTCGATGGAGTGAGCGGAGCAGTCAATATCATTTCCGGGAACTTTCATCTGAGCACGGTATTCAGGCACCCAACGTCCATTCGATGCAACCCGATAAAAACGGCAACCTTTGGCTCACGGCCGGCGACGACCTTTACAAAATTGAAACGGCTCCTTCATCAGCAGCACGCCCTGGCTATACGAATCGCAACAGCTTATCCAACGGCAATGCTCCCCCTATCTATCGTTTTTCTGAAAATAACGGACTCAATGCTGAATCTTTCATTATGGGATCAAAAACCCATGGGCCGGACGGCAGGCTTTATTTCGGAAGCGATAACGGTGTAATCCACTTTGATCCGACCGACATTACCCCCGAGACCGATACGCTGCCCATTCATTTGACCGGACTCCGCATTAAGAACGAACCCGCCGCACTTGACACATTAATCTCGTTTAAAAATGGACTGGTCCTGGATCACCGGCAAAATTTCCTTACATTCGAATTCGCCGCTCAGGAGTACATCGAACCGGAATCGGTTGTATATGAGTACCGGTTAACGGGGGTGGACAACCACTGGGTCCAAAGCGCCTCTCCGGGAGTTGGAAAGGCAAACTACACCCAGCTTTCCCCCGGCAACTACATCTTCAAAGTCCGCGGACGATTCAATTCCAACCGCTGGCAGGGGACTTTCTCCATTCCCGTCACCATCACGCCTCCCTTCTGGCGAACCTGGTGGTTCCTGATGATAGCTGGGCTGGCGGCGGTCGGCGGCTTCATTGCCCTCATACGCCGCATTTCCTACAATCAGCTAAAGAAGAAAAATCGGCGCCTGGAAATACAGCGGAAAATTCAGTTGGAACGGGAACGTATTTCACGAGACCTGCACGACAATGTGGGAGCTCATATTACCAATCTGATCAACGGCCTCGAAATGACCCAATATCAGTTTAAGCAAGGGAAATCCGAAGAGGCGTCTCAAACACTCGAAACCCTGAACCAGGAAGCCCGCTATATCATGACCGAATTGCGTGAGACCATCTGGCTTATGGGACATAAAAGCATCACGGTCGAAGAATTTGTCCGCCACCTGCGCCGCTATCTACGTAAGCAGCTTATCACCAACGCCGGCCTGTCGATCTACGTCCAATCGCAGCTACAAGATAATCTCACGCTGAAACCCACTACCTCCCTGCATATCCTTCGCATCATCCAGGAGGCTTTCACTAACACCTGTAAATACGCAGATGCGAATACGTTTTCGGTTAGTATTGAAGATAGTAACCATAGAGAGGATTTGGAGGTTACCATTCGTGATGACGGGAAAGGTATGGATCCCACCCTGAATGGCGAAAAAGGAAACGGTTTACAAAACATGAAAAAACGGGCAAAACAACTGTCCGGTGCCCTCGAAATACAATCACAACCCGATCGGGGGACCCTTATAACCCTGCGTATCCCAATCCCCCCTGAATCGGGTATTTACAAAGGCGACCATGAATCGTAATTATAAATCATGATCAAAGTCGGAATTGTCGAAGATAACGAAAAAACGCGCGAGCGGCTAAAAGAGCGGCTTAAGATAGCCGAAGACATAGAGATCGTTTTGATCGCCGCCAACGGGGAAACCGTCCTGGAGCAACTCGAACGGCTGTCGGGCGAGGAACGTCCCGACGTGATCCTGATGGACATTGTCTTGCCGGGTATGAACGGTATCGAAACAACCATCCTGGTCAAGGAGAATTATCCCGACCTCCAGGTCGTCATGCAGACTGTATTCGAGGATGAAGACCGTATTTTCAACTCGATACGTGCCGGGGCCTCCGGGTATCTGTTGAAGGATATTCCGCTGGACGATTATATCGACGCCATCCATCATATTCACGACGGCGGAGCACCGATTACGCCTTCCATCGCCGGCAAACTGCTGGATCATATGCGCACAGATGGCAAAAAGAACGAAGATTCCCCTGACCCGATGGAGTTCAATCTGACCGACCGCGAATTTGAGATACTCGAGCTTATCGTCGAAGATCTCACCGATCACGGCATCGCCGACGAACTGCACATAAGTCCGCATACCGTACGCACCCACATCAAAAACATCTACAAAAAACTGCACGTCCACTCCCGTGCCTCGGCCGTGCGTTTCGCCCTCCGGAACAATTTGTTTTCGTAAGGGGTAGACTGGTAATAATTATTAGTGATTTTTCTGGTATTCGTCCTCCCCACTTCCCCCTCCGAAAGGGGATGTTTTTTCACCCTCGGTGCCCTATTACCCCCCCCTTCGGAAGGGGAATTTGTTACGCCTGGTGCTGTTTTTTCCCAACATGCAGCAACAGGAAGAAGGGGATGCTGAATGCCAGGCTTCCTGCGATGGACATAACAATAAACCCTATCCATCCCGGTTTTTCAAACTCAAATAACCGTATCAGCCAGGCCAACACGAACATGAGCAAAAATGCTTCTCCAATAAACACCATGCTCACCGGGTTGGCGTTGGCAGCATCTACCACACCCGGACGAAAAAATAGGTAGTATAGAAAAACACCATTGACTCCAAAAAAACCTACCACAGAGAGCACCCACAACAACGGTTTGAAAGCTGATAATTTATCCAGATTTTCCATTTAACATAACCTTTACTTAATCTTATCCAGTTATGAAAATAAATATACGCCAAGTCAACGAAGCCACCAATTTCGAGGCACAAAATGAAAATGACGATACCATACAGATCAAGGGGATTTCCGGGGATGATATGGAAGCCCGGGGATTTTCGCCTATGGAGATGCTGCTGACTTCGGTAGCTGCCTGCAGCGCCATCGACCTGGTTCTGATCCTGAAAAAACAGCGGCAACCGCTTCAAGACTTACAAATCGAGGTGAATGGAGAACGGACCGAAAACACGACCCCTCGACCTTTCAAATCCATCGACATTAACTTCATCCTGACGGGCGATCTGGAGGAATCCAAAGTAGCGCGTGCTGTCGAATTAGCGGTCGAGAAATACTGTTCAGTGGCCGATACGATGGATCAGGGTGTGAACATTTCCCACCGATTCGAGATTCGGCAACACTAAATGGTGTATCTATTCATTCATTTTTAAATATAAATTTAAATATTTTTAATGTGATAAATGCATGATTTCCATGTTATTACAGCCTAAATAATAACTTGACATAAAAGTTATATTAAAATAATTTTATTTCGTATATGATTCCTTATATACTGTATTAAGCTGTTTTTAACAGAAAAGGGGAGGCTGATATGAAAACCGGGGTCCAATTAACGCCGTTATCAGATTCTGAAGATTATGACATCGCCTACCTGACGATCGATGCCGAGAATGCGGAAATAATTGACTGTAATGCTTCTTTTATAGAATTATTGGATGGAAGTAAGGAGTCGATCAAGGGCTTAAAATTATATGAGCTGCTGGATGCTTCGGCGCAAAGTGAAGCGCAGGTAGAGCAAATAGTATCCGAACAAATACAGAAAGCCCTAGACAGGGGAGGAGCTTCGGCCGATTATACCATCATGGAAAACGGTCAAATTAAAGGGATCGGTAAGTTACACCTACATCCCATCGTCAATACCAATTACCTGTCAGGACATATCATGGGATTGACCTCGCTTAACAAACAGCTCAACTGGCAGGTTATTACTAAACTTTTTTCACAACTTGAAGAAAGTGTGGTACTCGCCGACTCCGGATCCCTGCTTAAAGAAGGAACAAATGTAATTTATGTCAACCAGGCTTTTGAGCAACGAACCGGCTATACCCTGCAGGAAATTCACGAACAGTCCATTCAACTGCTAGCCGGTCCGAAGACAGACCGGCAAACATTATCTGACATTCGAAAAGCCCGAAAACACGGTAAATCCATCAATGCGCAGGTTCAGTTTTATAAAAAATCGGGAGAAACGTATTGGACCGATATCCAGGTCAGTCCTATTTACAACCAGTCGGGAGACATTATTTATTGGGTATTCATCGGCCGAGATGTTACTAACTTGGTGGAACAGCAAAAGGAGTTGCGGCTTCAGGCCAGTGCGTTCAACTCTTCGATCGACGGATTGGGAATTCTGGACTCAAACGAAAAATTTATCCACGTCAACCCGGCACATGCAGATATTTACGGGTATGACAATCCAGACGAACTGATCGGTAAATCATGGAGAACATTATATGAAGAGAAGGAACTCGAACGGTTCGAGGATTCTGTATTGCCCAAGCTACACAAACAGAGTTACTGGAGAGGAGAAGCAAAAGGATTACGAAAAGACGGATCCACCTTCGACCAGGAAGTTACGTTGACCTATGTCGAAGATGAAGGGATTATTTGCGTCGTCCGGGATATAACCCACCAAAAGGAACTGGAGAACAAACTCAAACGTCACCAGGAAAACCTGGAACGCGCCGAAGAAATGGCCGGCATTGGATTTTGGTACCACGACTTGAAATCTGATGATTCTGGAATGTCCGACGGTGCTTATCGTATCCTGGGTCTAAATCCGGATGAATACGACCAGTTTAAATACGAGAATTATTTTGATCGGGTTCATGAAGACGATCAAGAGATGTTCCAGGAAAAAACAAGCAAATTATACCGGGAAGGAGAAACTTTTCATTTCACACACCGCATCCGCCGGGCTGATAACGGGAAAATTTCCTATATAGAGGATCAGGGAGAGATTGAATATGATGGCAAAGGCAACCGAAAACGCGTATTCGGCACTATTCGAGATATTACAGAAATCAAGGAAAAAGAGCAGAAAATACGTCAAAACTACCAGCTCTTTCAACAACTATTCGATAACACCCCGATGGGAAAAGTGTTCATGGAACCCGAGGGACGTATCCTGGATGTCAACCGGGAGTTCACCGATATGTTTGGGTACTCCAAAGAAGAATCAATCGGTAACTCCCTCTACGACCTGCTGTTTCCGGAAGAAGATGAAGAATTAATTCAAGAAACGATCGATAAAATTAATGAAGGCGATTTGATTATCCGGGATACCATCCGTATCACTCGACACGGAGAAAAACATCCCGTTCTGGTGACCGGCGTCCCCATTGAAATCGACGGTGAAATTAAACGCGCGTTCGCTATCTATGCCGATATTAAGGAGCTGAAAGATAAAGAAGAGTCGCTAAGGGAATCGGTTGCAGAAAAACAGGTACTGTTGCAAGAAATTCACCACCGGGTGAAAAACAACCTGGCTATCGTCTCCGGGTTGCTGGACCTGCAAAGTGGTTCGATCGATAACCCACAGGCTCAACGTGCATTGCGCGGCAGTCAGATGCGGATTCAATCGATGGCCAAAGTGCACGATGCTCTCTATAAAAGTGAAAGTCTTTCAAACGTAAGTCTCAAGGAATATTTGCATGAATTGATTGGATCTATTGAGCAGGTATACGACTTCGAGGATAAGTCTGTCGAGATCGGATTCAACGTCATGTCTGATATTACGCTCTCCATTAACCAGGCGGTCCCGGCCGCTATGTTGCTGAATGAGCTGATCACCAATGCCTACCAGCACGCTTTCGAGGGATTAGAAAAGGGATATATCCAGGTAAATGCCAAACATAAAAGCAGTCAAATTCATATTTCCATTGAAGATAATGGAGTGGGAATCAAGGAGGAAAACTTTCGCAAAAGTAAATCGCTGGGGGCCACCATCGTACAAACGCTCTGTAAACAATTGGATGCACAATTGAATATCGAATCGGCAGAAGGCACCCGATTCGAAATTATATTCAATGCCAATGAAAAAAAGGGTGCGCAGAGCACATTGTAGCATTCCCTGTTACACCATTAGTCAAAAATTCCAGCCCCTGCATTTTTTCTCATATCGATCCTTGATCGAAGACTATTTATTATTTCATTTAACATTCAACTACATTAGTATTTAATGATGCCAATTTTTATAATAAAGTAGCATTTCAATGTACTTTTTAACGGGAGAGTGTGTATGCTCTGTTAAGATAAAACTGAGGGATACATACTCTTCATTCCAAATAGCTCGGGTTGGCATGTACATTCCAAGTTTAAATTAGAAGTCAGTAGGCTAATCTATGCAATCACAACAAGCCACTTTATTTCAGACGTGTCCAACCCCATCCATTATCTATGATCCCGCTTCGCTTTCCATCGTTAAAACAAACCGGGCCACACTGGATTTATATGGATACGACGAACAGGAAATTTATGAGCTTTCTTTGTTTGATCTTTTCCCCGGAGACGAAAAGCATACCCTCATGGATGCGGTTGATCGATTTAAAGAGGAGGAAGGGAACGTGGGATCATGGATACAGGTGGATAAAAACGGCCATGAGTTTAAAGTCGAAATTTACGTTCATAGTATTGCTGCAGAAGACCATGAACGACGGGTAGCTTATATTTACAATGTACATCAATTCAGCAAAGATGAGCTCACCTATCATCTTTCTAACGGTCCTTTGGGCATTTTATACTGGAATAATGAATTTCAGCTTGAGATAGTAAGTGAGTTATTTACGCGGTGGACTGGTTACACGCTCGAAGACTTATACGGACGAAATGTTCGAGACCTCGCCGACCAATTCGTTCCCCATGAGCATGAACACATGGTTGCCGACAAAATAAAAGAGTTGGCTGAAGGCAATAAAAACAACAACTCATTTGAACTTAAAATAAAGGCTAAAGATGGAGATATAGTTCGGGCCCAAATTTATAATTCGGCTGAATACGACGAGGTTGGCAACCTTAAATCGGTATTGACGATGGTTGAGAATGTGACTGAAAAAAGTCAATTGAGAGAACGTCAGTATTGGCTGACAAATATAATCAGCCAAAGTCCCGATTTTATCGCCATGATTCGTCCGGATAACTCCTTCATATATATCAATCAGGCGGGACAAGATATCATCGAATGGCCGGAACCGATGAAGATGGATAATAAATCACTCAAGAATGTCTTATCCAAGGAAGCCTTTCATCAATTCAAAAAAGAAATCCGTCCACATTTGGATGAAAAAGGACTATGGAAAGGTGATATCACCATGACCCGGTGGGATGGCTCCCGATTGCCAGCCTCGGCAGTCATAATGGCTCATTACAAAGAAAATATGGAAGTGAGTCATTACTCCCTGATTTGTCAAGATATATCCACCGTCGAGGAACAACAAAGAAAGTTGCAACTGGCCATGGAGGGCAGAAATGCGGGATTCTGGAATTTTTATCCCCAATCTGACACGGTTGAGCTGGATCCACAATGGATGAAAAAATCCCTGGGTTATCCAACCAGAAAATCACTGTATGAGCTCGATGAATTCAAAGAGCTGACGCACCCGGAAGATATATCAGAAATGGAAAAATTATTTCGTGCCTTCCGTTCTGAAGATGTTGATCATTTTGAGGTAAAGCTGAGAATGAAACACCATGAGGGAAGATGGGTATGGATCAAATGCAGGGCAAGTCAAGCAAACCAGGAAATTAGTGAACCGTTGCGAATCACCGGCATCAACCAGGTCATTGATTAACAATGAAAATACAACGACCAAATTCGGCGCTCCGGTATTATTGACGGTTAAGGTCCGAGGTATACAAAAAGTCTCGGTCATGCCCTTTTATTCCCCCGATTAAAAGGGCGGCGGACTCAGTTTATCTATTCGATTTTAATATAATCGATGTCGGCTATCCTCATCCGGGCGCCATCCAATAAATTAATCTAATTGCAGCGTGCGGGGAGTCTCGGGAATTTCTGGTACCGATTGAATTTCAGTTGCAAAAAGATATCCCGGAGTACGAAATATTCGAGTCGGCAAACCGCTTAAATACAAATAGCAATTATTCGTGTAAATAATTAAAAGGTTGATTAAAGGAATCTCCCCCTATTTAACCTGAATAGGCAGCGAACCGGTTTTGACGGAAAAGGTGATTTTCGAGGGATATTTACTGGAATGGTGAATCTCGTTGCGAGCCACCACCCCTTCTTTTTCGTCGTAGGTATCCCCGCCAGTATTCAGGTTCCGCGCAAACCGCGGAAAATTGCTGCTGGAGATCTCGATGCGGATGCGGTGTCCCTCCTTGAAATAGTTGCTGGTCGCCATGGGGGTTAACCCGATCTCATACACCTCTCCGTCTTCCATAAACACTTCCTTATCGTACCCTTCCCGGTAGCGCGCCCGCTGAATTGTATTCTTCAGGTTGTAGGCGGTTCCATCAGGATAGACATCCACCAGTTTGACGGTAAAATCGGTGTCTCTGGCATCGGAGGATACGTAGAGGGTGGTCTCTATAAAGCCCGTTACTTCCACGCCCTCCTCAAGCGGCTCGGA
Source organism: uncultured Balneolaceae bacterium (assembly GCA_913057825.1). Taxonomy (GTDB): domain Bacteria; phylum Bacteroidota; class Rhodothermia; order Balneolales; family Balneolaceae; genus CAJXOW01. The sequence continues at coordinate 104,904 of CAJXOW010000002.1, read as the reverse complement.
CGTGTAAACCAGCACGTCGTTTCGGGCTTCGACTTTTCGCTGGTCGCGCGATCCCGGCTCGGCCGCTTCTCCCGCACAGCAAAATCCGCCACCGTGGGTGGGGACCGGGTTCATCGGATCGTAGACAAACTGGTCGGGCTGGTCGTTCGATCCCGGTTGCTCCATTTGCAACGTTCCATCTCCATGGAGACTGTTCGCATTCCCGCCGCTCTCCAGGTAAAAGGTCACCTCTTCGGTGTTCTGCGGCGGCCAGGTTTCGGCGGACTGCCACTCGTTGCTGCCCATCGTGTAATACCGAACCCGCGGGTTTTGCTTTTTAAACTCGTTCTCGCCCTCCTTCAGCCACAGGTCAAACCAGTCGTAAATGATCTCTTTCGTCTCATGCTTCCATCGCGTATCGCCCATATTCCGCTCGCCGACCACGGTCTTTTTCTGTCCGCTAAAATCACAATGCAGCGTCGGGGCAATCACCATGTACTGATTTTCCCGCACCTCGGGATCGGATGCCGTATTACGCACATGATTGAACACTGCCAGGTTGGGACTTACGGCGATGTCGTACCAGCTGACAAACCAGAAGCTCGGTACGTTGAAGTCCATCGTATCGTGATACAACCCACCCTCATACCAGGCCGGGTCGTCGGGCTTGCGGGTGATCATGTCGTTGAAAATATGCTTCTTGCCGTGGAGGTTGTTCAGGATGTCTTTGAGGGGCAGATGTCGGTAGGCGTCGGTCCAGTTGACCGGTGGACTCATAGGCTGCAGGTCGTAATACCGCGCAATCCGCTGCAGATCTTCCCGGGACGCTCCTTTCGGGGGACGCGGACGATTTTCGTCTTGTTCCACACTATACAACCAGGAAGCAAACAGCGTCTGAAAAACGCCGCCGCGATACCAGTTGCCCTGCTCGTGGTATTCGCCGACGGTCCCGACCCCGGCGCCGTATCCCATCGGGACCATCGCGTCGGCCGCGTTGTCGATCGACGCCGCCGCCAGTTGCCATTCAGCCGACGACGAACATCCCCAGAGTCCGATTTTCCCGTTCGACCACTCCCGCTCACGCATCCATTCATACATATCGGACGCGTCGGTCAACGGATATCCCAGAATCTGCCATTCGCCCTCCGAGAAATACCGTCCGCGCTCGTTTTGAACCACATAGGCATACCCGCGCTGAACCGCCTCATACGCCGCCCGTGCAAGCCCCATGTTTTTCTCAGCTACGATCTGCGGCACGCCGCCAAACTTCTTCTTCTCCCCGCTCTTCACCCACCGGTTGATATTGTACGGGTGACGTGAAAATATGATAGGGACCGGCTTGTCGGTCTTCGGGCGATAGATATGCGTCGCCAACCGCACCCCGTCGCGCATCGGCACCATCACCATCTCCTCGACAACGGCCGAATCCTCCAGCTTCTGGAAGTAATCGGTGTCGGATTGAGCTTCGGCGTTAAACGAAAGCGCTATAAATAGAACGGACAGTAAAAAAGTGACTGATTTTCGCATGGCTGGTATTGTATATTGATATTCCTTTAAACTATTACCGGTTAATGTTTTGCAATAATTTTATGGTGCTCCTGTCATTTTCCTCCTTGAGTGCAACTCTTATTATCTTGATTGCTTGCATATTCACTTTCATCGTTGAATTTCTTACCCGAATTGACTCTCTAGCGAAATTCGGACCAGGCCACTCGAGATGAATAAATGTCTCCGGAGGTCTTCAGAACAAATTCGTCCACTTACTCCTCCCCTATAAACGCTCATTGCGGTAAGTCAACACCTACCAACGTAACAATTTCCAATACTCATCAAAAAGTTTACACCCAAAATTAGTAAGGAATGAATCGTCAATCGATCTTATTCAAAATAGAATAACCAAAGAACAAACTCCTTTGCCCCATTTTGCAAAACATACACAAAATGTTTATCGATTTCTATCGTTATTATGACGTATACTTTAATAGAAAACTATACGTCAATTCTATGAAGAATAAACTAACATTGCGACTGGATGATGATCTCATTAAACGAGCCAAAAAATATGCCAAAGAAAAAGGCACTTCCGTCTCCCAGTTGGTGGCAAACTATTTTAATGTTCTGGGTGATAAACCGTCGCATGATGAAGAAAAGCCACCCATCACAGCATCACTTTCCGGCATATTAAAAGATGCTGAACTCGACGAGAAAGACTATAAAAAGCATCTCGAGGAGAAACACCTGCAATGAAAATTCTTTATGACACGAATATCATACTTGATGTTTTACTCCAACGTGAACCCTATTACAATTTGTCGAGTCAGCTCTTGGGCAAAGCGGAAGTTAAAACTATTGAGGGATGGGTTTGCGGAACAACTGTAACTACGATCCATTATCTTATTGGCAAAGCCCTTGACACAAAACAAGCCGATCATCACATAAATAACTTGCTGAAAATTTTTGCGGTTGCCCCCGTAAACCGCATAGTGATCGTAAGTGCCATTCAGAGCGATTTCAATGATTTTGAAGATGCAGTCCTTTATCAATCGGCTGTTCATTCGGGAGTTGAAGGAGTTCTGACACGCAACAAGAAGGATTTTTCCGCCGGCAGTCTTCCGGTTTATTCCCCCGAGGAACTGTGGAACGTCCTGCGAAGTTCGTGATGTTTGACTATATGAATTAAGGCGATATTTTCCTTTGACCGAAACTCACACTTAATCCGACTCGTCTACCTGGCTTTTAATTGGTTCAGAGACAAGGAGCGCTTCAAGACCGGCTTCCCGTTAATATCCCGAAGCATCATCTTCACCCGTGGACTTTCCGACGACCAATCGATCTCGATGGTCCCGAAGTTGGGATACGGATACACGATCGGACCCACGCGCTGTTGGTTCGGCAGGTAGAGCACCTCGGTATACCCCTGGTTGATTCCGCTCGAGGTAAAATCGTACAGCGGATAGTCATTGCCGTCATACCGGGAAAGTTCGCCCCAGTGTACATCCCCGCTCAAAAAAACCACCCCACTCGCTCCGGTCTCATCTATAAGATCAAACAATCGCTGCTTTTCGTGGGGCATATTCCCCCAGACTTCCCAGCCGTGCTCGGCCGATACCACCTGTATGCTCGACCCGATCAAACGCAGGTCGGCGGGCTTTTCCAGCTGCTTCTCCAGCCACTGCCACTGCTGTGCCCCCAGCATCGTCCGACTGGAATCGGTGGTTGCCGCATACGGACCGTATCCCAGCTTGCGCTGTACCGGGTTCAGTGCCCGCGTTTCCAGCGAGTCGCGAAAATATCGGGTATCCAGCAAGATGATCTGAACCCGCTTGCCCGGCGGACCGTAAACCTGTGCGCTGTAAACGCCCGGACGTTCACGAACAGGTGACTCTTCGGACACATCCCAAAAATCCATGAATATCTCTTCCGAGGCCTCTTTTTCCGGGTACTCTTTGCCGGCGTCATTCTCTCCATAATCGTGATCATCCCACGTGGCCAGGACGGCGGATTGTTTACGTAATTTCTGAAAGCCCGGTTTGTCCGCCAACAACCCGTATTTATGACGAAGCGTATCCATATTTTCGGTATCCCCGTATATATTATCTCCCAAAAACAGGAATAACTGCGGCTTCCATGAATTTACAGACTCCCAAATCGGCTGCGGCTGATCTTGCACCGCGCACGACCCGAAAGCGATCCGGGTTATCACTTTATCCGTATCGACACTCTGTTGCCCCCTGCTCCATTCAGGAGTACCCAAACCCATGAGAAAAACTAAAAGGGTATAGACGGCTATTTTTTCAACTGAAAGATCCAGGTTTTTTGTATGCAGCATAATTCAATTGTTTTGTAGTTCTTCCGGTTTTGCAATGATCCATCCGTCCCGCGCATCCGACTCACCTTCAACCGCTGTTTCCTTTTCAAAACGCTCATCCATCGCTTTCCGGGTAGCTTTCATATAGGATTCTTTTCGGTTGACCCAGATCCGTTTTCCGCCTTTTTCCACATTTGAATAAAAGAGCATCCAGTGATCGTTCGGGGAATCACCCGCCACCAACATGGGACGTTTAACCGGGTGGATATACTCTTTAATTCCGGCCATCTTTCCCACATACCAGGTCGCCGGCGTCCATAAATACGGGGTTAACTCGAGCGAATAGTGATAGGATTTTTTAAATTCTTCATCCCAGAAGTGCCCTTCCTCTATTTGTTTTCGCGCCGTGGTGACTTCCCCGGTTTCCCGATCCTTAAGCAACGTAGTAACTCCGATTACGTTTTCGGGCTTTACATTGAACTCGTATTTCGGATCGGAAACCACCATGCGAACCAGCTCCTCCAGTGCGGCCGTTACCACGTATACTTCAACCCCGTTCGCCTGCAACGTGTTCACCAACTCGCGCTGCGCTTCATAAATATCCGGCGGTTGAACGGTATCCTCTACCATATTCCCGTCTTCTCCCCAATATCGCACCGGAATTCCCTTTTCATAAGCGAATAATTGATCAACCCAGGATTCTAATTCCTGCAGCGTATATCCCGAAAACATTTGGGCGATCCACGGATACCCGACTTTATGATCAATAGCACTCAACCGGTAATAATAAGCAAAGAGACTTTCATCTTTTTTAAAGGGGACCAATTTAAGGGAGGGATCCATATTATCCCGCGTGATGATGTCCCTGTTTTCCAGGTATGGTAACAGCGCCTCTTCCAGGTCGTCTTCCCACAACGTATTATCGGCATCAAAGACCACATAGGGATCATCAGAGGACTTTTTTAAAGTCTGAATAAACTTTTCCATTTCCCGAGCTTTCTCTTCAGGCCAGTGGTCCAACTGGATCTGTTGAGACCGTCCGGTGTTGACCAATCCCCCAAATAAGAACAGGGCTACCAATAAGCAAACCTTTCCAATATTAGCCGACGATGACATATTTCCTCTCCCGGGTTGATTCAATGGGTTCTATAATTTGAATATCATAAAAAATGGGCAACCGGGCCATTCTCAAACCGGCTGCCCATAAATTAAGTTAAATCAACTCTACTTTATAAGCCACATCTCGGTGTTGATGTTATCATCACCTTGCCGGCTCACCGCCTCCTGGTAATTATCCTGGTTCAGCGATTGTTCTTCGGCCGGATACATAAATCGAACGGGAATCCGATCCGAGTTTTGATTCCGAACCGAAGGCTCGAGATCAGGTAGACCGGTCCGCCGCCACTCAAACCAGGCTTCCAATCCTGTAAAGTGCAGGGCGATCCACTTCTGGGTCATAATTTGACTCAACCCTCTTGAGGATTCGTAGGTAATAGCTTCCTGCTCAAAGTATGCGGTATCCGGAGAAACGCCATACTGGTCAAACGAAGCTTGAACAGCATCCTCGTACAGTTGTTCGGGATCGCCGGAAATCCATCCTCTATAAGCCGCTTCCGCTTTCAGGAACAGTAGCTCGGAATAGGTCATGATAATGCCTTTGGCGCCATTGGGTTCAAAGTAGTATCGACGATCCAATCGGGATTGGTCCGACGGACTCCCGTTGTAGTTGGCCGCCTCGTCATCTTCGAGTCCATTCGGCACACCGACATATTCCGGGTCACCCGCATCGACCGAGTTGTCGGTCGGCTCCGCGAAGGCTTCCAATCGCGGATCATTGAATGCTTTGAGCGTATCTACCAGCGTTTTACTGACACGGTATTCCTGGAACGTACCGATTCGCCAGGTGTGGATCGGCCACTGGTTCGGGAAGGAGGACAGATAAGTGAGTGACGCGTCGTGATCCACGCTTTCAAATACGGGATATTGAGAGGGATGGGTGAAAATATCCTGCAAATCCTCACTCACATCCCACTGTTGGGAGGCATAAACCAATAAACGGACCCGCAGGGAGTTGGCCAAACGCTTCCACTTCATAATATCTCCGTCAAACAAGATATCATTTCGAATGGTTCGACCATTGGGATCCAGCAGCTGGTTGGCTTGTTCAAGATCCTCAATCATCCCTTCATAGACCTGTTCCTGTGGATCGTACGAGGGACTGTAAACATCACCCGATTTAGCATTGACGGCATCACTGTAGGGAATATCTCCAAAGCTGTTGGTCAGCATCGAAAAAACCCAGCTTTTCATCACGAGGGCGATGCCCTGGTAATTATCATGTCCCATATCTACGGCTCGGTCGTGCATGGCCATGATGTTGCGGAGATTGTTGTAGTGGTTTTCCCATTCCCCTTCAAACGATTCCCAGTTATAGCGATCGATCGCTCCAAAGAGAACCTTGGCAGAATGCTGGGCCACTACATTGCCAATCTCCATACTTTCGTTGACCGACTCGTTGATCGATCCGCGAATCACGGAAGGCATCAACAGACCCGGATCAACACTTTCGGGTTGATTCGGATTGGCGTTAATCTGTTCGAAGTTGTCGTCGCATCCCGACAGAGCCATAAGAGCTCCCACCGAGATCAACAAAGTTGTTATCAGGTATTTCTTGGTTTTGAAAAAATTCATAATCGATAAGTATTTAAATACTTAGCTTTATATTTGAATAGTGATGTCCAGGGCTACCGAACGGGTAGATGGTATCTGATGCACTTCGAAACCCGGCACGATTTCTCCCCCGTACATCGAGGTAGTTTCCGGGTCGATATGCGGTACGTCGGTCCACAGGAACAGATTTCGACCGACCAACGCTATTGATGCATTGCGTATCGGAAGGCTTTGCAACAGTTGGGAGGAAAACTTATATCCCAACTTCACTTCCCTCAACTTCAACCAGGTTGCATCAAATGAGTTCGACTCGAGATTGTTCCGGGCGTAATAGCGACGCAACCAGGTCACATAAGGGGCTGATTCCGTGTTCTGACTAAAGGACCCATCCGGATTGCGAACCACACCGTCGCCGGTCACATTTTCTCCCCGATGAGCCGTGGTTCCGGTAAGGGTACCCCCCTCGATACCGGTAGCATGCGTATAGGAATAAAGACGGCCGCCGTATCTCAAGTCAAAGAGAAAGTCGAATGTAAACTGTTTGTATTGGAAATTCATTCCCAATCCGGCCATCCAGTCAGGATTATAGTTTCCAACCTTCTTAATTTCTTCAGTTAACTGCGGGAGGCCATCCTCATAAATAATCTCTCCGCTCGGGGAACGCTGGAACACACGTCCATACATATCACCCATGCGACCGCCCTCGATGGCCAGTACCTGTCCACCGTACGGATTCGCAATCTGGTAGGTATCGATCCCTTCGGCCAGCTCTACAATCTCACTGCGGTTACGCGACCAGTTGAGTCTCACATCCCAGTTCAACCCGTTTTGAACCTGGACCGGGGTGGCATTAAGCACGACTTCAACTCCTTTATTAACCACCTCACCCGCATTCAGGAAACGACCGGTGTATCCGGATGAGTTCGGAAGCGGGACGCTCATAATCTGATTCTCGGTTGAATTGTAATAATAGGTGGCGTCCACTCCCAGCCGACCGTCAAAGAACCGCACGTCGGTACCTACCTCATACGAGTTGGTAAGTTCCGGCTTCAGGTCGGAGTTAGCCAGTGTTGGGGATTCTTCAACCGCCTGGATACTGCCCCAGGGCTGCCCGTAATTAAAGGTGTTGGTGAGACGATACGGATCGGTGTCACTACCCACCTGTGCCCAACTCAACCGCAGTTTTGCAAACGAAAGCGGATTTTCGTCCGACAACTCGAACACGTCCGACAAGACCGTACTCAGGGCGACGGACGGGTAGAAGTAGGAGTTGTTTTTCGTCGGAAGCGTACTGGCCCAGTCGTTGCGTCCGGTAACCGACAAGTAAATCATCTCCTGGTAGTTGACATCCAGCATCCCGTAGAGACTGTTGATCTCTTTCTCCCGCTTGAACTGTTGTACGCTGACATTGGTTCGGGAGTTGCCAAGATTATAGACTTCCGGAACACTGAGCTCGGGAGCGGTCACCGTCATAGTATTATTCCGGCGATACATATGATTCCCGCCGGCTGATACCTTCATCGACCAATCCTGGTTTAGATCCCGATTATACCGCAGCAGGAAATCCGTATTACTCTCCAGGAAATAGGTGTTACCATAACGATATCGACCGTTGGGAGCGATACGGGTACTGAAAGCCTTCCGCATCTCGGTCCGCTGATCGTTATAATCTAATCCCGATCGTATGCGCAGGTTCAGGCGATCAGTGAAATCATAGGTCGCCGCAACGTTACCAAAGACTCGATCCTTATCCAGACTGTTGGTGTTTTCATTAACCTGGAAGAAAAGGTTATTGGTCCAGTTATTATCGAAGTTCCACTGCTGGATACCTTCCATGCCATCCTTCCAGTAATCCTCCAGCCAGCTTGTTTTCAGATGACGTCCCCACCAGATGAAGGAATACATGATGTTTTCAGAACCATAACCGCTGGTCGGTATGTTGTCGCTTTCGGTCTTGGCATAATTAGCTACACCGCTGACATTCAACTTGTCTGACAAGTCATAATTAACCGACAACGACACATTATTACGCTTCATCCCCGTGTTGGGAACAATGCCTTCCTGATCAAGCTGTGTCACAGAGAGCCTGAAATTTCCATCTTCATTGGATCCCTGGACCGACAAGTTATTCGTCGCTTGAAATCCACGCTGGAAGAAATTGCGTACGTTATCCGGATGCGGTTCAAATGGGATGGGAATCAGGTTTCCATCTTCATCACGCGGAGAACCGATCTGGGTAATAAGTTGTCCATTAAGCGGCGGACCCCAGTTGTACCCTTGTCCGTCGATACCGCCTCCGGTACCGTCACCGTTGACAAATTTATACTCTCCACCGGAACCGGCTCCATATTCATTTTGATAGTCGGGAAGACGGAGAATATCGGAGACCTGAAGATTGGAATTGAATGTGACGCCGATACCTTCGATGCCGCCCCCTGATTTTGTCTCAATCAATATCACACCGTTGGAGGCCCTTGAACCATACAGAGCTGCGGCGTTGGGGCCTTTCAAGACGTTGATATTGGCAATATCGCTGGGATTGATATCAGCGATAGAACTACCGAAGTCGATCTGCGTCGACTGTGCATCGGCGGAATACGAAGTGCTTCCATTATCTACCGGAACCCCGTCCACGACGATCAACGGGCGATTTGCACCCGATAACGAAGACTCTCCGCGAATCGTAATATGAGGAGTACTCAGGTTACCGGTACTTCCGCCGGTTATCTGGACCCCCGCCACTTTTCCGGCGAGCGAATTGGTTACATCCACTTCCCGGGCATCGGTGAGATCAGCTCCATCGACTTCCTGGGTAGTATATCCCAGCTCTCGTTTTTCTCTTTCGATACCGAACGAGGTGACCACCATTTCCGACAACATGGCTCGATCAGATACCAATTTAATAGCAAACTTGCTTCGATTCCCGATGGAAAGTGTCTTAGTCCTGTATCCCAGGTAGGAAACAACAAGTGAGTCGGCTTCAGAAGGAATATTTAGTTCAAAATTTCCCTTCATATCCGTGGAAGTACCCACCGTAGTACCCTGTACCACGATATTGGCTCCCGGCAGCGGTTCTCCGGATCCGGCATTTGTAACCGTACCCGAAATTGTACGCTGCTGAGCAATAACCGTTGCCATACTAACAAAAAAGAGCAATAAAGTAAGTAGCGTAAATTTTTTCATTTTCTATTGGATCAATGTGCTTATTAACATTACTGTTAACTATGAGCTAAAAAAGAAGTGCTAGCAAGCCCATCTAAATCGCATGGTAAGTGATTATATAGCAGATCCTTTGGGGGAAGATCCCTATTTGCAGTCCCTGTCATACATATATCAAAGAAATTCGTAGTGATTATAAATCATAGTTGCATGAATGATCTTTAACCCTGCGAATTTTGAATTTGATCTAATGTAATAATCATATTATTTAGAATCGAATTAATTACTGCCTTTCTACCCTTAATTCTTTATAAAATTTTATTTGTATGGCTGAAAAATTATGCCGAACCACCCTTTACATTTACTAATAAATTTACAAGACCAGATTCACGATTACATATCTTTCTCATGATAAGCTTACATGAACGGGAAGTTTAACGACAGTTTTAACGCCCTCGCTAAAGAAAAAAAGTTTGCGTATCTTCATTGCATATCTTCATTAAACATCCATTTTTAAGAGCTTACGTCATGAGACCTTTAGCACTATTTCTAACTATCGTGGCAGGTAGCTTGTTACTATCGACCTGCAGTAAAACCGAACAGATGTCCGATTCCACCAACCCCTTGTTTTCGCCGAGCGAACTCCCTTTTGAAGCTCCCAACTTTGACGCTATAAAAATCGAGCACTACCAACCGGCCTTCGAGGAGGGGATGAAGCGAGAGCTGGAACAAATTGAAGAGATCGCCTCCAATCCGGAACCTCCTACATTTAAAAATACGATCCTGGCGATGGAAAAAAGCGGAGAGCTGCTGCGTCGAACCCGTTCGGTGTTTTTTAACCTTACCTCGGCCCATACGAACGACCAGATTCAGCAGATCGAATCGGAGATGGCCCCCAAACTGGCCGCACATTCGGATGACATCTACATGAATGACAATATGTTTGATCGAGTCAAAACACTATATGATAAGCGAGGTGAATTGGGCCTGGATGATGCACAGCTAAAACTGTTGAAAGACACCCACCGCGACTTTGTCCGCTCCGGTGCACAGCTGGACGATCAACAAAAGAAACGTATGCGCCAGATCAACGAGCGGATTTCATCGCTGACCACTAAATTCCAGGAAAACCTGCTGGAAATCACCAAAGAGCGGGCCGTACTGGTAGATGAGGCGAAACAGCTCGACGGACTCTCTGAAGACCGTATCTCTGCAGCAAATGAGGCAGCCGCCGAACGAGGACATGATAATAAATACCTGCTTACGATCACCAACACCACCCGCGTACCGATCCTTAAAGAACTGAATAACCGCGAACTGCGCGAACGCGTGTGGAAAGCTTCGGCAAACCGGGGGATCGGGGAAAACGGCGGCATCGACAACCGTCCGCTGGTGCTGGAATTGGCTAAATTACGGGCTGAAAAGGCAAAACTATTGGGATATGACAATTACGCGGCCTATAAATTGGATCCGCAGACCGCCAAGACAACGAGTAACGCCCTGGATATGCTTTCCGACCTGATTCCGCCGGTCATCCAAAATTCAGAGCAGGAAGCCGGCTCCATACGTGAGCTGATGCGGGAAGATGGAATTGAGGGGGAGGTAAAACCGTGGGATTGGAACTACTATGCCGAGAAAGTTCGTCAGGCGAAATATGATATCGACCAGTCGGAAGTTCGAAAATATTTCGAACTTAATACGGTGCTGAAAGACGGCGTTTTCCATACCATGAACAAACTGTTTGGCATCCGCTTCGAAGAGCGCGATGACTTGCCGGTATATCACCCGGACGTACGAGTATTTAATGTTTATGATACCAGTGACACGCAAATCGGGCTATTCTACGCCGACTACTTTGAACGCGAATCCAAGCGGGGTGGAGCGTGGATGAATTCTTACGTGTCCCAATCACACCTGCTCGATCAAAGTCCGGTGATCGTCAACGTGATGAATATTCCCAAGCCGGTCGAAGGCGAACCCGCGCTCATCAGTTTTGATAATGTAACCACCATGTTCCATGAAATGGGTCATGCCGTGCATGGCTTGTTGTCAGACGTCAAATATCCGTCGCAGTCGGGCACGTCGGTCCCCCGCGACTTTGTGGAATTCCCTTCCACGTTTGAAGAAGACTGGGCCATCCAGGAAGATATTCTTGAAAACTATGCCCTCCATCATAAAACCGGTGAACGCATCCCCGGGGAACTATTGGATAAAGTCATCGATGCCCGCGATTTCAACCAGGGATTCGACACCCAGGAATATCTTGCCGCCACGATGCTCGATCTCGAGTGGCATATGTTGAAAACAGGCAACATTCCCGACAATGTTCAGAAATTTGAAGACCGGTCCCTGGCCAAACATGATCTAGACGTCGAGGTCATTCCGCCCCGGTATAAATCCCCCTACTTCGCCCACATCTTCGCCGGCGGATACGCCGCCAGCTATTACTCCTACATCTGGAGCGAAGTCCTGGCCGCCGACGCTTTCGCCTATATGCAAGAGAACGGCGGACTCCAACGCGAGAACGGCGACCGCTTCCGTAAATATATCCTCTCCAAGGGCGGCAGCCACGAACCCATGGAGCTCTACAAAGAGTACCGCGGACAGGAACCGGAAGTTAGGCATCTGCTGGATCGTCGGAATCTAAACTAAAAGCTTCCAGCTATAAGAGTTCGTGCTACGACGAACTCTTATATTCATTGTGCAAATAATACTTCGGACTCGAATCGAGCCGAACGTGCAGCCAGGCGACGCCTCCGCCGGCAGTGTTGAGCCAGAGGGGGTAGTTACTAACCTGCTCGCGAGTCACTTGACCCACTCTCTTCCATAGCGCGTGTTGCTGTTCCGCGGGGGCTTCCCTGATAAATACCCCAATATGCGAGTAATTAGCTCCCTGCTCGACCGGCTCCGGAGCAATCAGTTTGGCGTCGTTGCCGAGGTTGTTGAATACGGCAACGTGGTTATCCGAATACTTGTTATTGAAATATTGGCGGAAAGGACCCGGATGGGGCCACAGGTCCATGCCGGGACTGTCGGTTACCACAAATTCAAACGGTTGGTCCATACTATTCACCCTAGCCGGCGGTGTCTCCCAGTGATACGCCTTGAAGGGGACGTCCGAAAGTATCCAGATGAAAAATGATCGAAACTCCTCATCCCCCACCAACAGAGATAAAAACTCACCGTAACTCAGCTTACCTCCATCCTGCTTGAGTTGATATTTCATGGCCCTTCCATCTTTGAGCGTGTGCTTTACTTTTGTAAACATCCTGAAGCTGGTTTAACCTGAAATATTAAGTGTCGATTTACCCTGAAAAGTTAAAAGATTTTTTTAATCTTGGTTTCAGTTCTGACCAATTACAGCAATAGATTGTCAAAAGCCGGCGGACGAGTGGTTGTGAAGTATTAAATTTTTCAGCCGACAAAAAGCATTATTCCCGTATGAATAGTAAATAAGCAACCATCAATAAAAAACTATAAGCTGAAAAGTTTTCCAACGAACAATCACTCGTCCGCCGGCGCCCCGGCAACCAACGTATCCCATATCATTCAACAGCAATCACTATGAAATCATTTATTCAATTTATTCTCGGATGCAGCTTGCTCCTGATCTTTCAAAGCAATGCCGCGGCCCAGCAAACCTCTAACTTTGATGCCCATGAAGCGTTTGATCAGACGTTGTTCGACCGGCCGGGGACGGTTTATCGCTCTGGCAGAGGTACCCCCGGTCCGCAGTACTGGCAGAATGAGGCGGATTATACGATTCGGGTGACACTCGATACGGCCGCGAACCGTATCGAGGGAACTGACGTGATCACTTACACCAACAACAGCCCTGACCAACTGCACACTCTATGGCTGCAGCTCGATCAGAATATGTTTGCCGAAGACGGGAAGGCTTATGATGTGCATCGATCGACCCGTCCCGCTAACAATTTTGAGGACTACGGATTTGACCTGTCGAATGTGAAGCTTCGTCGCGGCGGACAAACCACCTCGGCCGACTATGAAATCAAGGGAACCCGTATGCAAATCCGTTTGAAGGAACCGCTTGAAGCGAATGGCGGGACCATCGAAATAACCATGAATTTTGGCTATACCATCAGTCACCAGTTTATCCGCACCGGTCGCATGAATACCGAGAATGGATTCTTTTTCGATATCTCCCAGTGGTATCCACGCATGTGCGTGTACGACGATATCCGCGGCTGGAATACGCTCCCCTTTCTGATTTCAGGCGAATTCTACACCGAGTTTGGTGATTATGACTATTATATTACGGCGCCGTCAAATATGGTAGTTCTAGGATCGGGCAATCTGCAGAACCCGGGCGATGTACTTACCGATCAGCAGCAAAAGCGTCTTGACAAAGCCCGCAAAAGTGATGAAACCATCCATATTATTAAACCCTCTGAGGTGGGCGCTCGCTCGACACGCCCTCAACATAAGAATAAACTCACCTGGCACTACTCCATGCAAAACACGCGGGACGTGGCTTGGGCCGCTTCAAACGCATTGGTGTGGGATGCGGTACGCTTTAAGGCTTCCGATAACCGATCGGGGCTGGCAATGGCGGGATATCCGAAGTCGATCGGCGGAGATACGGCCTGGGGCAAAGCCGCTCAATTCGTAAAAGGATCGGTCGAAATTTTCTCAAATCAATGGTATGAATACCCATGGGAATCCGCCACCGTAGTGCCCCAGCCGGGAGGCGGAATGGAGTTCCCGGGAATGGTGTTTGTCGGGAAAGATTTCAATACCCGGACCTTGTGGCGCGTGGTAGCCCACGAATACGCCCACAACTGGTTTCCCATGCTGGTCGGCTCCCAGGAACGCCGCTACCCGTGGATGGACGAAGGAATTGTCACGTACATCAGTGCAACGGCCACCCTGCAATATAAAAACGGTAAATACATGCCTTACGGGGGATGGCAGGCCCAACCGCGGCACCTGACCGATAAATTCAGCGATCCGCAGATGGGAGCCGTTATGACCCGCCCCGACGTCAGTAACGACGTGGGCTTCACCGCCTACCGGAAACCCGGTCTCGGATTCTACCTGCTACGCAACTACGTCGTCGGAGCCGAATCGTTTGACTACGCCCTGCGCCGTTACACCGAGCAGTGGGCCTTCAAGCATCCCTCACCGCTGGACTTTTTCCGCACGATCAATAATCAAACAGGCGAGAACCTGAACTGGTTCTGGAAAGGATGGTTCTATGAAACCTGGACAATCGACCAAGCCGTCAGCGATGTTCATTACGTCGATGCCAATCCCGAGGAGGGATCGCTCATCACTCTCCGCAACCTCGACAAGATGCCGATGCCGGTCAAGTTAAAAGTGTTCGAATCCAACGGGCGAACCCACCGACGCAAGCTCCCGGTGGAAATCTGGCAAGACGGCCCAACCCACAAAGTACGCATCAACACGAAATCCCGGCTCGATTCCGTCATCATCGACCCCGAAAAATGGTTGCCCGACATCAATCCGGAAAATAACCTGTGGAAGAGATAAAAAATGAATCGTTCATGCGATTCATTTTTGCTCCAGGCTCCAT
The DNA here is from genome assembly GCA_913057825.1 of uncultured Balneolaceae bacterium. Classification (GTDB taxonomy): domain Bacteria; phylum Bacteroidota; class Rhodothermia; order Balneolales; family Balneolaceae; genus CAJXOW01. The sequence goes on along the minus strand of CAJXOW010000002.1, from coordinate 89,731 downwards.
GCTCCACGAATATTCGAGCTCATACTGATGTTCTGCATATACACATCAAAAAAGCCTGCTGGAATACCCGTGGAGCCGGGAACCTGAGCTATTTATCACACCGGCAATGTAATCCGAAATTCGGTTCCCTTCCCTTCTTCCGATTCCAGCTCGATTTCCCCCTCTGCTTGTTGCACCAGGTGGTGGACGAGCGACAATCCGAACCCGTAACCTTTTTCGCCCCCGGTACCGCCCTCGGATTCGGCCTCACCTTGCAAGATCTCCTCGATTTTTTCGTCTGACATCCCCACCCCGGTATCACTTACCCGGATATTCAGGTAAGTGATTCCGGAGATGGGATTGCGGATATCATGGCTCACTTTACGTTGCTTTTCAGACAGTTCATCCACTTTTTCCTGGAGCTGCTGAATATTTTCAATGCTTCCAATCGTCGGACCACCTGGTTCGCGATCATATTCAACAAATCTTTATCTTCCGGCGAGTGATCTTTCGTTTCAGGATCCAATACGCAGAGCGCACCAATATTATGCCCATTGGTGGTCATTTAAAGGTACCCCGTAGTAGTAGCGTAACCTGGGACCTTGCGTCACATAGTTTTTCTTATTAAATCGGTCATCCGCTCGCAAATCTTTAATTTCAAGCTCATCATCCTCCAGGATGGTGTACTGGCAGACGGTTTCTTTCCGCGGCATCTGCTGGATTTCAATACCCGTGTTGGCCACCGACCACTGCGTAAAATTGTCGATCAAATTCACCAAAGAAACCCGGGTTCCCACGATGTGCGACGCCAGGTTGGTTAAATCCTGCAAATTTTCCTGATGGTTTGAATAATCAAGATCCATCTCCGATAACTCGACCAAACGCTCATACTCGTCAGTAGAAGTAGGGGAGGTCATAGGTTTACCTCTGTTTAATTACAAATTTGCCCCCCTCCGTGACAATTTGGAGTGTTAATTAATAAATATATCCTGCCAATTGCAAAGTATGGGTTGGCAATTGTGGTCTGATTCCGGGGGGATTCTGTATTTTGTTAATTTTAGGGGAAGTAGCCTCTTCTTGTTTTTTACTACCAGAGTCTTCCCCCTTCTGATTATTAATGGGAAAGCCTTGTTTAATTAATCTTGCATATAGAGTCCTCCCCTCTCTGTAGAGTTCGGGCACATCCTCCAAAGGGGAAAATTTTTATTGTTGATGCCTAAAATAGGAGGCCTCGAGCCTCCAGCTTCGAGCCTCCAACTACATAAAATCGCCATCCGGGGATTTTATGTTAAGGCACCACCGGGAACTGAGAGATGCGCAGTGTCGTGGAACCATACGGAATAAGCGTAATTTCCTCGGCCTCTGCTTCCGACGTGCTCGCTTTGTGTCCGTAGCGGTAGGTGCCGCTGGCCGGCAACGGACCTGCAGAGTTCTGGTACAACTCCCATTCGGGAATACGCTTGGCTTTCGTCGTTATCTTTACCGGCGCATTTTCGAGATTCCAGGGATAGGTTCCGTCATAATTCTCGTTGAAATGCACCTCAAAGTTCATGTCTTTGATGCTCTTTTCGGTAATCCCGTAGTTCCACGGATCGGTCGGGTAAACTTCATAATAAGCATTGCGAATACGCCAGTTGTCTTTCGGTGGCTGTTTTTTCTCCCACCGCTCGCCGATCTTGAGGGCGTAAACCAGCGGTCCACGCTCAACGCCGACCGACCGCTCGGCCCAGCGACTGGTATGCACTTGCATAGGAAGCGTCAGGGTCACTTTATCCCCATCCGACCACTTCCGGTCGACTGTAATCATGTGTCCATCTTCGACATCCAACGTCTTCCAATTTTCCCCGTTGATCTGAACCATCGCTTTTTTAGCCCATTCGGGAATACGTAACTCAAGCGGGAAGCTCACCTCGTTCGGACTTTGAATGGTAAAATCGATCGACTCTTTAAAGGGATATTCTGTTTCTTCAACGACCGTCACTTCCGTACCGTTTTCCCCCACTTTTGCCGTTACTTCGCTGGAACTGTACACCATTGCGGCCAGTCCGTTGTCGTCGGTCGCATACCACAGGTTCTGCACAAACTTCGGCCAGCCCTGGTGCATATTGGTTGTACAGCAGGGGTAGCCGGTCAACACGCCAAACGTCAACTGCGCATTGGCATCGTTAAAGAAATTGCGCTCTTCATGTGTTATTCGCACCTGGTTCGCCTGTTGAAAATACTGGCGCAGTTTATATTCGTCATCATGCTGGGTGGGCAACGAATTGAATGCAATCCGCTCCAGGTGATCGGCAAAATCGGTATCCCCACTAATACGGGCCATCTGCTCGAGCGAATACATCGACTCGACCACCGTGCAGAGCTCGGTCCCCTGCGTCGGACTGTTTCCATGCAGGTTTTCGTCGCCGGCATAAAGCCCGTGGACCACCCCGTGTACATTGCGGATATCTCTCCATCCTTCTTTTACTGAATGCACGTGCTGCTGATCTTTGCTCTTCTGAAAGTAAACGATCGGAGTTTTTAAGCCCATCGCCAGGTTCACCGTGTGAATCGTAGGAACCGGGTTCGTGCTTGCCAGCTTGTCATTTGAAAATATTCCTGCCCAGTCAAACGTCTGCTCGTAAATCAAATCACCCAACTCGAGCAGGAACTCGTCGCCGGTGTGGTTGTACAACCAGTAAACCATCAAAAGGTTGTCGCCGCCGCGACGGTTGCCCCAGTACGACCAGTTGCCCAACGGCTGGTCCGGCAAGTGTTCGAGCTGATAGCGGAAATAGTTGGTCATTAGATCCAGTACACGCTCATCCTTCGTGGCCATATAATACTGTTTCAGCACCTTCAGCATCACCATCTTCGGCCACCAATCGCGTCGCGGACCTTCCTGCACGCCCTGGATATCCTGCGGCGGCTCCCCGTCAAACGGTTTCGGTCCAAAGTACCCGTCTTCCTGCTGACTGTTGAGCGTCCACTCGATCCAGTCTTTGGCTTTGTCTTTCAGTTTTTGATCGTCGAGAATATACGCCAGCGGGACCAGTCCGTCCAACCAATAGGGACCGCGTTCCCAACCGTCCCCGTCACCGCCGAGCCAGCCGTTTGTTTTTCCAATGACCCGTGGATAAACCTCATCCAGGTTGCCGGTCAGACCCGACCGTTGTCGCTTGAGCTGTTCAAGCAGCCAGCCTTTAGGCTGAATGGCGCCAATCGGCAACTGCGCATAAGGCTGTTCAACCAGCGGTTCCTGGTTGGAGTTATAATAATCGTTGCCTTGCTGGTCTTGTGCCTGAAGAGGCAGTGTTATACAAAAAACAGTTAACAAAACGAGTACAAAACGGGCTGGTCGTGTCATGACTGAATCAATTATTTATTAGATGTACGTGAACGGTATTAGCCGAAGATCATATATTTTGTAGTTTAATAATATATCAGAAAATGAAAACAGTAAAAGGCTGAATTTAACCAACAATTATTCTTGGCATTTATATCCGTATTTGCTTTCTTTGGTGGGTTCAACTCGATACCTTTTCCAACAGCTTAACAACCGCCGCCATATCTTCATCGCCATGTCCAAGCGACTGGGTTCCATTAACCGCCTCCCGTACGGCGGATACAGCCGGTAGAAATACCTGCTTTTGCTGAGCGGCATCAAGAACCAGGTTCAAATCTTTGAGCAGCAGGTCAACCGGGAAATTCTTTTCAAAGTTCCGCTCCTTGATAAGTTGCCCCTTAATTTCAAATAATGGAGATTGCAATGGACCCGAAGAAATATTTTCGAGGATGCCATCAATATCCAGTCCCTGCTTCTGACCAAATACCAGTGCCTCGGCAAAAACCTGCATCATACCGCCCAGCAGCAAATTAATCGTAAGCTTCATGTTGGTCGCCTGACCAAGTTCGCCGCAATAAAGTACGGTATCCCCCATGGCCCTAAACAACGGATCCAGTTCATCGACCAGATTCTTGTCTCCTCCGGCCAATACTGTCAGCGTCCCATCCTCTGCCGGTTTCTTGGTTCCTGATACCGGGGCTTCTACAAAACGGGCCTTCTCCAATTGGACGGCATCGGCCGCCTCGAGATTGGATTCACGAGATACCGTACTCATATTGATCACAATCGCGTCCCGCTGCAAACCTGACAAGATCCCTTTCGCACCCATTAAAAGATCTACCAGGGCATCAGAGTCCGTAACCATCATAATGATTACATCCGAGGCTTTCGCGAGTTTCTTGGGTGAGCCATATACTTTTACCCCTTCCGATTTGAAAGATTTTGCTTTCTTCCGCGTGCGATTGTAGACTCCCAAGTCAAATCCGGCTTGATGCAGATTCCAGGCCATCGGTTTTCCCATCGTTCCCAGTCCGATAAAACCGATCTTTGTCGTTGTTTCCATAAATATCCCCCCGTATTATTTTGTAATCGTATTGAATGCAGAAAACTCTTCGCTTAAGCTCCAGCCGAGCCCCGTTTATCTTCTTTACTCGTACTGCATCCAAACGGTAGATACAATGGGCAACGACTCATCAAGCTGGTACCGATAAATATAACCGCCACCGCCAATAAGACGATACCCCAACCACCGGTGACCGTCTCGCTTACGTAGAGTACTATAAATACCAAACCGATAATGGTGCGCAGAATCCGGTCGATCGACCCCATGTTCTTCTTCATTGGGAACTCCATATTATGTTTTATGAATATTTAGTTATTTAATAATATATGTAGATTTTAGAATTTTCACAATTAAGTATATGACCGGGTTGGAAAGATTGGTTTTCATCCAATTGGATTTATGGTTTAATTCGCCTGACAAAATCCCGTCTTTCCGGCAGGGAATAGGGGTTCTAACAAAGAACCCGATTTTATAGTTTACTTATTCCAACCAATCCCTTATAATCCCGGTACTTTATTTTAAAGTCGGCTATTCATTTGGAGTCAGTCGAGATCTTATCTTACGAACATACCAAATGCACGCTGAAATTTTTTAATTCACTATTAAAAAAGCGCTTACAGTTTTCTGCAGTATCGCTTATCATCAAATTCTTGAATATATGCTTCCCAGCAATCGCCTTTTTTCGCTATCGATCATATTGATTCTTTTTGTGTTTAACACGCTAACCTCCAACGCCCAGCAATCAACTCAGCATTACCAGCAACAGATGCGGTTGGCCGAGCAGGCCGAACAGGAGTATCTCCAGCAGAAACGCAGGGTCGACTCCATCGCCTCGGCGCGCAACCTGGAGGTCCGTTTTCAACAGAATGGACGTACCTATGAAATCATGCGTTTCGAAAATAACCGGCCCGTTTATTATGCCACAGATAATGTCACGGCCCAGCAAACCATCGCCGTAGATGAAGTCCAGCCGGGCGGTGTTACGGGCTATGACCTTACAGGCGCCGGCATCGAACTCGGAGAATGGGATGCCGGGGCGGTGCGCGATTCGCACCAGGAGTTTGGAAGTCGCGTTGACCAGGCGGATGGTGCCACCGACTATCACAGTCACGCTACTCATGTCGCCGGTATCATGATGGCAGCCGGTGTCCGCTCTTCAGCAGAAGGTATGTCGTATGAAGCCAATCTAAAAGCCCACGACTGGGGTGGCGCCAGTTCTGAAATGCGCCGGGCCGCAGCCAACGGACTGGTGGTTTCCAATCACTCCTATGGAACCGTGGTCGGCTGGGGCGGAAGTCGAGCTTGCAAGCAGGGAAGCGATGAGAAATTTCCGATCTGGCACGGCAGTCCCAATGTTAGCGAAAAGGAGGAGTATCTTTTTGGATTTTACAGCAATGCAGCCGAAAACTGGGACGGCATTGCCTACGACAACCCCCACTACCTGATAGTGAAATCCGCCGGTAACGACCGTAACGATAACGGCCCTTCCGACTCCAATCCCGGTCACTGTGTCTATGACGGAAGCTGGCGCTATTCCGAACTCGATCGACAGGCTGACGGCGGTGAGGACGGTTTTGATTCGATCGGCAGTAAGGGAAATGCCAAAAATATCCTGACGGTGGGGGCCGTGCGTGACATTTCCGGAGGATATGAACAGCCGTCCGATGTGCGAGCTTCCAGCTTCACGAGCTATGGGCCGGCCGACGACGGACGTATCAAACCGGATGTCGTGGGTAACGGTACCGGTCTGCTCTCGCCGGTCGCTGGTTCCGACGACTCTTACGCTTCCTATTCCGGTACTTCGATGTCATCCCCGAATGTTGCCGGAGGCATCGGTCTGCTGCACGAATTTTACAAACGACTCAACGGATCCGACCAGGTATTGCGCGCTTCCACGATTAAAGCTCTTTTGATACAGACGACCAACGAAGCCGGCAACAATCCCGGTCCCGATTACAGTTTCGGCTGGGGACTGGTTAACATTCGCCAGGCGGCTGACTTGATCCAGCTCGATAATAAACTTGGTGGTAAAGTGATCCAGGAACTGAAGCTTAGCGAGGGAGATACACTTCGGGTTCCGGTCGAAGTCGAACCCAACTCCGGGGAATTGAACACCACGATTAGCTGGACCGATCCTGCCGGCGACTCTCCTTCACCTACTCTCGATTACCGAACGCCCGTACTGGTTAATGACCTGGACCTCAAACTGGTAGGACCCAACGGCGACCATTATCCCTGGAAGCTGGATGTAGATAACCCTTCTGCGGCTGCTACCAAAGGCGAAAACAATGTCGATAATACCGAGAAGGTTACCATTTCAAACCCGGATTCCGGTCGCTATATCGTACAGATCACGCACGACGGCAGCCTTTCGGGTGGCTCACAAAAGGTTTCCCTGATTCTTGATCGCGGTGCCGGGGCCACTTATGATATCTCCGGACAAATTTCGATTGATGGGTCCGGAGAACCAGCCGCCGGAGCAAAACTTTATCTTTCAGGCTTTGGACAGGATACGGTTGAGACCGATTCGACCGGGCATTTCACTTTCTACGGTCTCTATAATGGAGATTATACCATCACGCCCGAAACCAACGGCGTAACTTTCAGCCCGCAAAATACTGACGTCACGGTGGACGGAGCGAATGTAACGGATGTGAACTTTACTGCCAGCACCCCCGGCTATCGAAATATTACGGTGCGACTTAACACCGCCACCCTGCCGGATACATTGAACGCCAACGATACTCTCCAGGTACGCGGTAACATCGAAGGCACTTCCACTACCGGCGATCGCATGCCGGATGGAAATATCCTGGCGTGGTCTGAGCGATCAACGCTGACTATGGAAAATCAAAGTGGCGACTATTGGAAGTTGCAATTTCAGATACCCGAGATGGAAACGGTCAACTTCAAGTTCCACTCGGCACAGAATGAAGGCATCGGGGTCGGCGGACTCGAAACCGGGGCTGACCATCAGATCGAGGCCGGTATCGGACATACCACCCTGCCCCTGCACTACTTTGAAAAAGACTCCGACACAGATCATCCGTACGATTGGACCTCCTGGGATGAACAAAAGGGCAAGATCGAGGTTCATTTTCGCCTGTACGTCCCCGAAAACCTGAGTCCAATTATAATCGGAGTTCGGGGCGACAATCTCGGCGGAGATAGCCCGCTGCGCGTAGACCAACCTCGTGTTGACCTTGCGCAGGAAGGATCGGATGATGCCAAGCCGGGTTATCGATTATACTCAGGAGTGGGCCACTATGATACCACAGCCACCGGCAAGCTTCAGGAATACAAATACAATTTTGAACTTTCCCAGTTTGTAGAAGCCAAGTGGCGAACATTTACGGTGCCCGACCAAGACACCACGCTGCACTGGACGTATCCCAATAATGCCCTGCCTATTGTCAGCAACGATAAAATTACGTTGCCTGAAGACTCCAGCATGGTTTTCAACCCTCTAAGCAATGATCAAGATCCCGAAGGAGGACCGCTGCATATCGACTCCCTTCTCAGCCCGTCGCACGGATCAGTTGCCATCCTGCAGGATACCCTTGTCCGATACCAGCCTGACTCCAACTTCAGCGGACAGGATCGTTTTTACTACATTGTGGAAGACGATAACGGCGGACAAGTACAGGGGCGGGTGCGCGTACAGGTCGAAGGAGTCAACGATGCCCCGGGACGGCCCTTCTATAAACAGCCGGAAGACAGTCAACTGGTAGAGGTTAATGGTAGCTACAACCAGACCTTTGTCGTGGAGTGGGATAGTGTGCACGATGCCGACGGCGATCAGCTGACTTACAGCTGGCAGGTAGCCCTGGACATGAATTTCTCGGCCAGTGACCTGATTCACGAAGAATCCACCGAAACCGACAGCCTGGCTATTGAATATAGCGAACTGGATTCTCTGCTTTATGCCCAGGGAGTAAGTGATGGACAACAGATCGTGCTTAATCACCGTATTGTGGTAGACGATGGAACCGTTCAACGAGTGAGCGATACCTTAACCACTTACTTTGAGAAAGGAACGCTCACCAGTATCAGTAACAATCGTGAGCAACCCCGGGAATACAAACTCCGGCAAAACTATCCCAATCCTTTTAATCCTACGACAACTATCCGGTTTGCTGTCCCTAAAAAATCCCGCGTAAAAATAGCGGTCTACAATACGCTGGGACAGCGGGTGGCTCACCTCATAGATAAAACGATGGGAGCGGGAAGATACCAGGTCAACTGGGATGCCAGTGGCTTTAACAGTGGTATGTACCTGTATCGAATCCAGGCCGGAGGTTATACCGAAACCAAAAGCATGATTCTTCTGAAATAGGATGAAATAACATTTTTTGCGTACTATTCTCCCGATAGTTGCCGGTTGGGGCAAAGCAAAACAAAAAAACGTCCCCCTTGGGATGTACTGTTCTGGGACATGGGAGGGGGGCGTTTTTTGCTTCCACATCAAAATGGTTTAATATTGTAAAAACATTGAAGCATAGCTCATAAACCGGTAAAACATCAACCTTGCTAAAACCCCTCACATATATACTCATCGCAGGAGCCCTGTTGATAGCCCTAATCACTTCAGTTCCTTTCGGGGAAAATGAAACGGCTGCGTCCTCACCCCCCAATCCTTGTTCGGAGCCACTTACCTATCGCATCGGCAGTATCGATTCCCGCTACAATATCACCCGTGAAGAACTGAAAGAAGTGATTCGCGAAGTCGAAAATATATGGGAATCTCAAATGGGAACCGATCTGTTCAACTACCGGGAAAACGGGAATATATCCGTTCACTTGATTTACAGCGAAAAGCAGAAGCTTACCGAAGAAGAACAAAAATTTTCGAACCGCATTGAGTCCAAGGGCGAACAAATTGAGTCGATAAAAAATGAATACGAACGACTCAAAGACACCTACAGCCAGCAGAAAAAAGAGCTGCAAAGTATGATTTCCCATTATGAAGAGGTGGTTAGAAACTACAAGTCCTACATTGAATCGATCCAAAGAAGTGGCGGAATACCCCGCAGCAAAAAGATGGAAGTTGAGAGCCGTCAAAGGGAAATCAAGGCGTTGGAGTCGGAGATAAAAGATAAGGAGCAAACAGTTGAATCACACCGGCAAAGAGTAAACCGACACTCGGAAGAGCTTAACGAACTCATCGCCCAGCAAAATCACTTGATTACCGATTATAATCGAAGATTTGCCCAATCCGAACGGTTCAACCAGGGGAATTATATTAAGATGGGTGACCAAGAACGTATCAACATCCTGCAGTTTGCCAACCGGGGAAAACTGAAAGCAGTACTGGCCCACGAATTCGGTCATGCGATGGGTATAAAGCACGTCGAAAATCCCAGGTCCATCATGCACGAGCTGATGCAAAAACAAAACATTTATAATTTGAGCCTGACCCAGGAAGATATACAGGCTCTGAATGAGATCTGTAATAAATAAATTTTGCTTTTGCCTCCGGATCGGAAAAATATTTACCCCCCCTTGGTTAGAGAGTGATTACTTTTTTCCTACCACTGTCGGTGTCTCATATCATATTAATACAACTTTATTTATCTCTTCTATTTATTAGCAAGATCTAACGAGTTTTCTATTCAAATTTTTGTAATATAAATTTTACTGGAAGGGTAAAGTAAATATAGATGGGTGAAACCATCTTCTTATTCGTTGGAGTTCACTTCTCACTACCATAAACAACTAACAACACATAATGGATCCGCATGTAGGGGATCTATTCAAAAAATGAGGTTATCATGATATCTTCCAACCTGATCAAGACGTTAAGTATAAATGCATTCGCGCTCCTATTCCTTCTATTCTCGACCAACTGCAGCGATTCGCCGGTTCAAAGTATAGAACAGGAAAGCGCGGCTCTCCAGCAAGAAGGACTTGAATTGCAGGAAAGCCGAAATCATCGGGGAACTCAACCTGCCGTGAGCATAAACCACGGTAATTCCGCTCATGCACGAGCCACCGAATCGATCGTCGATATCGCCGCCGGCAATCCAGATTTCTCTATCCTGGTGCAGGCCGTGGTCTTTGCCGGACTCGACGGTGTGCTTGATGGACGCCGGCAGCTCACTGTATTTGCCCCCACTAATGCAGCTTTCCAGGCTTTGTTATCTAATCTCAATCTAACCGCCGGTGAACTTTTATCACCCGGTAATGAAGACTTAGTTCGCTCAATCTTGCTCTATCATGTGGCTCCGGGCAAACGATTTGCCAAAACCATAGCAAAGCCTAACACTCGTGTCAATACGTTGCAGAATGAATTCCTGTTTGTGTATTTCGACAACAGCGATGTCATGATTGGTAATGACACCAACGGTTATGCTACTATCGTAGCAACTGATATCTTTGCCTCTAATGGCATAATTCACGTGGTTGACAAAGTATTACTGCAACCCAGCTTCGGTAACTAACGTACCAATTTCGATTATTTCGAAATGACCCTTCTTAATAATCCCGGCCTTCAACCAGATGGCCGGGATTATTCTATTTCAATCCATAAGCTTAAAAATAATTATTCCATACCAGCCACTCCATTCTAAAACGGGGGTCGTAAGCCTGTCACAGTACAACGCATAATATTAAGATTATATAGATAATGCTCTCTCCATCCACTCCATCACCGGCATTCATCGATTATCCAATAGATACACGGCTCCCTCCCCCATTTGTTCATAAAAATTTTACATCTATATGCCATTAATTAATTGATTGCCGCCGAACTTATATATATTATGGTGCATATAGAGCTATATTTATTAGCTTTAATTGCGTGTTAAGGTAAATTTTTTAAAAGTCGGGTATGGGATCGTGAATTAAGAAGCGGGCTTGTATCTGGGAGTCGGGCATGGCAAACATCGCATTAGCGCCAGGAATTGTCGATAAAAAATACAAGCAGGGATCACAACCCCCCTCCCTGGCCGGCAAATATATTGAAATCATATTTGGAGACTACGAAACTTTTGAAAAAAGATTCATCAAGCAGTCGATCCGTTTTCCTTCCTGTATGTATAAGTGGCACCGCGATAAAAGTCGTGCCGATAAGCGTGAATGTTTAAAGCCGTACATTGAGTCGGAATACAACAACCATCACTCGTTGAAGGCCTATGTCCACGGAAAATCAAAATTCATATCGACCGTACCCACTCGCAAACAGATCAGACATAACGTAAATACCGTCAGCACTATTGAGGGGTACCAGTATTACACCCTGGAATTCACATTCCTGAGCGGCCAATACAGCGAGACGTGCGACGTTTTACTCTTTGAAAAAGTTGTAGAGAAGGATGAGGCAATAGCCAACATATATTGGGAACTGTACTCCGACAGCATCTCCCTGGAAGTTATCAAGGATTAAGCGATCTCTGAAATATAATGTGCCCTTAATCCAAATTCTTTATCCACGCTTCGCTGCCGGCAACGGGACGCTTAACGATAAATATAAATTTCCAGTGATCGATCATCTCACCCTCTTGATAATGCGCTGTACCAGGTTCGGGGAAAGCCGTCGTTTTTCTCGCTTGTGCCGTGTGGTCAACCATGATCATCTGCTGGTCATTTTGCATTTCACTTATTTTGAGATTTTGTATACTGGGTGCTTTATCCGGTATCTCAATTTTTTTTCGGCGATTCACGGCATCCGCATAATCCACGCGCACCTCGAACTCTATTTCGTCAGACTGGATATTAACAGTATCCCCCGGGTATAGCCTTTCGCCATTCACGAGGGCAATTTTTTCTATCACACCCCCCAGATCTCCCCTAACTTTTTTGGCTTCGTCAAATAAAACGATCGCCTTCTGGGCACTTGTCTGACTAACTGCAGTGCATAATATCAAAAGTCCAAGTACCCATGATGAATAGTATTTCATAGCTCTGTACCTGTTAAATGATATTCCATTGAAAAAATGGTGCTGCGACTTCCACCATCTCAACCAATCCATATAAATATACCTGTTGATTACAAGCATTTCAATTGGACGGGATTTTGGAATTGGTTTCTTAAGCGCTTAATATATAAACGTTAACAGCTTATAACAGAAGTTTATTCAAGAGATCTTACATTTAAATATGGAGGGTATTCAATGAAACCTGTAAACCATAGTTGGGGTATCTGCGGACTCATTATATTGATCCTGTTGTACGCTTCGGATACACATGCCCAGGCTGATAAACAGTGGGTCGAGTACTATCCGGAACCCACGGGCAATGTACTCACCGATATTCATGTGACTGACCAGGACAAAGCATTTATTTCCGGGGGATTCGGGACGATACTGTCGACCACTGACGGCGGAAACTCCTGGGATGATTTATCCGGGGAGGTTGCAACCAGTTATATGGCCCTGCATTTTGTTAATGCCGATACCGGCTGGGCCGTTGGTGAACAGGGGACCATTATCCGAACTGGCAATCGGGGAAAAAACTGGGTTACCCAAACAGCCCATACCGACTTTTTGCTATCCGATCTCCAATTTATTAATGCTCACCAAGGCTGGGTCGTGGGTAAAAACGGCACCCTGCTTTTTACAGGAACGGGGGGAGACAATTGGGAGAAAATGGATTTGAATACGGATCAATGGCTGACGGCCGTTCATTTCTTTAACACCAAAACCGGCTGGATCGCGGGCGACGGCGGGACGATTTTCAAGACGGAAAATAATGGAAACACCTGGAACGAATATTCGGTCGATAAAGACGTCTGGCTTACCGACGTGCATTTTGTTTCCCCGGACACGGGGTGGACGGTCGGCGACAACGGTACTATCTTTAAAACCACCAACGGCGGCAAACGTTGGATGCAGCAACCGGTCGCGACGGATAAATCACTCAACAGCGTCTATTTCATAAACGACCAAACCGGTTGGGCGATAGGTGGCTCTCACTACTCCGGCACCATACTGCACACAAACGACGGCGGACAAACATGGAATTCGATGCAGTCTCATAAATACCGGGAACTTAAACATATCCAATTTGCCAACGACCGAACCGGGTGGATCGTAGGCATATCCGGAACCATTTTGCGAACAGAAGATGGAGGCGCCTCCTGGCATATTCAGTCGACCGGTATGAATACGATTCTTAAAACAGTCTTCTTTGCTGATCCTCATAATGGATGGGCGGCCGACAAAATAGGTTCCATACTGCATAGTAACGATGGCGGACAAACCTGGGAAATCCAGGTGCAGGGATGGAATCAATCTCTTCAGGATCTATACATTACAGACAGTTTAACAGGCTGGGCAGTTGGAGATAAAGGGTTAATTATTCACACCGGGGACGGAGGTCAGTCGTGGACCACGCAGTCTTCGAATACCCGGATCGATTTGAATTCGGCTTACTTTATTGACGATCAAACGGGTTGGATTGCCGGGATGGATCACAAAATCCTGCATACCACCAATGGCGGAGAAACCTGGGAGATCGATTCTCTGGCTATTGAAAACCTGCCGGTGCCACGAAGAACCTGGAACGGACCCGAATGGCAATACCGGGCCTGGAACAAAAATCGCGAACTGGAATCCATCTTTTTTGTCAATAAACAAATGGGGTGGGTCGTCGGAGGAAGCGGCACCGTCATCCATACCGAAGACGGGGGCAAATCCTGGCAGGAACAATGGTCAACAACCGGGGCCTGGCTGGATGATGTCTACTTTGTTAACTCGAAAAAAGGATGGGCCGTCGGTGAAAACGGCACGATCGTGCATACCGGAAACGGCGGAAAAACGTGGGAGATGCAACAAAGCAATACCACTGTCTGGCTCGATGCAGTTCACTTTACCTCCCCGGATACCGGATGGGTAGCAGGCAACAGCGGCATGATCCTGCAAACGGTGGATGGTGGTAATACATGGAAGAAGCAACGGTCGGGTTCCCAACTTTGGTTGGTTGATTTATTCTTCACCGGAGATAATACCGGGTGGATTGTCGGGGAAAATCGAACCATTCTGAAATATACGATCAAACGGAAACCCCTTTCATCCACCAATCGGTAAGCACGACCCTTTAATCGGGATAAACCGGATTATTTGCTACTTTATAACTTTGCGGCAACGAAGGTTCATAGAGCTCATTTTGCTCCATCCGATCTCGAACACTACGGTGAATGATTGACTCCTCCGGTATTTTTCGAGGGACCTTGCCGAGCAATTTCCAAAGTCCTTTATAGGATTGGTGCATATAGCCAGCCGGATCCTGATGCAGCATTTTTTGCCAGTCTTTTTTGAGCTTTAGTCCCTTCTCGGATGCCCTGTCCATCATCCATCCCAATGAAACATCTGACAGGCTGGTCTCCGGATATCCTCCGCCGATGTCAGAATGTACGCCCGGAAACCACACTTGCTCGATCTTCTGTCCTGCCTTTAGCTTGCTCTCATTCCAAAGATTGACTTGAAACTTACGCCTTTTTTCGTCAATCGCCACCGCCTGGTATCCGTATTTTACATTTTCCTTCAACTCGGCGTCGTAGAACTTTTCAAATCCCAGGTAATCAAGCGACTTGACCGTATCCCAAACTCCAACAAAATAGGGGTCACACGGTCTACAGAACGTCTGCTTAAAACCATGTGCCAGGTCCAGGCGTCGTTCTACATAATTTTTGGTCACATAGGGGATAAGGTTGTCACTTCCCTTTTCCAACAATCCGAAGTAATACAACATTCCCGCCAATGCGCGGGCGGTATAGGCTCCCCGACTAAAGCCAAAAATATACAGATCATCCCCCTCATCGAAATGATTCATCAAGAACCGGTAACCGTCTCTCAGATTCGTTTCAAGTCCCCATCCAAACCCGTTTCCCACAGCGATTCCAATCTTCCGACCCCATCGCCGGATCGATCCCGGTTGAAACGGATTAAACGTTCCCACCCCCGGATCATAAAATGCATACTGGGTTCGATCATCGCACTCAAGCTGACTATAAAGCTTGACTACGTTTGTATTATGTTTTTCGTACTCGTTGGCAGTACCGTCGTAACAAACAACCACATTTTTTCCCATAAGCACTCCCTTATTTAAAAAATTGATCACTCAACGGGCCGTCTCTTGAGTTTCCAAACTATAGTAACCTTAACATATATCTTATCATCCTGCTCAGCAAATATTCTATTAGATTTCTGCCCTTTTAATAAATAATTAGAACCTCATTGCAAATGATATGCTTGTATTTTGCAATTTTAAGTTAATTTAGGGAGTGAGGATGTGGTAAAAAGGACTCAAATTAATCATATTAATAATTCCTGAGGATGGATAATAGATTAGTTCTATCGCTCACACTGTTATTAACTCTTTCAATTTTTCAATCTCTCCACGCCCAGTCCGGCACGATCCGGGGAACCGTGGTCAATGCCATCACCCATGAACCCTTACCGGGAGCAAACGTCACAATACAGGACACCGCCCCCCTCATAGGAACCTCCACCGATGCAAAAGGGGAATTTCTTCTCCAAAAGGTCCCCCTTGGTCGACATGATATTCAAATAACCTACCTGGGCTACCAGCCGGTAATACGGTCGGGTATTATGGTCAGTTCCGGAAAGGAAACAGTACTTACCATCAAAATGAAGGAAGCGATTTTCGAAGGACAACAAGTCGAGGTAACCCCCGACGTCCAAAAAAATAAACCGATCAACGAAATGTCGTTTGTCAGCGCTCGATCGTTTTCGGTCGAGGAGACCCGGCGATATGCCGGTGGGCTTGACGATCCATCCCGAATGGCCACGGCTTTTGCGGGTGTAACCTCCACCGGCGGAGTGCAAGACAACGCGCTGGTCATTCGCGGCAACGCTCCTAAAAGTGTGCAGTGGCGCCTGGAAGGGATCTCCATCCCCAACCCCAATCACTTCGCTGGCCTGTCGGTCACCGGAGGCGGTGGACTTACCCTGTTTAGCGGACAGATGCTGTCTGATTCGGATTTTTTGACCGGTGCTTTTCCCGCTCAATACGGCAACGCTCTTTCCGGCGTTTTTGATATGAATTTTCGTTCCGGCAATCCCAATCAGCCTGAGTATGCCGCCCAAATTGGAATCAACGGCATCGAGGCAGCTTCCGAGGGGCCCGTGAACCACGACGGATCTGCCACCTACTTGGTAAATTATCGCTATTCAACACTCGCCCTGATCATGCCGCTGCTTCCCACCGAAGGAGGGATTCGCTACCAGGATTTGTCATTTAAAATGGATTATCGAACGCCCGATGCCGGACGTTTTTCATTTTGGGGGATCGGCGGTTGGGACGGACAAAACATGAATGCTACCCCTGATTCATCCGATTGGAAATACGATTTCTGGGATCGTGTTGAATATGAGATGAATCTGGGGGTGGCCGCAGCCGGCATGGAACATCGCATCCTGTTGGGGGATAAGACTTTTCTCACCTCCAGCCTGGCCTCTACGATCGAATATACCGCCTGGGATCAACAACGACTAAACGATCAAATCAGGCTGGCACCGGATCTCAAGATTCAAAATACCACGGGAAGCCTAGTGCTGCGTTCCACTATCAATCACAAGTTTGCATCACGGCATAATAACCGCACAGGTTTTGAAGTCCGCCACCTGTATTACAATCTCGACGTCAAGGTCGCCCCCGTCAACCAGCCGCCATTGATTCCGTATGTCAGCGGCGACGGAAGCAGTCAACTGATCCAGTTTTTCACCCAGTCGCGCTACAACCTGCTGCCAAATTTAACATTTCACGGAGGAGTGCACACCCAGTGGTTCACCCTCAGCGAGCAGGTATCGATTGAACCTCGTGCCGGGTTGGAATGGCGCATATCGGATAAATCCAGTATCAACCTTGGATATGGCCTGCACAGTCAACTTGAGCCCCTGCGCATATATTTCGTACAACCTGAAAACCATCTCCCCAACCGGGATCTGTCACTGGCCAAGGCGCATCACTTTATCGCCGGATATAACCTGGATCTCAATCACAATACCCGTCTAAAAATTGAAGCTTTTGAGCAGCGGCTCTTCGACGTGCCTGTTATCCCCGACAGTTCTTTCTCGATGCTGAATTTTGTCCAGGATTGGAGCTTCAACGAAAAATTGGTCAACGAGGGGGAGGGACATAATTACGGACTCGAGCTAACCCTGGAACGATTTTTATCCGGCGGATTCTATTATTTGTTCACCGGCACAGTTTATAAATCACGCTACCGTGGAGGTACCCGAGAATGGTATAATACCCGTTACGACCAGGAGTTTGCCTTCAACCTGTTGACAGGAAAGGAGTTCAGCTGGAAAAACGGGCAGCGCATCTTTGGTCTTAACAGTCGGGTCAGTTATGTAGGAGGTGAACGACACAGCACAATCGATCACGCCACCTCCCGACGGTTCGAAGAAGTCAGGTTCTTCAACAACCGGGCATACAGCAAAAAATTCGATCCCCGCCTAATTGTGGATCTGTCCCTTACCTTCCGCATTAACCGGAAACAACATTCCTCTGTATGGGCACTGCAAGTAAAGAATTTGCTATTCGAAAAAGACCCGACCTTCGACTACAACTTGCAGACCCATCGAGTCGACAAGGTCGAAGAGGGCACTCCACTGCCTATTATCAGTTATAAAATTGAATTCTAGGAGATCCAGCTGAAACTTTCAATTTATCCCAATTATTGCAGATATTTAGATTGGGAATTTTATCACTTTTAACTGCCGGGGATCCGATGCTATGAATACCGAGGGGACTAAAAAGAAAATCCTGCCTTCCTGAGGCATTTGAATTGTTGGCCGGCACTTACTTCGTCATAATCATTTTACGGGTCTTTTTAAAGTCGTCAGTCTGCAGCTGATACAAGTAAATACCGCTGGAAAGATTCGTTGCGTCAAATGTAACGGAATGAGTGCCCGCCGATTTAAAATCATCAACCAACGTTGCTACCGGCTGACCCAGCACGGTGAATACCTTAAGAGTTACCTTCCCCGGACTATTCAAGTCATATCGTATCGTAGTCGTAGGATTAAATGGGTTCGGATAATTCCCGTGCAACTCCACTTGAAAAGGTTGTTCGCTTTTATCATCAATACTCGTAGAGGTCTCCAACAAATCACTGATCGTTTGTTTGACTTCTGTAGTATCCTTGTCAACATATTCGGTGCCTTTATAAGCCACTTTTCCCTCCTGATCCACAACGACGGAGCGGTCGTATGAAAAGGAATTCCCGTAATAATTAACGAGTGTTTGTTCGGCATTCAGCAACAGGGGATAGGTTATGCCTGTGGTTTCCCGGAAAGATTCTACCGAACTGCTCGACTCATTCCACGTATCAAGGCCCAGAGCTACAAAGTTGGTATCCCCCTTGAATCTCTGATATATCGCCTTTTCGGTTGCCGGTCCGTTGGCTTCGCAGTGTGGACAACGGGCCCCGAAAAAGAATATATATACCACCTTGCCCTCGAGTTCAGACAATTGGTACCGTACTCCCTCCAACGATTGATGGATAAAATCGGGAGCCGGGTCCCCTTCGCTGACCTGCCCTATGCCGGTCAACGGTAATGTCCAAAGCAGGGAACTCACCATCAGGATACCAAACAATTTTGACGTATTCATAGTATTAGACCTTATGTTGAATTAAAATCGCGTATTCAGTCTTATCTCTACTCCCTCAAAATCCAGTCGGTCATAGCAAATACCCGAAGTACAAGCGGGTCCGCCCCGCCGTTTTCCGGCAAACAGGATAAGGGTGTTGTTCGAGTTAAACTGGTACCGGATATTTCCGCCGAGCCATATTCGGGTATCGGTTTCCTGTTCAAAGGTATCAGGGTTGTCGACTACGCTGGGATCCGTACTGGCTTCGAATACAGCACTGACCGTCAAGTCCGGTATCGACCCGAACGATAGCGACCCGTAATAATTTTTAACTTTATCCTCCAGGAACGGACGATCGAACTGCTGGTATTGGAGGTCGAGCGATAGATTCCACTGCATCTGTATTGTTTCCTCGGTGATCAACCCGAACGACCAGCGGTGTTCTTCGCTTTTCAAACCATCTTCGGCATAGTCGATAAACCCCTTCACCGACAGGTTTCGATCGACCTGATAGGTACCTTCCAGGAAGTATTCTTCATATTCAAAATCCTTCACCAAGTCATTTTTTGCGCGAGTGACATTCAATACAAGGGAATGTCCCTTGTCAAAATGATAAAACAGTTCAGCCTGTACCCCTGATTCATTCGACAGATTTAACACATGCGTACTACGATTGAGCACCGGATAGGTATGTTCTTTGATCAGTGATGGAGGATTATTGATGCTTCCGGACCCGATGTTAAAGTTGTTGTAGTTTTTATACTCCAGACTCATCCCGAACGAGCCCTGGTAAAAATTAAGTCCCGTATACCACCCATAGGCTTCTTCATCCCGGAATTTCAGCATTTTGGTTTTAGTACTGAAGGCATATTCCGAATAGAGCTGCAGGTTCAGGGGTAAATTGATATTCGTCTTAAACGATCCGTACTCCGCATAACCCCTTTTGTTATCCGGGTGGTTGCGCATAAAGGCTCCACCAATCGTCACATTATCCAGCCTTACGAAACTGAATTCCACTGCTTCTGCCAAATCCGGTCGGCGAGCCGAGTCGGGGGTAAAATTCGGGGGTACGATATTAAACAAGGGCCGCGCGCGAAGCACTGTGGCGCGGACCCATTCGCCCGAATATCCCACGGAAATCCCTTCCAGGTCACGATAAAAAGCGTACCTTGTGCGGTAGAACCGGTCTTCATAAATCGAACCCGGAATTGCATAGCTCCGCAGCAACAGTCCGCGTCCAATCGTCTCGTAAAAGTTGCCCAGTCGCACGCGAATGTGCTCGCCGTCGTATTCGAACTGTTTCTGGGTCAGCATGAGATAGTTTCGATCTCGATTCGGAGTCAGAAAATGCTCCACTCGTGCATGCAAGTGGACGGGACTGCTGTCGTAGTATAGATCCAGTTGATCGTAAGAGGTAGTCAGGTCCGGATTATCGGTATAAGGTAAATTTCCATACTGAAACTCGACCAGGTTTTCGCCATAAAACTGGGCGTGGGCCGGTCCACTACCGATCCCAAGCACAATGATCCCCGCGAGTAATAGTTGATAAAATTTCATGAATTAAGTTGATCCATGATTTTCTGTCGGATGACCTGCTCTTCTCCCGGCTGATACCCTTCGATATAATGTACAATCTCGTTATCCTGGTTGACGATCAACAGCGTGGGTACCGCCTGCACCCGCAGCCGAGTCATTAAATCGTTATTCATATCCAGCAATACCGGGTAATCCACCCCTTTTGATTTAGCGAAGGGCTTCACCTTCGATCGGTTTCGGGGACCGTCTACGCTGATGCCGATAAACTGTACGCCCTTCGACTCAAACTCATCATACAATTCGACCAGTTTGGGAATCGATTTTATACACGGTTTGCACCACGTGGCCCAGAAATCGATCACCGTAAGCGAATCGCCTTTCAGGTCGGCATACCGAACCGAACGACCCTGCAGGTTTTCCAGCTCGAAATTCGGTACCTTCTGCTGGGCCGGTGCCACGTTCACGAACACCAGTGCAGCTATTAACGTCAATAAATATTTCATCCCCTTGGGTGATTGGTGATTAATAATTGATGTTTAGTGATTTACCTGAATGACAATATCAGTTTCAGCCATCAAGAATGAATCACAAAAGTGTAACATTTGTCCAGGTATTCACTGGTTTTTGTTTTTGCAATCTGTCGATCTTACTGCAACACTTGTCCCGGACTGCTGTCGAGAACGATAAAAAAGTCCTCTTTGTGGTAACTTTTTACCGATTTCGACATAAAATAGCAGGTCGATGCATGAAGTTTATCGACCCAAATCATCCAAAACCGGCTATTTGACAGTAGATTAATTAACGGCCGAGGGCCGCCTGCCAAACTCCGTATCAATTCTTGTCTGCATGCACCTTGTTTATATTGGATGAGTTATAACACGGTTCTCTTACTTTTTCGGTCAAATAAAGGTTAATACCGGGTAGAAAGATCTTGCATTTTGGGTAAAGCCCCCCCCATTCAATGCTGCTTCTTAAACAGCGGTGGCGACTTAGGGAGCTAACCTCGGCGAATAGCTTTCGAGGCTGTGAAATGTTTGAAAGAGGGTTTCTCCACGATCTACCTGGAATTCGAAGATGTGCTCCTCCCACTGTTGTTCCCGCGGGGCGTAAGTTTTTAAACGTACTTCGTTATTTCCTTCTGGCAGCGGGACGCGAGCATAGAAGATATTATAGGGTAAAGTCTGCCAGTTTCGAGTATCCGCCTTTTCTGTGGTTGCATTGATGACAGACAAAAGGGCGCCCAGGTGCTTGTTTTTGTCCCTTACTTTTTCTTCAGCGGCCTGTTTGAGGGCGAGCCGAAGCAGGGCGTTTCCCATTTCTCGAAGCATGCGATCTTCAAGCGTGCTTAAAGCGATGGCATTTATATTTTCGGCCTTTTCCATCGGATAGGTTTCAGCGTCGACCGACAACTCGGCCGAGCGGTAAACCGGGATCCGCTCCAGGTATTTGGGAAAGGCCACTCGAATGAATTTAAGGTCCCCCAATCCCCCATTATCTTTACCGGATTGATAATCATAGAAGGGGAAACTCCACCCATATTCCTCGTTTTCAAAGATCACGCCTCCTCCTTCTCCCTTGACGATAAAAAAGTTGACGCTCCATTCGTCTTTTATCGGCCCGAGTCCATTGTGCCAGAAAAATACCAGTTCCCCTGCCGGTTTCGGACGGTATTCATAGTTCATATTGAATTCTCGCTCATACCAATCCAATTCCGTGTAAAATCCATTGAGATACGCGGTACGCAGCAAGTCTTTCTTTAACTGAAGGGGGATGGCCGTATTAAAATACTTTCGGTAATCCTCTTTATAAGCGGCATACGCATTCCGGTACGCAATAAAAGCATTATTGACATCCCCTGAGGCTTCATAGACTATTCCCATCAGATTCATGGCGAAAGCATCCTGCCTGTACCGGTTTTTACGCCGCTCATAACGGTCGTTCATGTAGTTAAGGCGATTGTTCAACCGTCGACATTCGACGAGAGCCGCTTCATAATCCCCCAGTTTCAGGAAATTCAACGCTTTGTAATAGTGAATCAATACCAGTTCATGATCCTCGCCGGTATACACAGTCACCGATGGATTGGTCAGCAACGCAGCGGCCTGGCGCACGGGATTTTTCCGATAATCGTCCGCAAAAATATAGGCCCGCTCCAGGTAGGTGTTGCTCTCCTCGTAAGCTCCCAGCATTTGCAAAACCACTCCCTTCTGCAGGTAGTAAAGCAGCTGGTCTCTTTTTTTTACTTTCTTCCGGGTTTTATCCAGTACTTTATTGGCTTCTTCAATCTCACCGCTGACAAAATGATCCTGGAAGACCAGATTTTGCTGGTAGTAGGTGGCACAACCGCTTGTGATTAGTACCAATATCAAATACAGCAGGATAAATCGAAGGAATTTGATTACGGGCTTCAAAAACGTTCACCTATTTGACCACCTTTTTGATTTTCTTGTTTCCGATCCAGACTTTTTCATTGGTCTCGATATCGGTCAACTCAAGGTCCACCTGGTAGTACACCAGTCGTTCCCGGCGGTTGCGGTCGGTCATCGAATTAACCACGCCCTGGAGCATGAAATCAGCTCCTCGTTCTCTGCCCCATTGCTTAATGGTCTCTTCAGCAGCAAAATCCTGTTGATCGGCCCGCTCGTCCCGCAACTGCTCACGCATCTCCCCCGACTGAACAATCCGCGCCCGTCCTGAATTCAGTATTTCCCGTTCAATATCTTTGATAAAGGTATCCGTACTGATATGCTCGCTGCTCTTGTTCTTGACCATCCCCACAATCAGCGTCGGCTTCTTGCCTTCCTGCTCCGTGAAATCGGTAATCCACCGGCGGTTCATCGCATCACGAATCATCTCTTCCGATACCAGCCGTGAATCGGTGTCGTTCCATCGTCCGCTGAGGTCGATCTGTGCATTCTCATCGACCCGGGACACCTGTCGCACACAGCCTGCCGCAAATAATCCGACGACGACCAAGGTGAAAATTATCGCATTGAATTTCATTGTTAGACCGTTTTTGATGTTATTGGATGAGTAAAATGGTTGCCAAGCCTGTGTTTATTCTATTCCAAATCATATAAAAGATACGGATTTTCCAAGAAAAAGGTTTTAATTTCGAATTACCTAAATGAAAAAATATTAGATGTATTGAAAAATACGACTCTCAGTATTTAACCGCATGATAATGGACTTTAAAATTATTAACTTGGAACGGCGATGGGTCTTCGAACTGCTACGTTGATTATCACTTTGGTTCTTACCATAATTTCTGTCACTGATCTCCAGGCATTACAATCGGGCACGATCCGCGGAACGGTGGTAGATGCGATTACCCATGAACCACTGCCGGGGGCGAATCTCATCATACCGGATTCGAAACCTCTCATCAGCACCTCGGCGGAGAACGACACAGCCCGGTCGATCACGCTGCCTCTCGAAAATACGAGGAGGTGAAGTTTTTCAATGACCGTGCATATGAGGAAAATTTGATCCCCGCTTCATTGTGGATCTGTCTCTAACCTACCGCATCAACCGTGCAGATCATTCCTCGGTATGGGCTCTGCAAGTCAAAAATTTGCTATTCGAAAAAGACACGACCTTTGACTACAATTTACAGTCTCACCTGGTCGATAAAGTTGAAGAAGGCACTCCTTTACCGTTTATCAGTTAAAAAATTGAATTCTAGAACGGCCCTGAATTTATACCTGCCATGATATAAAATACATTGATCCATCGGGCGCTCCTTGAAAAGCGGACCGGCGGGCGGTGCCTTCGATGAAAAATTTTTTCTCACGGTTTTGCTCCCTCTTCTTTAGGTGCTATGCAATTTTAAGTACCTACCCCTGTAATATGGCATGGTTCGAAAAATTTTAAGTACTCAGCACCGCCCGCCGGTCCGCTTTTCAAGGAATTCAAGGGATACTTTCAATTTATCCCAATTATTATGGATATTGATTATATGATATTTAGCATCTATGAAGGGATCTGAACATTATGAAAGCCGAGGGGACAAAAACAAAGATTGCCACACCCGACCTGGACCGGACCATCCGGCGCATGGATAACCAGATAGAAGCATTTGCCGAGCGCCGGGACCGGCGAGAACGATTCCTGGTAATGTATCGTACGTTTAAAAACGAACTCCGCCGGAATCTGCAGCAAGGCCGCTTCCTCGACAGCGAATGGTCAGAGGCGATATGCTGTCGCATGGGTGAAATGTATTTTGAGGCGAATACCGCCTATCAATACAACAAAGAGGAATGTCCCGCATCCTGGCGCATCTGCTTCGACGCCGCCATTAAGCGCGAAACCAACCTGCTGCAGGACGCCCTTATGGGCATGAACGCCCATATCAATTACGATCTGACGATCTGCGTCTACGACGTAATGCTGAAAAACGGGGACTTCCAATCGTTTCAATCGGGTCGTACCACCACGCAGTTTGTCGACCGCAAACTCAACAGCCTGCTCAAAAAGCGATACTTCGATTATCTTTTGATTAATCAAATCGCCTGGGAAAGCATCCCCCTCATCCAGGAAGTACTTACCGAACGTTTTGCAAAATTCCTCGGATTTTTGAACCACGCCTCCTTTCAATTCAGTCGCGCTATCGTTGAGAAATTGATCCTCGATTACCGTGACCGGGCCTGGACGCACGCCCTGCTTTTACTCAGTTCAAAGGATGCGGACGAGCATCAACAAATTCGTGACTTTATGGATGACCTGGCCGTCAGCAACACTCAATTGATCCGCAATTTTGTCTCCTACAATCCCCTCAACCTCATTCGTCCCGCCCTTAATCCCGAAACGGTGGAAAATGCAACTGATAAATCCCTGCAACCTTTGTCAGCCGACTTGCTCAGATCCAAACTTCAGCAGCGGGAAACAGCCGAATACGCTGCTCGAACTTTTGTGGAATACGGCGCTGCCGCCGTGCCCTACCTTCAAAAGATGCTGGAGGAAACCGAAGACCGTGAACTGATTAAACAGATATATCGTATTTTTGGCAAGATAAACACCGACGAATCGGCTGAACTCCTGTCCCGCCAACTCCCCTCCGAAGCCCCTCCCCCTTACCCGTATTTCAAAGCGATTTTCGATCATGATTCGCATCACGTTCAAAAACACTTTAGCGTTGAGACATTTCATGAAATCATTGGCACTCAACTATTTGAATATGTCAACTCGCTTCAAATATCCCATGACCTCGCAGAGGTGCCAGACATCGACCTAATCAAATGGACGCTGGCCGACCGGCAAAAGCAATCGAAGCAATTGCTTCGCATAATCCTGAAAATATTGCTGCTATTAAGCGGTATCCCCCGAAATGAAACAAATTTACGAGAAGACGATGCCTATTACACTATCGTCAGTGAAGCACTTGGCACCTCCTGGACCGATCTGCTTCAGCTAATTTTACAGGGGAAACAAAACGATAAGATCCAGGAAAGTGCGGCTAATATTTTTCAACCGAACTCGATGGACCCGGACGAGCGATTCAGAGATATCCTTAAGAGCGATGATGAATGGCTCAAACTTTGCGTCCATCAATATCTCCGATCCCATGAAACAGATTTTGACATCCAAATTACTTCAGAACAGCTAGAGGGCACAACCATGATTTCAACTGTAGAGAAGGTTCTGTACCTGAAAAACGTGGAACTCTTCAACGAAATCCCCGCAGAGGAGTTGACCAGCATCGCCAAAGTTGCTCACGTACGCGCTTTTCAGGAAGATGAGTTTTTAATACGCCAAGGCGATCCCGGTAAAAATCTCTATATCATTACTTCCGGAATCGTCAATGTCCTCAAAGAGGGCTCAAGCGTGACCAAACTGGAGGAAGGTGACGTACTGGGAGAAATGTCGCTCTTGATGGAATCCACCGCCTCCGCCGACTGTGTTGCAGAGACGGACGTCCAAACACTTGAACTTAACCAGGAGGATTTCCTGGGATTTTTATACGAGGGATATCCCGAAATTGCCCTGGGTCTTATTAAGGTGCTGGCCCAACGGTTGGAACAAACGACTTCACAGTTGGATACGAATAGGGGATAAACTTTTATTGGTTTTTCTTGTCCTCCCCCCTTCCCATCTCGATTACTGTTGGGAAAGCCCTTTAAATATATTTTGCTTTTTTGGTCCTCCCCCTTACCCCCTCCGAAGGGGGACATTTTTTCACCTCGGTCGCTAAAAGGTTCCCCCTTCGGAGGGGTAAGGGGGAGGACAAGAACAATGCAGCAAAGTCTTCAGACATGGAAAAGAAGAAATCCAAAGACTCGGTAGAAAACCGATATCTAAATCCCGCTACTACCGCTTCCCGGGCGGCTGATCCAGATTGCCCTCATATTTGCCGGGCACTGCCGTCCAGCCCATGACCTCTCCAGCCCCAACCTCCGAGGTAAAGTATCCCACCACCGTATATTCCTTGAGCATGTCGAAGAAAGGCTTATAGGCTCCTTTATCTTTCGACTGACGGGCCTCTTTTTCTTTCTGCTGGAGAATTTCCTTTTGTTGTCCCCGGTCCAAATCAAGAAACAGCGAACCAAACTTTTTGCGGCTGAGCGGGTCGATGGCGTTCAATTCCGACAAAAACTGCTCCCGCTCTTCTTCGTAGTTCCAATCGGTCAGCATCTTGTCTACAAACTGGTTCACGTTGGCTGTCTTGGCCCCGGGCGTGTCGGTTTCGGGCATGATCAACTCGGTTAAAACAATGATGAGTTTATTCTGATGCGCAGACAAGGTTCGCAAGGCGCGATCCGCCTCACCGGCTCGACAGCCGTTCATAACTGCGGTTATGGTCGTAGCTGATAATGTTCCGCCGGCCAACACGGCCATTCGTTTTAATGCTTCACGTCGATTCATGGATCCCATACCCTTAAATATTTCCTTTTTTAAGTTCTTCAACAGCATAATCCACAGCCCGGGCCGTCAAGGCCATATAGGTAATCGAGGGATTCTGACAGGCCGAGGAGGTCATGCACGCTCCATCGGTTACAAATAAATTGGGCACATCGTGGGCCTGGTTATAGCCGTTCAATACCGAAGACTCCGGGTCTCGTCCCATTCTTGCCGTTCCCATTTCGTGAATGCACTGACCCAGGTCATAACCGGCATCATAAGTCCGTACATTTTTTGCTCCGGCCGTTTCCAGCATCTCTGCGGCCGCCTCGGCCATGTCTTTACGCATCGCTTGCTCATTTTCACCGATATCACCCTGTGTTTTGACCAGCGGCATGCCCCACTCATCGGTCTGCTCCTCGTCTAGCTCGACCTTGTTTTCGTAACGCGGAAGCACTTCACCAAAAGCTCCCAGGTACATTTTCCACGGACCCGGATCCAACAATTTTTCCTTGAAGTCTGCTCCAAAGCCATCCATTCGCAAACCACGTTTCCAGCCGGGACGATATGCAGCCCCCTGGTACCCATACCCTCGTAAGAAATCCGGATGGTTGGTACGGGCGTCGAGATTACGAAAACGGGGGACGTATATCCCGTTGGGGCGGTCGCCGAACGTGTATTTGTCTTCAAAACCGGGCATATCTCCCACCGCTCCCACGCGGAAATGATGATCCATCAGGTAGTGTCCCAACACCCCGCTGGAGTTCGCCAGCCCGTTCGGGAAACGCTTATTTTTGGAATTGAGCAGAATTTGCGTGCTGCCGATTGCCGAGGCACATAAAAAGATGACGTCGGCAAAAAATTCGGTCGTTTCTTTGGTCTCCCGGTCAATCACCCGCACCCCGCTCGCCTTCCCGGTTTTCTCATCGTAAATAACACTGTGCACCACACTGTTGGCCCGCAGGGTCAGGTTGCCGGTCGCCCGTGCCGCCGGGAGCGTACTGCTCTGGGTCGAAAAATAGGCCCCGACACTGCAGCCTCGTGAACAGGGACCGCAATAGTGACAAGCACCCCGCCCTTTGTGGGGCTGCGTCAACACCGCCGTGCGACCGATGGTCATGTGTCGGCGCGGAAAGGCCTGTTCGATCTGCTTTTTCGCGTGCTGCTCCACAACGTTCATCTCCATCGGCGGCAGAAAAACGCCGTCGGGCAGGTGAGGAATCCCCTCTTCCTGTCCACTGATACCCGCAAACTCTTCCACATAGCTGTACCAAGACTTAATATCTTCATACCGAATCGGCCAGTCCACCCCAAATCCGTCCCGTTTGTTCGCCTCAAAATCCAGATCACTCCACCGGTAGCATTGACGTCCCCAGGTCAACGATCGACCCCCGGTTTGATACCCTCGAACCCACAACACGAAATCGTCTTCATCCGTGACATAGGGATGCTTTTTGTCGTTTACAAAGAAATGATAGTTATACTCATTCAATACTCCCGACTTCCGCTGGCGGTGGTACTTTTCCCTGAATAATTTACGTTTGCCACGACCTCGAAATTCGGCATCCCACGGAGGTTGATGCTCGGTCGGATAATCTCCGTGCTCGACATTGCGACCACGTTCCAGCATGAGCGTCTTCAATCCATTTTCGGTTAACTCCTTTGCCGCCCAGCCGCCGGAAATACCTGAACCTACCACAATTGCATCGTAGGTATTCGTCTTATTTGTGTCTGCCATACAATAATATTGAGGGAAATACGATAGATATGAACGTGTGAATTTATTTTATACCAGTGACATAAACAAATTGGTATTTTGCCAAATTAAATTTATAATCTTCTTATCTTATCAGGATCAAGAACCAAGAGGTAACACTGTCGTGAATTACAAACATATACAACTGTCGTACCACCTTGCTTTCGCGGGGATTTTCATTTTAACAATCGGAATTACAGGCTGCAAAAGTACCGAACACCCACAAAAGGAAAGTGCTCCAGCCAACGATGAAAAACTGACTGAACTTTATTGGACGCGGCAGGACAGTGCCCTTCAGAATTTTACGCAAGATGATGTCAAGTTTATGGTCGGCATGATCTGCCACCACGCCCAGGCCCTGGTAATGTCACGACTGGCTCCCGAAAATAACGCAAACAGGCAAGTTCAAACACTCTCATCCCGCATCATAAACGCCCAAAAAGACGAAATTGAAACGATGCAGAAATGGCTGCGTATGCGCAATCAGCCGGTACCGCAAATTGATATTGACAGCCTGGATCTGAAGATTACACTGTCCGGGAAACCTTACACAAAATACAAGAATATGCCCGGAGTCCTTGCCGAAGAACAACTGCATGAGCTGGCGCGGGCCAGGGGATCGGATTTCGACCGGCTCTTCCTGACGTATATGATTGAACATCACAAAGGAGCTGTCGTCATGGTCGATAACTTATTTAGCAAAGATGGCGCCGCACAGGGAGAATCCACCTACCGGCTTGCCTCGGGCATCCAGGTGGATCAGCGAACCGAGATCGACCGTATGAACCTGATGCTCAATAAATTAAGCAATGCCGATTAGCACGAATTCTACCGTGGGAAGCGTTTAGCCCGGTGATCACAGGTTAAATTTTATGTTTTATCATGTCACTTAGAAGCCGGGATGTACTCTCAATAAAATTGATGATAATTATGTTTACCGTATCTGTCCCAACCTGCAAAGTGAAATCCGGGCCAAGAGCTAATTTCAACCAACCTTTTGATCAGATAACCGTTAAACTTCAGCATATATCGATATGAATTACCCATACTTAAAAAAGCCGTTTAATACAGCAGCGGGAACAATGAACAAATTGAAACCCTGGCTGTTTCTTACGGCTTTATTATTTATCAGCTATGCTTGTGCACCTTCTTCAAGCGTAAAAAAATCACCCTCAAACCAACAAATTGCCCCCAAACCCCTCTCGACTGTAGAGCACCCCGCCCCCGACCCGCGGGTCGGACTCGAACCGGGTCTGTTTGACGCCGGCGAAGCCATCTGGAACCTTGAGAAGCTTTCCCACAACGCTCCGCCGAAAGAATTTATCGGCAAAACCAACTCCGACCTGGCGTTCAAAGATCATTACGTCATCCAGGGAAATTACCACGGTTTTATCATTTGGGATGTCTCCAATCCGAAGAACCCGGAGGTAGTTGTGGACTATCCCTGCCCGGTATCCCAGAGCGACGTCTCGGTGTATGGCGACCTGTTATTCGTTTCGGCCGAAGGATTCGATGGACGCATGGATTGCGGTACGCAGGGAATCGACAAAAAGGTAAGTGAGGAACGGGTGCGGGGAATTCGAATTTTTGATATATCGGACATCGAAAATCCCGAGTATATTCACAACGTACAAACCTGTCGCGGGTCCCATACGCACTCGGTACTCGATTCGCCCAACGATGATGAAAACATCTACGTCTATGTCTCCGGATCCGCCCCGGTGCGCTCTTCGGAAGAACTTCCGGGCTGCTCAAGTGCTCCTCCCTCGGAAGATCCCAACTCGGCCCTGTTTCGCATCGAAGTAATCAAAGTCCCGCTGGACAACCCGACAGAAGCGGCCATTATTAACTCTCCGCGAATTTTTGAGGATCTGAAAGCAGCCCCTGACCATGGTCTGTCGAAAGCGGATAAAGAAAAACTCGAGGAAGCTAAAGAGCAGGGTAAATATGTCGCTCATGTATGGGGTAGAGATCGGATCGTGCCTGACCCAATTGTGCAATCGCTCCTAAAACAAATCGTAAAGGAACGCGAGGGCAGCGGACAACCGACCGCGGCCGACAGTGCCAGGTTGCGCAAAAACCTGGATCAAATGATCGATGAACGATTCGGAGAACGCACCGAAGGAGAAGTCAACGAACGCGGACCGAACCAATGTCACGATATTACCCTGTACCCGGCCATCGGACTGGCCGGCGGGGCGTGTGAAGGATATGGATTTTTGCTCGATATCACGGATCCGACCCAACCCAAACGCATCGATGCCGTTGCCGATTCCAACTTCGCTTACTGGCACTCGGCCACCTTCAACAATCCGGGGACCAAAGTACTGTTTACTGATGAATGGGGAGGCGGCGGACAGCCCAAATGCCGCGAACAAGATCCGATGGAATGGGGTGCCAATGCGATCTTTACGATTGACGAGGACAACAAAATGCATTTTCAGAGCTACTACAAGCTACCGGCCCCGCAAACCGAATTGGAAAATTGCGTGGCGCATAACGGATCGCTCATACCGGTCCCCGATCGCGATATCATGGTTCAATCATGGTACCAGGGCGGGATTTCGGTCTTCGACTGGACCGACCCCGAAAATCCGGTCGAAATCGCTTTCCACGACCGCGGACCGGTCGACTCTACCCGCATGCAGATGGGCGGAAGCTGGTCGGTTTACTGGTATAACGGACGAATATACAACTCTGAAATAGCTCGCGGACTCGATATCTTCGAGCTTAAACCCAGCCCATACCTCACCAAAAACGAAATAGCCGCCGCCAAGACGGTGCAGCTCGAACAGTTCAACGCCCAGGGCAAACCTATGTATGAGTGGCCTACGACCTTTACTTTGGCCCGGGCCTATCTGGATCAACTGGAACGGGGCGACGGACTGGGCGACCAGTGGATCAATACCACACGTCAAAAACTATCCGAAGCCGAAAATGAATCGGGAGATACCCGCGAGGAGATTTTGACCACCCTTGCCACCGCTATCGAACGACGTGCGGGCAGCGCCGGAGACAAAGAAAAAGTGAATAAGCTGGTTGATACCTTACGCGGGCTCGCAAATGAGTAAGAAGAGATGAAAGCACAATGCTGAAACCTGAAAGCAGGTGCCCCGGATTACTGCTAGACGACTGAATCCGGGGCACCTGCTTTTTTTATATTTGAATCCACACAATTTATAGAGGACGTTGAAAAACCGGGCGGCGGTTCCGAAGCATAATAATTTTCTGGGTGGCAGGCAGTAATAACGATCATCGTAAACAGGAGCGATTAACCGTTCAATGCATCCAACCGAAGAAAAGCTTACAAGCAAGGAACCGCCGCCCGGTTTTCATCAACCTCTTACTATTGTATATATTGATATTTACTGCAAAGATTGATAAAATTTATTAGTAGACAGTACAAATCGTTATTAATAATCAAGGGATCACACTGCTATGCTGCTTATCAATCGGGGCGGGATTCGGCTTTTACGTTTATTATTTATATTAATCCTTGCACTCTTTATCAGTCTACCGGCGACTGCCCAGGATAAATGGGAATCCGGCTTCATTGTGAAAGAATCTTCCGGAGATACCCTTGAGGGATTTATACGGGTCCGGGGCGAGGATGCTGTCTCTCGCAGCATGCGTGTTATTTATAAAAATAATGAAGACAGCGCACCTCGAGAATATACACCTCGCCAAATTGCCCACTACCAATTCGGGCCAGACAGAGTCTACACTTCTCGACGGATTCACAAATCAAAAACAACGCTGGACTCCTCGCGCACCGTATTTTTGCGTATGCTTGTCCGGGGTCCCGCTAAACTGTATTCCTATTACCCCAAATATGCTCGCCCCCTTTATTATATCGAGGACGCGCGGGGGAACTTTTTTTCGCTGGAAAGATCGGCCGTAGCCGTGACTCGCGACAACAAAACCATCAATTATGCCGGCATTTTGCACTTGGCCTTTTATGACTGCCCCATGCTGGACATTGATGAAGATCGCGTTCAACTCAAGCAAAAACCTCTGGTTACGGCCGTCAATGCATATAATGAATGCGTGGATTCCGATTACCAACCGAGCCTGTTAGCTGATAGATCCACCACCAATGTCGACTGGGGCATTAAGTTTGGAGCGGGGGGACATGCCCTGAACCATTCCTACAGCGTCTTTAACGTAAGCCAAAAAGCACGTTATACCCGATACTCCCCTTATATCAGCCTCTATAGTGAATTTACTTTTGTTGGTTTTGATCCCCGCTTCGCACTTCGTACCGAACTGGCCTACCAGAAGAAAGGAAACACCTCGGGAGAAGATATCTGGTTTGAATTGCCCTACATAAATTTATCCATTTGGCCCAAATATGAATTGAGTGCTTCCGACTTAATTCCGTATATAGGGTTGGGTATTACCGGTGGTTATCTTCTGAATAGCAACGAAACGCCCTATAAATCAAGAAAAAACGGCACCTATATTCCGATCGGTCAGCAACCGCTGGATCCCGACAAAAATCATTACAACAAATATTATGAAATGGGTCTCATGGGAGAAGCAGGCATTGAATTTTCATTATCTCAAAAGGTTAAGGCTTCACTCAGTCTCCGCGGAGAGCGGACGCTTATTCCCTTCAACTTCAGTGCACATGCCTACCGAACCAACAGCCTTATCATGGTAATGGGAATACATTTGAGATAGTTGGGAGTTGCTGACAACCCGTGCGGCGGTTCCGAAGTATTAAGATTTTCGGTAAAAAAGCATGGAATTGTCAGAAATTCATAAAAGCTTTAGAGCGTTTGTAACTTCTGCCAATAAGAGAAAAACTTTCGAACGAGGAACCGCCGCACGGGTTTCCAGCGAAGACCAGCTATTTTACAAGCACAACTTGACATGCACCAGGCTGGCCTCTCCTTGTCCGCCGAACAGTCTGAAGCCATTAAAGTTTTCTTGCTCGATGATGAATTTTTTCGCTCCCGACCGCACCGGAAGAGATCGCCGGTCCAAAAGCTGTCCATCGCGCAATAACTCTAGTTGAAGTCCCTTCCCCCCATAGTTATTAACTTTAATCTCCGCTTCATTAACATAGTCAGGGAAAATGACCTCGACGCCTTCTCCCGAAAATCCAAGTTTGTTCTTGTCCTGCGGCGAGCCAAACGAGGTAATGTACACCCGTTCACCCAACGGTTTGAATGATAACTTTTCATGGGTAAACACTTCGTACATTTCGGACTCAACCTCGAAGTTTCCAAAATCCACGGTTGTTTCCTCACAAGCCTTACCGTTGTCGAACGGTTGTATCTGATACAACACCGACCGATCAAAATAAACGGATGATTCCGTCTCAGACGTCCCCTGCACCGCCAGGTACAAAGTTGCCTTACTGTGTTTGGCCCTCGCTCGTACGCGTGCGTTCTTCCACTGGCGGGCGCCGCCGGATTGACGCCAGACAATGGAATCCGCTTCTATTTGTTCCTGACCCAGCGGATCAATTCCGACCCAGACGGTTCCATTCGAGGGATTACTCTGATGGAAATGACCCAGAAACTCGTAGCTCCATCCCGGATTGGTTGGCACGAACTGGTAGATCCCGGCCAGGAACCGTCCTCTCAATCGGATGCCCTGGGCATGGTCTCCGTAATAAAAGATTTCGGACTCGGCAAAAAACTGAACTTGTCGCTGAATTTCAGCCGCATCAAATGCAGCGTGATACATCGCCGTTTCCCCGGAAAACGCCGGGTGCCAGAAATTGGCTACTTCCTGTCTTATTTCACGTGATTCCAACAGATAAAATCCAGCCTCCATCTCATTGTTCTTCAATCGATATGCCTCTACCTCCATCCGGTCGCTCCCTTGTCCACCGTCGTCATCCATAACCGTCAACTTCGCCTTGTGAATTCCGCATTCCCGATAATAGTGGACTGCTTCGGCCGTACCTTTAGCGGCGGGCTCTTCGTTGGTTTCACGAATAATAGCGTCCTCTACATTACAATCTCCGGGATCCCACAAACCGGTATGAGTATCACACCACCCCTGATCCGTAAACGAGCCCACCAATCGAATCGGCTGGTCAACCAATGACACCCTTTTCTCCGGCAAGTCAACTTCAGGATCGACATTCTCCACCTTGATCGACTCTTGCACCTCCTTCACGCCGCCCACATCGTCAAACACCCGCACCTTGATCTGATAGCTACCATTGTCGCAATACGCATGGCATCCCTGGAACGTCCCCTGGGCCTGGGGTTTTTCATGGGTCTCCTGGACTTCAACATCTTCCGGGGCCGTATTATCTCCCCAGTCGATCACGGCGCGGTGCGTATCCACCCAGTTGGCATCGGTGAAATGACCTTCCAGTAAAAATTCTTCGCCTTCTTTCACGGAATCCGGCACCTCCACCGTTACTTCTGGAACTGCATTTTCGACTTTGACTTTGGCAAAGTGTCGGGTGGTCACCTCCCCCATATCCGATACTTTAACCTGCAACTTGGCAATATAAAGTCCGCTTTTGGCATACTGGTGTACCGGATCGCGAACAGCCGAGGATTTACCATCGTCGAAATCCCAATAAACCGAGGTCTTCGCTTTCTCACTTCCTCCCTCGAAGCTCGCGGCCATAGCCGAGTCGACATGATATGGGCCATTTGAATCAGCAAATTCGCTAAGGGCCGAAGACCGCGTGCTATACACCTCCATACTCCCGGCAAACACGATGCCGCTCTTGCTGATCTCGATGGGATTCTGAAAACGCGATTCGATTGTACCGATTCCCTGCAACGTCTGCGGCCAGGCCCCGATACCTTTCAATCGACCGGTGACATCATCCTTGATCACTTTACCTCCCACTTTCTCAGCGATATTCTCGGCAATCGTCATAACGACAAGCGCAATGATCCCTCCAACGATTCCAAACGTTATGAAGCCGGTAATAAAGCTGATAATCCAGGCTTTCAAGCTCAAATCGACATCCTTGCTCTTTACAAAAGGATCTATGATTTGTCCCTCGGACGCATCTTTCCACTTCAAACCGATTTTCGCCCCAAAACTTGCACTTACATCGATACTGCCCGCTATAGCGTCTATAATAGTTACTTTTCCCTCCGCCTTGATTGCGTGATTTATCAATTTCAGGACCAGCTTTTTCAACTTGACATCTTTTCCCTTCACCGGATCCAGCATGGTAGGCAAATCACCATATTCTTCATCGACGGCCTCTTTCAGTTCCGTCTCGACTTTCTTTTCAGAAAGGGCAATGGCAAAGTCGCGGTCACTTGGGACAAAAAAGGAGAGGGCGTCAATATTCGTACTCGAACCCGCATTGATGGCTATGGCCAATCCCTTATCCAACACTTTGGGAGCTACGTTGCTGATCGACACTTCTTCATCGCCGTCCGAAGAAGGCGGATTCGGCTGCCAGATGGATATATGATCCCGTCTCTCGAGCTCATCGACAATCTGATCCTCGATAAACCCCTCGACTTCGTCAACCGAGGGAACGATCACCTCTACATCTCCCATATTCTGCAGGTAAGAAGAGGCCTGACTCGCAAACGCATCCTTCACTTTCTGCTCCAGGTCCACGCTCATGTATGTACTAGCCAGGTTTTTATTGGTGGTCCAATGGTCTCCCTCCTCCCCATCCGCCGGAGATATATTTGTCAAACTCACATCCGCGCCCGAAAGGTTCGCCGTCACTTTTCCGCCGGAATGCGAATAGTCGGCCACCATCTCCACATCGCCGGTAATTCCCATCGGGGATTCAGGCTCATAACCACTGAAACTCCCACTGATATCATAAAATCTCAGGTAACTGGGTATAATGACTTTGACCTCGTTACCTGAAATTTTTTGGACCTTGGCAACTTTTGAGGGATCGGTTTCATCATCATACAGTTCGATACGGGTTTTCATCGAGAAAACCCCGTATGTGATCTCTATTCCGTCGATGATGTTGTTGAAGTCATCGCTGCGCAACTGTTTATGCACATACTCCTCGATGGCTGAATCGGTAATATCCCCCACCGGATCTCCACTGGTTATATTAACCGAGACGGGATTATCGGGCAGATCACTAAAATCAATCCCTATCTCCTTTGGCTCGAGACGGGCTACCGGCGCCTTGATTTTAACTTCCGCTTCGAGGTCAAAAAATTTGGCTGACGGAATGGGAGGATTGTCCATTTCAACATGAAACAGGGTCTCCATCTTAACCTCCAGCGCATTATCGGCCGGCAGGGTATCCAGGTCCAATCCCGCTTTCGGAATCTGGACCGTTCCGGTCTTGACCTGGTAAGGACCGATGGATGTGGAGGATGGAATCTCCATTTTTTCGGGGATTACGCCTGGTCCACTGGCGTCATCTGCCGACTTCCAGGCAGCTTTCAGAATGCTTTTGAGGACTCCCTCTGTAAGTTCTGAGACAATCTCATAACCTTGTGTATCAGCCATAATACCGGTGTTTTGTAAGGTTACACGCCAAGCTATCTATTCTTGAGAGTCCCCCTGCATTTCAAAAGAGATGTCGCTTAGCGAAAATGGTAGATCTTTTTGTTGT
This sequence comes from uncultured Balneolaceae bacterium, assembly GCA_913057825.1. GTDB lineage: Bacteria > Bacteroidota > Rhodothermia > Balneolales > Balneolaceae > CAJXOW01. Next base: position 52,140 of record CAJXOW010000002.1, on the reverse strand, counting down.
TTTACTCTCTCATACATGTCTCGATCAGCCAATCGAGGTCTCGTTCGCTCTAATTCATAATAATCATCCAACAGTTGCAACAGTTTGTGATCCTTTGCTAAATTCGAGAAAGGAGCTTTTCCCTTTTCTTCTTCAAAAAGGACCGGGTAGAGATTGTTTTTGATGGCCTCTTCCAAGTCTTTTGCATCAAGTTCCCTCTCTTTCAACGCGGTCTTGCAAACCTCGAGGGTCTCCTCCTCCGATTGCAAGTCAAACAGCGTACCGGCTTCCTCGAATATCTGATGTTCCAACTTTCGCATCTTCTTATAATCTTTTTTACCAAACCGGGCCCGCAACTTCAATTCACGCTCAACTTCCGGACTTAATTCAATGCCCACTTCTTTTAATGCTAATACCGGATTGGCCATAGCTGCACGCAACAACTCTTGATTGTCCCCATGCTTATCCAGTAATTCGGGGATGCGTTGTTGCAGTTCCTCAAACGTGCTGATTTTTTCTGTTTTCTTGGCCATGACGATGATCCCTGTTAGATTGAGAAAGTATCTGAAAAAATATTTTGTCCCAGTTCGGACCCCTGTCGTACCAGGTCATTAATCCATCGACCGTAGGCTTGGGGATGTTCCTGCATCAACTTTAGATTTCTTTGAAGTTCATGATGAAGTCCGGCTTGCTCGAAATTTTCACCAATTGCCATTTCCGCTGTATTCATTCCAAAATGCACCAGACCCTGCAAGAAGGTCTTTCCCATAAAGGTCGGTTTTAAAACTTCATTTGCGGGATAGATCCCGGCCAGCACTCCTCCTGCCTTCGAAGCATATTCACGGTCCTGGGATGCCCGTTGTGACAAAACTTTGAGCATCTCCATCCATAGTGGATTTAATGAACGATTTCGTATAAACTGCTTTACCATGTTGCTGAGTGCCATATCGAAACGCAGCTCGCGGCGAAGTCTGTCTTCGTAGGAAGCCATTTGTCCCGCACTGAAATCCACCTCCCGCAACCCCTTCACAATAGTTTCGGCTGCCCACCGGGAACTTAACAGGGCGTATTGGATACCCTCCCCATTCAAGGAGTTTATCAGTCCCGCAGCATCTCCGATCAATAACAATCGATCGCCGGTCAGCGGTAGACGTTCATCAAAAGTAGCCAGCGGCCATCCTTTGATTTTACCGGTCATTTTAGCCCCCTTCAAACGGGATCTCAGTGCCTCATCATTCATTGCCAGATCTTCCAGTATATCTTTTAAGTGATCTTCAGCTTCGGGAAGAGTTTTCTGCACCATCCCGATACCTACATTTGCAGTCTGCGGACCGGTGGGGAAAAACCAGGTATATCCCGGAAAACTGTTTTCTGAAAATAACAAATCGGCACGATCGGCCGGGCCGCGGGTCCCGGTATAATAAGCCCGGATAGCAATAATCTGATTATCGGTCGAATTTTTTCGGCCGTAAAATTGGCGCCCCACGGTTGAATTACTTCCATCTGCTCCCACCAGCACTTTCGCCGTAATAGCATCCCCGTTGGTGAAGTGAGCCTTAATGCCGCCCGGAAATCTTTCATAGGATTTAAATCGTTTGTCGCTCAGAAAGCTCGTCCCCTTTCTTCGGGCTGCCAGGTGGATCCAGTGATCCAAACTGATTCGCTGTATAACCTTGCCATAATTGGCATTTCCCGAACTGTCCGGCATCGATTCCTCGACCATCTGTTTGCCATTCAGAAAAAGTCCAGCCCGATTAATCCGCTGAGCCTCCCGAAAGCCCGGCTCATCGGTCACCCCCAGCCCTTCGAGTTCATTAATCGCGATCGGCCCCACAAAATCTCCACATACCTTATCACGAGGAAAGTCGCTGGCATCCGCCAGCACAACATCCACATCGGCAGCAGCTAAATGGGCCGCAAGGGCCGAACCGGCCGGTCCCGCTCCTATCACCAGTACATCGGTGTCTGTTTTCGATATGGGTTTTATCTGTATCATTAATAATCCCGGTTAATCATATATAATATGATCGAGCGCAGTAAATGCTTGTCTTTCGATTCCGGCAGATGTGAAAATAACCGGTAAAACTCTTTTAAAGAGGCACCGGCCAAGGTTTTGGCTACCTTCCTCGAATATTCCATACTTTCATATTTCAACATGAGCTCCATGATTCTATATCCATCCTCAACCGTATGATCTTCCCGATCCTCAAGTAGAAAATCCCGGATAAATCGTTTGTCATTTCCGCTACAGTTCCGTAGTAAATGTATAAGAATCAGCGTGCGTTTTCCTTCCAGTATGTCACCGCCGACCTCTTTTCCATACTGCTCTTTGTCGGCTTTCAGATTGAGCAAATCGTCCTGTATCTGAAACGCAATTCCCATGAAATACCCAAACCGATTGAAGATATCCGGGTTTACTTTCCCGCCGGTCCCTATGATTGCACCTATCCGCATGGGATGAATGCACGTATACCAGCAGGTTTTTTTCATCGTCATTCGAAAATAATCGGAATCACTGAGTTCGGTTTCATTGTCCCTCCGCCACCCCAATTCAATGGCTTGTCCCTCGACCGATTGACGAACCATATGCTCCACTTCCGAAAACACGCTATAGGTCAACTCAGGACCAATTTTTTTCAAATTTTCCATCAGCGGTTTGATGCTTAATACATTCATCGCATCTCCCACGTTGATAGCGATCGGGACACCATAATCGCGATGCAGCGCGGCTTTGGTTCGTCTGAAATAACTGCCGTCCTCTATATCGTCATGTATTAAAAAAGCGTTGTGAAACAACTCCAGCGCGGCAGCTGAACTTATGCTCTCTCTCAGCGTTCCCCCAAAAGCTCTGCATGTTGCAATGCACAGCGATGGACGAAACCCCTTTCCTCCCCGACTGGAATACTCACTTATCAGATTGTACAAGTATTTCCGGGGTTCCCTGGACGGAATTATAGATCGAATTTGCTCCAGCGTCTTACGCTGGTAATCCGCCAGCGCCGATTTAAGGTCAGCTTCCGTCATTTTACTCTTCGACGACTACGATCTCGATATTCGCCTTCAACTCCTCCATATATTCATCTCGTATTGTCATGTTATACGTACCGGGCTCCGTGGTCTTGGGAACGTATATTTCAATCTCCATTTTGTCATTCGAAGACGGTGCAATTTTCAGGGTGCCCGGATTCATTGTAACATTGCGTTTGGAGATGGTTTTGTTGTTGGAACTGATTAAATCATGGTAGAGGAACGAAACTTCCATCTGCTCTTCATCACTGTCGTTTTCCAGCATCATTGGTATTTTGGCTGTTTCTCCCGGCTTGAATTCCCTATCAGGCCGCAGCATCGTCATCCCATTGGAAGCAGCGGGCGACTTTGCTCCCTGGGCTTTGTTAATGTTACTATTCAATTTTCGCAGGGTAACCGTCGATTGGGCTACCAGGTCCATCATCATATCAACAATTTCATGGGCATCACCGCGAAAACGGTTTATTAACTCATCGGGATCGGAAGAACGAATCTTCTCCCGGTCAACTATATTATCCTCCAGGTTGTTCGCAGCCACGATTCCCGCCGAAATCTCCTCCTCCAGGATTGAAGCTGCATTCTCCACAATCGAAGTGGCATCAGACAATAGTTTGGAGGTATCAAAATTTAATAAGCGGGACTGTGGTTCCTTGCGACGCTCTCGAGATCGTTTTTTGTTAGTGTTGTTTTTCATAATGGTCAATTAATTATTAGCTAGGGAATTATTGAGCTTATGGTATCGTAACGTTAAAAAGTAGTTCAACCCATGGAGGCTTGCTTGTAACATACCGATGATAGACTGGCTTCATTCGATCCGCCCTTGATCTCAATCCTGTTTACAGGCTCACCTTCAAGTGATACCGTTTTTTGCTGGTTTTCTATAACAACATCTTTCGTTTGCACGACGGACCCATCCATAAAACTCGTAAACTGCATACTGGCCTGTCCGTAATTAGTGACTTCCAGTTCCAACTCCTTGACAGGCTGGCTAAAGTCGATGGACAATCCCGAATCGGGAATAGCCAGTTTCATCTGTCCGGCCGGAGCTCCGGAAGTGATAAAAGCCAACAACTCGTCCTGCAGAGGACTAAAACTTGCAATACCGGAAACATAGGGCGGTTCACTGTCTTTCTTTGGACGTGCATCTATGAAATCGATGCATTCTCTGTCGGCCGAAGGCTGGTCATCAGCTTCACAATGGTCAAAAACCGTGGACCCATTTACGCTTATCGAAGCCAACGGACGCCCCAACAAGTTAATACCGATCTCATAGTCACTGGTCGCACAAATCGGCTCGCAAAGCTTGATACATACCGGAATATCCTCATCCGCCTTCACATTCATGTCCATATCCATATTTACATCCAGGGGATCTTCCGAATCCGTTTTTAGATGCAAATAAGCGGGGTCGTCCTCAAACTTGATCGAAACCGGGCAAGGCTTCTCCAGTTTAAAGTGATGTTCTAATCGCGCCTTTTGTTTGGGCCACTCCTTAATGTGAACATTCTCCTCTTCAGCCATGATAACGCACTTTTGTATTGTTTATCGGTAAACGGTTATACCTTCGAGATTTGAAACGGTAAACCTCGTTGAACCTTCCGGGGATATCAGTCTTGATCCCAAGATCTATCAATAAAATCCCCGTATTGTGCACTTACCCCCGGCATACTTTTATTACCTACACGTATGCAAGGTACGTTTTTCAAATCAAAGTTTATACTCCTAGCTCTCTCTCCCTGCTATAAATATATTTTTAAAACAGATTAAGTACCCATCCCATGTATTACTTTATCAATATTGGTATTTCATGAACTAAAATCAAACCTTCAGCTGATTTTACCCGATATAGCCCTGAATTAAGCCTGCCTGATCATTCATTAATTTTTAAACACTTTATAATGATAAATCCATAAAAAAGTCATATTTTAAGACCAAAAATTTCCCAACTTTATCAGAGGATCAATACATGGAATTCGGCATCTACACCTTCGTTGAGAACACCCCGGACCCGAGCACCGGGCAAAAACTGCAACCTTCCGAAAGACTTCGCAACCTGATGGAGGAGGTGGAGCTGGCTGATGAAGCGGGACTGGATGTATTTGGTATCGGTGAACACCATCGTGAAGAGTATATTTCATCCTCACCAACCGTTATTCTGGCTGCAGCCGCCGAGCGGACCGAACAAATACGGCTGAGCAGCACGGTGACGGTCCTGGGGTCGGCCGATCCGGTTCGGGTTTACCAGCAACATTCTATCCTGGATCTGTTGTCCGAAGGAAGAGCAGAAATCATGGTCGGACGCGGCTCATTTGTCGAATCTTTTCCTCTATTTGGCTTTAGCCTGGACAGCTATGACGAAGTTTTTTCCGAAAAACTTGATCTTCTGTTAACGCTTCGTGAAAACGAAATTGTTGATTGGTCCGGCAAACATCGTTCTTCGATCGACCATCTCGGGATATACCCCCGGCCTTACCAGGATGAACTGCCGGTTTGGATCGCAGTGGGAGGAACCCCCAATTCGGCTTACCGGGCCGGATCGCTTGGACTTCCCATGGCCCTCGGAATTATTGGCGGAGAACCCAAACAATTTAAGAAACTTGCCGACCTACACGAACAAGGAGCACTGGAACATGATCAGGCCAAGCAACCCCTGAGTATCAATTCCCACGGCTTTATCGCCGATACCTCCCAGGAGGCTGTGAATACTGCATTTCCCTCCTTTAAACAGCAGATGGACAACATTGGCCTCGAAAGAGGTTGGAGTCCAATAACCCGTGAGCAATTTCAAACCTCGTGTCAACTGGAAGGAGCCAATGTTGTCGGAAGCCCCCGGCAGGTCATCGATAAAATTCTTTACCAGCATGAAATTTTTGGACATGACCGATTCCTGCTGCAAATGAGTGTGGGAAGCGTACCCCATAAAAAACTGCTGCGTTCCATCGAACTTTTCGCCACCAAAGTGGCTCCCGCCGTGCGCAATGAAATAAATTCGCAAGCATAACCCCTTCCCGGAGCCCGGGAATCACCCAATGATGTTTAATAATTTGAAAATTGAATAACTTTGATTAAAATTAATTTGGGTCTGAGAGATAGCTTATTTAATTTATTTTTTCATAACTAACTATTAATAAATATGGGGAGGGGATAGTTATGCATTGGTACATCACCGTTCTACAGAAGTATACAGATTTCAGTGGACGTGCTCGCCGGATGGAGTACTGGATGTTTACGCTTATCAATACCATCATCTATTTTGTGCTTATGCTAATCGACAGCACCCTTGGCTTTACAGCGGGCAGCTCGATGTTCGGGATCCTCACTATGCTATATGCCCTTGGTGTATTGATACCCGGGTTAGCGGTAACAGTCCGCCGCCTGCATGACATAGGTCGAAGCGGTTGGTGGATTTTTATCTCGTTGGTGCCGGTCGTTGGGGGAATCGTATTGTTGGTTTTCATGTTTATGGACAGTGAACCGGGCAGTAATGCCTATGGACCAAGTCCCAAGTATGCAGAATCAGCCGAGTTCGCTTAAAAAGCATTTGGGCGTACGGAGTCTTCTCTTACTCAACCTTGCTAACCATTGAAGTTTCGACTGATCTTCTCTCTGACAATGCTTTGATTCTTTGAAACACATGCCATTCCATAGAGAGCGTAAGGATTAAATGCAGCAAGTAAGCCGCCCAGAAACTGCCGGTTTCCAGGGTAATCCAACAAAGTACAAACCCGAAAGGGAGGGCCCCTACAACCTGGTTTCGCCCTTTATGCACATGAATTAAAGCATAAAGGATACAGTTCAACACAATAGCAGTCGTTTGTCCTACCCATGCTACGGAGGCATACAATATTAATCCTCGCATAATCCACTCATAAGCTGCCAGGTAACAAACCCATAGTATTACATTGGGCAATACCCACTTTTGATAACTACGTATATCAAGCAGTGGCGAATGAAACTGCTGTAATTTCATTTTGGGAAACCACCAGGAAGCAAACGCCATAATCAGCGCCCCCAGTAAAATCAGCAGAAACACGGATTGGAACGTAAACTGGGGAAGTACTGCTGAAGAAACAGCGACGTTTAAATTTGTAAAGAAAAGCAGCAACAATGGTCCGCCGCCTAACACCACAATCCCCGTAATACGTTCCCAAACCAGCGATTGTCCCCAAAATATCATTGATCGATCCTTTCCCAATGATATTCGAGTCAGTATTCCCATTGCCACCGATTCATGCAGCCCCAATATCAACAACAAAACCCAAAGTACAGGATCAGCAAACATTGAATTCATGAAATAGATCAAATTACTTTCGAGTAGCTGTCTTCAAACAAATTAATAATACAATAATAAAATTTAATGATATCTCTGGATTTAAATTTTCAGTGGATGTGTATGGGATATTTTTATTTACTTGTTCTTTCACAGGATAACTTTCGAGGATTTCCTGGAGTTTATCAGAATCTTACGAGTATGTTGTGGAAAATGACTGCTGGAATCTAACCGGGTCGGCCGCCTCAAATCAACCGTCAACCAAACCCCAGATTAAATGGAATTAGCCAACGCTTACAACCTGATAGTAGACAAACTGAAAGAGTGGCTTAATACCGCCATTGAAATGCTGCCCAACCTGATAATGGCGATACTGGTATTGACCGTATTCTTTGTGGTGGGTCGGATCCTCCGCAAGGCGGTCAAGAAGGCTCTCGATAAAGTTACGAAGAATAAAACGATCACCAATCTGATCGAAACCGTAGTGGGGGTGGGCGTAATCGGCATTGGTATTTTCATTGCCCTCAGCATTATGAATCTAGACGGAGCCGTAACCTCGCTGCTTGCCGGTGCCGGTATCATCGGTTTGGCATTGGGTTTCGCATTTCAGGATATCGCGGCCAACTTTATGTCGGGGTTGTTGCTGTCCATTAGACAACCTTTTCGTATTGGAGACATTATTCAGACCAATGGATATTACGGGAAAGTGTACAAATTGAATCTCAGAAGCACGATGATAACCACTCCACAAGGACAAACCATATATATCCCTAATAAAAAAGTATATGACAGTCCACTCGAAAACTATACGGATAACGGGCAACGCCGGGTGGATCTCTCCTGCGGAGTTTCCTACGGAGATGACCTGGAAAAAGCCAAAAAAGTGGCTATCGAGGCAGTCGAACCGCTGGATTGCGTGGACGATTCAAAAGAGGTGGAACTTTTCTTCAACGAATTTGGCGGAAGCTCCGTCAACTTTGTAATCCGATTCTGGATCGACTTCAACACTCCCTGGCAGTACCCTTCCGCTCAGAGCGAAGCGATCATGGCGTTGCACAAGGCCTTCGACGAAAACGACATCATGATACCCTTCCCGATTCGCACGCTAGATTTCGGTATTCGCGGCGGCGAAAAGCTGGATACCATGATCGGAAACTTTGACAGAGGTTCGTCCTAAGACGAACCTTTGCAGCTAAATGCTCGAGGCTCGAAGCTGGAAGTGGGGCGACTGGATTATATTGTTTGCCTTTACTAGCACCGCACACACGTGTTTCAGCGAAAAATTTGAACTTAACTCGTTTTCGAAAGGAATCATTGTTCGTAAAACAATATCATCTGCGCCAATGGTATTTAACCACTTTCCGGTTCAAAAAATTTTGCGCTGAAACACGTGTGTGCGGTGGTTTCGACCGAGCATTAAGTGGATAATCCAGTCGCCCCACTTCCAGCTTCGGGCCTCGAGCTTCGAGCTGTAAAGTTCCGTGCGAGCGGAGCTTTACACTATCATGCGCGGTATCGCGGCCGGCAGGCGGGATACAAATTCGTTGTTGATGGCATCGATGCTTTCGGTGAAGGATTTGATTGAAATATTTTCATTCCCCTGCTGACCAATCAATACCACTTCGTCGCGCAATTCTACATCCGGGATATCGGTAACATCAACCATAAATACATTCATATTAATTGAACCGACAATCGTAGCCCGCTGTCCGCCGATGAGTACATGATGACGGTTTGAAAGGCTGCGAGCGTATCCGTTGGAATACCCCAGGGGGATCACGGCCACTTCCATGTCCTGCGGCGCCTGATAGGCCGTTCCGTATCCTATATAATCCCCCTCTTCCACTTCATTTAAATGCATGATGTCGGTTTTCCAGGATAAGACCGGCTGCAAAGGGGCATCCGACATCTTGTTTTCTTGCATCAAGTGCATATTATAAATATCCGGACTGGGCCACATACCGTACTGTGATGTTCCTACGCGAACCATATCCATCACTGTTTCAGGAAAGGCCAGCGCAGCGGCGGAGCAAGCAGTGTGATAGTAATGAGGCTCAACATCACTCTGCTCGACCTGCTCGCGCATTCGTTCAAAATTTTTTTCCTGCTGTTGAATTCTGAATTGGTTGGCGAGCGACTCGATTCCGGCAAAATGAGTGCATATTCCCATCAGTTCCAACTTATCCTGATGCCGTTCCAAGTAGTCAAGTGCCTTGTCCAACTGCTCTTCATGCAAACCGGTGCGATTTCCCCCTGTTTCCAGTTCCAAGTGCACCCGGGCTTTCTTTCCCACCTTATCAGCTACCTCACGGGACCTCTCCAGTCGATGAAAATTAAATACAAAATATTCAATTTCATGATCGACGACCCAGTGGAGGTCTTCCGGATAGAGAATCCCCATTATCATAATATCCGCGTCGCCGGTTCGCGCTTCGACCACTTCTTCCGCCTCAAAACTGGTGGCCACGGCAAAGTGCTCGACCCCGCATTCCTCTGCCAGGGGAACAAACGTCTCAATACCGTGCCCATAAGCATTGGCTTTGACCACTGAAGAAAGCACGGGATGCTGACCGATTTTTTGGCGTATAAATTCCAAGTTATTCTTCAGGGCCGACTTACTCAATTCAATGCGAGACGAGTGACTGGTCATGGTATTGAACGGTAGTTTGACTTATGAATTCAGCGTAGATTGGTTGTAGCGATAAAATTAGTTGCTCACTAATTCACTACGCTCGAAGCTGTAAGCTTGAAGATTCGAGGATTAGCCGGGCTTGTAATCCATTTCAGTCATATATATACAAGCTTTTGAAGCGTCGATTCTTAAATTTCCAGCTTTCGGGCTAAGAAGACTTTTTGCCCCTTCTTTACGTCCAAATATATGATTCCCCCCAGCTGTTACGGGCAATTTCTTCAACCTGTGTCACTTTCTCTTCGGAAATCGCCTCCAAATCGCGGGCTTCCGATTGATGATAATGAAAAGCATACAAGCGTGATGCAAATTGATAAAACGGCAAAGATGACTCGCCATGCTCTTCTCCATGTCCGGCCACTGTCGGGGTGATTTCGCCCCCCCAACTCTGGCGCCCTTCATTATTGGGATTGAGAAAATACACCCGCATTTGATCCTCGTCGCGATCCACTCTCAAGATCGATACTGCATGAAATCCCAATAACTTCCCGGTTGCCGAGGTAATGAATATGCCCACCGGATTGGGATATGTCAGATCGTTTTCGCCGTTATAGTCCGGGTGATGCGTAGCATAGAATACTCGCACAAAATTGCGATAATCTTTAATAGCATGGGTGGTAACATCATAGGCCGAGATAAAGCCCGTGGGGATCCACTGTCCATATAAAGCCGGGTTTACCCACTTGTGTCCATCTTCCTGACGTAGCGAACAGCGCCGCATCATTTCATTATAGATCTTGTCGAGGTGGGGCACCAGCACAATCGATACGATATCCAGATGGTAATCAAAATCCTTGGCCAATCCCAGGACAAGGTCATCGGACTCTATCAATTCCTCCTCAAATCGCATCGACAGGTTGTTCTCACTGGCGGCCGTTATGATCTTTCGCAATAACTTACCCGGGGCGTGCTGGCTCCACAAACTGATGCCTCGAGCCGATTGGCAGGTCGGATTCCATCCCTGGCCGATGCCCAACGGCTGACCGAGAATGCAGAGCGTATCAGCTATTAACATACGCCGGGCCTCCGGATTTTTCATATGGTGAGCAGTCGTCGATCGAAAAATATTCTCCTCAACAGCGGGATGAAGCTGCAGTTTAAACAATCGCTTCAAGGCACTCTTTACCGGCTGGTGGGATAACAGGTTGCGCTCCAGCATCCGTCCGGCTCCGTATAGACATCGACTCAAGGCAGGATCCAGGATCGTTGAAATCAAACCTTCGGCCATTTCCCGGTGATTATCATACTCGGTCCGACCCGATTTATTCAACGCCAGCACCTCCTTCACCAAAAATGGCCGGTCAACTACCTTTTCCAACAGATACACGTGCCATTTGCTACCTATCCCGGTGTTAACCAAACTCTGTCCCATCTGTTGACATTCTTCCATCAGGGTATCGTCATCGGCCTCTTCAAGAAAGGATCGGTATTTTTCCTCGTTATAGGATCCCTCCCGGGATTGTAAATAGTCGGTCGGGGCATAGCGAGCATTCACAAGATTTTCCAAGGCCTGTTCTTCGGGCACAGCGCGATCAAGTTCCAGCTCATTATGTATAAACTCAAGTATTTTGGTTACCCGGTTCGTAATGATCGGCCGCTGGGCCGTAATCATTTGGATCTCTTCCAGCAGGTTTGCCTTAATGCCCTTAAATGGAAGATGTTCAAGCAGGATCGAAAACAAACTTCGGATTTTGACCCAGGTCTCCGGATCGATCGATCGACTTTCCTCCGATCGATCGGGAAACACAAAATCGAGATTATTGGCTAAAACCTCGTGAAGAAAATCGCGCGCTTCGCTCGACGAACAGCGCCCATCCTTAATTAACCCGTTTGCTATTGCCAACATGCGGAGTTCACTGAGTATCTCCATATTCGTGGTCTCTCCCCCGCTTTTCAACGTGCCGCTAACGAGGGAGGGAACCAGTGCTTGCGGATCTTCCCAGGGACCTTCCGTAAACAAATCGGCATCATACAACTCGCCGATGATCTCATAAAGATACTCAATACCTTGTTCCGTTTCCGCCAACCGGTGAACAGCCGCCATAACCGACGGCATATACATATTCTTCGAAAAGCCGGGGGCCTGTTGAAGAGCCGAAAGTGATCGGTGAAGCTGTGATATAATTTTCTCCGGGGCCGTCTGTGGAATACTCATGGATTACCTCGAGGGTTGCTAAAACTTGAAACCTGAATTACACGTAAAAATCAGCGCCTTGATAGTGCGTTAACAGCGATTTCATGCGTTCGGGATCTTTTCCCTTAAAGAAAATCGTACCGTAATGATTCCCATACCCTTCACGATCTCCCACTTTATGAGGAGCGGGCGGCAACAGGGTATGTTCCTCAAAGTAACTATCCTCCTCCAGTTCTTCCGGCACCTCCAGCCGCGTAATGTGTCCCCGCTTGGGATACACCATCAAACTACCGTGGTACTGGGTAAACTCCGACTCGTCCGGAAAGAATTCCTCGAGGGTTTTCTCGTCGGTTTCGGGATCGCTGCAAAGAATCATGGCCTGGACGGCATCAAAATCATAGGATTTGCTGATCAACTCAAATATGTGTCCACCGGGAATCCGCGTTGCCACCTCGCCAAAACTCAAGTCATCATTCTCGGTCAAAAACCACTCGGGATGAATCACCCCATATTCAATACCGAAGGCATCCACCAAACGCTCCATCACTTCCCGAATCTTGGGACGTTTCTCCTCCAATTCGGGTCCGCAGGGAACATAGTTGGAGTAGCCGAGCTTCACGTACTCGGTTATATTCATAAATCGGATCTTTCCATCATGAATAAAGGCCTCACAAGAAAACTCCTTGCCCGGCAAGTGACTTTCCACCATGCAGGGAAAATCCTTTTCTATAACCTTATCATCAATATCTTTACGCGACCGCAACAATTTATGTCCAACCGTACCGGCTGCATCAAAGGGTTTCAAATGCACCCATGCATCTTCCTCCCCCTCCAACTGCAAGTTAGCCTGGTTAAGCCGATCCATAAATTTGTGTACCTGGTTGGTGTTGTACACTTCATCGAACAAGCCAACCCGTAAACCGGCCAGTAAGGCTTTCCGTTTCATCATTGCTTTGTTGCGAAACAGGAAAGAGCGGTTAAAAAGTCGGGGATCATCTCTAAAAATCGAATTCAGGGCTCCGGCCCAGTCCACCGTTTCCTCAAACAGGGGAACCGCCAGATCCACGTCATAAGGCTTCAACTTTTCGGCTAATTGCAGAGAGGTATTATTTTCATTCCAATCTTTGAACTCCCATCCCACAAAAGGAATGTTGTGCTCCTCGGCATAGTTTTGAAAATCCGGGTAACCAACCACCACATATGGGATATCCAATTTTTCGGCACTTTCCATCGCCGGAAGACTCCAACCCATCAATGCAATTCCATTTGCCATAATTAATAATGTTTTAAAATTGATCTTATCATTTAAAAAACACCGAAGCTGTAGACAAACCCCTCATGCTGATCGACTTCTATACTGAATCTCTCACTTTGAAATGCCGTGCTTCTTATCGGTAGCAAGAACAAACGTGCGGGCAACCTGAAGCCCGCCGGATCAGTCCTCCCGACGGGCTTTTTGCAATTTTTCGTGAAAGTCCGACTCTTATAACTTCAAAGTCTATAAAGGACGAACGGCAAAAAGCTTTTCAATACGACCTCCAATCAACAATACCCATCACCAATAAGCTCTCACCGTTCACCCTTCACCTTTCACCTGATAAGTTCTGAAAGGAACTTATCTAGTCTTTTTCATATTTTTCCGGCATAAACTCGACTTCGTACTTCTTCTGCAGCTCGTCGATTTTATTCTTGAGTCGCTCCTCTACCTGGGAATATTCCGAATCACCATAAACGCTCTGAAGTTGTTCAGGGTCTTCTTCCAGATCGAACAGCTCCCATTCGTCTTGCTCATAGTAGTGAGCAATGGTATAGCGTTGCGTCCGGATGCCATAGTGCTTGGCGACGTTGTGAACACGCGGGGGACCTTCGTAGTAATGGTAATACACCGCATCTCTCCACTCGGGATCCTCTCCTTTAAGAATAGGCACGAGTGAACGTCCCTGCACTTGATCCGGAATATCGGTATTGGCCAAATCCAATATGGTTGGGGCCAGGTCGAGATTCTGTACCAGGTGCTTGCTGACAGATCCGGCATCGATTCCTTCCGGCCAATGTACGATTAACGGCATGCGCATCGACTCCTCGTAGATCCAACGCTTATCGAACCACCCGTTCTCACCCAGGAAAAAACCCTGGTCACCTGCGTAGATCACAACGGTATTGTCGTATAGGTTTTCCCGCTTCAGGTAGTCCATCAAACGTCCCACGCCGTCATCTACGCCACGAATTACCCGAAGGTAATCTTTTACGTACCGTTGATACTTCCAGCGAATTTTATCTTTCTCCGTCATCTGATCCCAGTTATCATACAAATACTGGTTATTTTCGGCATAGGCGTCTTTAATCGTCTTAATCTGATCCTCGGTAAGATCATTTCGGCGGATCAAATAATCCATCTGTCCCTCTTTCCCGGTTTCGGGGTTCTTCGGCACTTTCAGGTCCCACCCCCATGACATGTGATTGCCAATTTCCATCTGCTGATTTTTAGCAGGGGAAGCAAGGCCCGAATAATCGTAAAACAGGCTTGAAGGCTCCGGCAAATCGCGATCACGGTAATCGTTCAAATGACGCGGACCCGGCAGCCAGTTGCGGTGCGGTGCTTTCTGATTGTACATCAACATAAAAGGCTCATCACCGCTTCGTCCATTTTTGAGCCAGTGCAGAGCCCGGTCGGTCACGATCTCGGTCGTATGCCCGTGATAGGTCGTATCTCCGCGATCCGTTCGCATTCTGGGGTTATAGTAGGGCCCCTGTCCGTATAAAATCTCGTAAAAGTCAAAACCCTGCGGTTCCGTCCCGAGGTGCCATTTGCCGACCATCGCCGTCTGATATCCGCTGCGGGTCAATAGTTTAGGGAAAGTCGTCATAGCAGTATCGAGCGACATCCCCACATTGCGCCACACTTTATTCTTATGATTGTGCATACCCGTCAGCAGCACGGCCCGTGAAGGTTTGCAAATTGAATTGGTCACAAAGGCGTTATCAAAACGCATTCCTTGCTCGGCCATTCGGTCCAGGTTCGGCGTCGGCGTATGATCAAGCTTCAACCCGTACTCCAGCACCTTCTGATAAGCTCCGATTGCCTGTGCCGTGTGATCATCGGAATACATAATGATAATATTCGGGCGATCCTGCTCATTTTTATCGCCGATTTGGTCACTCGCACAGGAGAGAGGGCCTGACACTACCAAAACCGTCAATAGTAGAAGAAGTGAACGTATTTCTTTTAATGGATTCATAAAGATGTAAAAAATTTTGTCTGATGTGCTTGTGTAAATGTAAAATCAATACCAGCTGTTCTCCGATAAGACCGAGACAACCAACTTGAAGATTATAGAAAGAAATAAATATAATGGCAATCAGATTGGCAGGAAAGTAAAATTAAATATTATGGTATTGCCCTCCTTCTCCACTCGATTACTGTTGAGGAAAACCCACCCTGACTATCTTTGCAATATTTGGCCTTCTCTCCCTCCAAAAGGGGATGGTTTTCCTCGGTCGCCTTCAATGTCCCCTTGAAGGGAAAAGGAGAAAGGTAATCGGCTAAAAGTTCAACGATAAACTCAAACCTACCTCTTCACGACCGACTCTGGGAAAGACCTGTAAATTATTTCCACCAACTTTCAAGTGTTTGCGCGACAGATAATATCCCATTGAAAAGCCTATCACCGCACCTGCTGTTACGTCACTCAACCAATGCTTGCCCTTATATACACGCGCAATTCCGGTCGCCGCGGGAATGGCCATAAGCGAATAGGTAGCTACATTCGGGTAGTAGACGACCCAGGGCGTAATCATCGCAAACGCCGTCGCCGTATGGCCTGAGGGAAAAGAGGTTTGACCATGAGTGGCAAAATCAAAATCATAGGTGCCCTCACGGGCGTATGGCCGGGCACGGGCAAACAAAAATTTACTAGCTCCAATCGTGATCTTGGTCATCAACAGGGACTGCAGCGACGTAAATGCCGCATCCTGAAATTTTCGATTATTGGTAAGCAGCGAAGTCCCGAACAACCCGGCTGAAGCCGACAGCGCTACATATTTATCTCCGGCATAATTGGCCATATCCAAAACAGGAACGTTGCCCTGCCTGGTATATATGAAGGAATGAGTCATCCGATCGGCCGTTGAAATAGATGCTATCGAAGCCCCGATAAATCCGGCTTGCAATACATCATCTCCCTGGATATCAGTTACCATATGGACCGGGTCTTCAATCAACCAGTTGGCAAACCGATCAAAATTTTTCCCTTCACTTTGAGCAAATGCCGAATTGCTGCAACTCATAACAGTTCCCAATACACATCCCACTATACAGATACAGCAAAACTGGTCTTTAATTTTTTTACAGAAAAAATAGCTCCGTTCTACGAGATATATAAACATATCAGCTGCTTGTTAAGTCACTATTAACAAAATTACTCCCTTTCCTGAATCCGACATATAAAAACAAGGCAACGACTGAGGACCTATAATGATAAACAAAGACTGATAGAGCCCGGATAAAAATCAAGTGCGACATGCCGGTATGCCTCAACCGGTCTATTCGTAATGGATCATAATAACGAAATAAAAGGTAATATTCTTTTAAAATATTGGAATTTCCCGGATGGTACTCTCTTTTGTTGACGAAATAATACCCTGGTATGTCATGCTGAATGGACGATACCATCGTTTTCATTGTAAAGAGACCTGATAATGCCGGCCTCATAGTTACTTGCTGAAAATAATATTAAACCGCTTGGTAACGGGATGCTCTGTTACTCGTGAGCCACTTCCATAAATCAAATTTCATCATCCCAATTCCCGAACAACAGCAAGGAAACAACATTAAGCCGTTGCCGGCTCGGCGTCCGGCGTTCCCAGCCACCGCAGCATCTGATAGTGAGAGCCAATCGCTTCACCGAGTGTCTCGTGTTCATTATAGGGAATATCGTACTCCTTGGCGGTTCTTTCTACTATCTCGCTGATTTCGGGGTAGTGGACATGGCAAACTTTTGGAAACAGGTGATGTTCTATCTGATAATTCAATCCGCCGATATACCAGGATAACCATTTGTTATCACGCGCAAAATTTGAGGTAGTTTCCAATTCGTGGATGATCCAGTGTTCATCGATTTTATTGTCCTCACCCGGATCTACATGTTCGGTTTCTTCCACGACGTGCGCCAACTGAAATACAACTCCCAGGATCAATCCCGCCGTGAGGTGCAAGCTTATAAATCCGATCAACCACTGCCACCATGTAATATCCAGGAACACCAGTGGAATAACGATTGTATATCCGTAATAGGCCAATTTCGTCAGGATCAACTTCACCCACTCTCCCAGGGGATGCGATTTGTCTTTGTAGGGACCCAGTTCACTTTGCAAAAAGTATTTATAATCTTTTATAAATACCCAGAATAAGGTAGCTGTGCTGTAGGCAACAAATGCCAGCACATGCTGAAGTCGATGCACCGGTTTATATTCCTGGTGGGGCGACAGCCGGATAAATCCAGCGACTTCCAGGTCCTCATCATGTCCGTGAACATTGGTGTAAGTATGGTGTATGATATTGTGGGTGATCTGCCAGATGTAACCGTTGGCTCCCAGCAGGTCGAATGTGCTTCCCAATACACTGTTAACCATTTTATTCGATGAATATGCTCCATGCAGGGCGTCGTGCGACACCGAAAACCCGATACCCGCCATTCCAATCCCCATTACAAAGCAAAGCATCCACATGGCAAAAAGAGATAGCTCACCAAACATAATTAACAGGTAGGCACCTACATACATGGAAAGCAAAACGACCGTTTTAAGGATCATTTCACTATTGGCGTGCTTGGAAAGATTATTGCGCTTGAAATAGTCATTCACCCGCTTCTTAATCGTCCGACCAAATTCACGGCTTTTCTTATTATTAAAACTTATTTTCCGCGTTGATGCCATATATTAGTTCCCTTATATACCTTTTATGCAACGAAGGTTAACCTGAAGTGCGAACAGAGGATACTCCCCATAATCACGCATTATACATAAGAAAATATCAGGAATTTACCAAAGGGAGGTGATCTCGTTAATTACCGGGACCCGAATAAATTCCCTATAAGTTGTTCAATTTCTCTTTTAGCTGAGCTGCGGCGGCGGCATAACCTCCGGCCGTTCCATCCACAAAATGAAAATGGTCGTGATTATAATCCATAACCATGCAAGTGATCATGACGGTAGGCGTATAATGCAGTCCGTAGACAATTTTCCCATCCTGGTATAGTTTTTCCAGATATCTTATTAGCTCTTTGCGCTGCTCTTTTTTCCCTGAAAGCACTTGTCGGACCATATTGTCAAATTTGCGGTAATCGGTATTGCGCTCCAGGTCCAGCTTATATTCACTCCAATCCGCCCCGCCTGCACTACCTCCGAAATACATTAATACTTTACCTGCCAACTGCTTGAAACACAACTCCCCCAGGTATAACAGTTTTTTCCACCATTTTTTGCCAAACGACCTGATTTTATACTCAACCGATAGTTTATCCCAGTCAAACGTTAATGAAACTCTATCTTCCTGCACAGGCTTGCAAACAAAGTCTTCACAATAAATACGATTGATTGCATAAACTACCCGGCGGTATATTTCTTCTCTTTGCTCCACATCCAACACCTGCACCAACACACAAATGATTTCTTCTTCAATGCTTTCGAGGTGATTCCATCGACATTCAAGATTCGTAAGGTCTGTATCCGGGTTTACTTCCGCCTCAACCTGGTATTTCCCCCTACTTTTCCTATCCCGAAGCAAAGTTTCGGCATACGCCAGTCCCTCTCCATCAAAAACCGCTTGCTTATAATATTCCGATACGTAATAACGGGCTACCCGAACGTCATATCCGTCCTCTCGTATATCGGAGAGCGGCACCATTCCACTTACCTGCGTCAGTCCAAACTGCTGCTTGGCCATCTGTCGTACATGGGCAAGAATCTTGCCAGCCGCTCGACGATGATCGGGAGGCACACAAGCAAATATTCCATCACCTGCAAAAATGTAGGGAATGGTGGACGGGTAAAAAAGTTTAGATATGGCGGTAATGATGGCGGCTCCCAGCACGTTAACCTGCTTGTATTTTCCCTGCTGGATTGCCTGGGTTGAGTCTACTACATCAGCAACCACCACATACCAATCGGAAGGTATAGGTTGATACCGATCAAATTCCACCACCTGCCCGAAGTCATCAAATACAGGCAACTGTTCATAAAAATTCCTGTTGTCGTTGATAGGGAACCTGATTTATTGGTTTTATAATGGCTACATCGACCAAAAAAACCGGCAGATCAAATACTCCCGGTTGATGAACGGTCGTATTACAGGAGAATTCTACTTCAAAAAACCACCGGATGATGGATATTCAACCGAGTCTCTTAAATGATTGGAAAGATCTTGAAAAACAGGGCGGCGGTTCCGAAGCATTAAAATTTTCTTGGTATAAGCCTGCAATAACTGTGGAAGTTTTTATGGCTATCAGGTGTTAGCTGCCAGTAAACGAAGAAAAGTTTCCGGGCAAGGAACCACCGCCCGGTTTTTCAAGACCTATTAGGAGTCTGTCGGACTTTCACGATTCTACTGCAAAAAAGCCGGTTTGGGTATCTTTCGTTTCGAACCGGAAAGTCCGACAGACTCCTGGGAAAGAATTCGTTATTACTTGATTATAACAAATTTCCCGGTCTGCGTCTCACCCGTATTATCATTTTTAACGGTAAAGAGATAGATACCGCTGGCCACGGCCTGGTTCACCTTGCTGGTCAGGTTCCAACTTTCAAAACCTTTCTCGGGATTATCGTGTTCGATGGTTTCAATGTGCCGTCCCGACAAAGAGTAGATTTTTATCGTACTCCGAACGGGCAAATTGATAAATTGAATCCTTCGGTCCTGTTCCAGCCACCGCTCGCGCGACGGATCCGGCTTTTCCCACGGGGGATCCGAAGCGTTGTAATCAATATCCCCGCGATATGGATTGGGAACAACGGCAACTTCTCCCACACTCTGCTTGGCGGGCGTGCCGGGAGTAACTTCAATGGAAGTGGCACGTTGACTGGTAGACTGCGATGGAAAGTTCAATACCGTATCGGGCTTGGAAAAAGCCGTTACGGCGTAATAATATTCCACATTGTTCATTAAGCCCGTATCGGTAAATTCATGTTCCAATCCGGTATTTTGTCCGAAAGGATTATCTATCAAGTCATATTCCGCAAGCAGAGTCCAGGGTCCCGTCCGACTCTGCGTACTTTTGTACACCCGATAGCCTTCAAATGGTTTGTCGGCTCCATCCGACCGATTGGGATCTTGGTAATCCTCGGCCCGAGTATCCCACTTCAACGTAATCTCCCGATTCTTTCGGATAACCTCGACATTCGGGGCCGGAGGAGGAGCCGGCACTTGAAAGTCGGGAGCCAACGTGTCGATCAAAGCCGATTTTTCAAACAGATCCTCTTTGTCATATCCATATATTGTAGCATATTTCCAGTGAAGCGTATCACCGACCATCAAACTGTCGATTTTCCCGTAGGAAATGATCGCTGAAGTATTACCCGGCAACGTTTGATCACTCTGAATTTGTCCGCTGGTCAACTGTTCGTAGCGCTCCTTATCACGCTCAACACGCAGACCGCCGGAGATAGCCCACTGAAACGTCCACTCAATATCCTCCTCGTCAAGCTGTTTGGGCGGAAGTATTTTTACAGCCATCGGGGTATAGGGATCCGGACCTTCATTGCCTGGCGCGTCATTGGCAATAACCATATTATGGTCCGGATGGTAAGTGAAAAAATCATCCTGTGCCGGACTGTTGCCTGTAATATAGCCCACATTGGAATTGAAGAAGATGCCCGGCCATAAGTCGTGAATATTTTCCCGGGTTGGTACTACATCCAAGTTGAAAATTACAAACTGATTCATTGGAGGCGAAGCCCATGCCCAGCTATGCTGGTAAATATCCAGGAACATCGGCTCGTGTTCGGCCGCCCGCAGCGATGCTTCATTGTAATCATTATAGCGGGTCACGAGATCCTGGTCGGAGTGAGACACATATTCAGGCTCATAGGGAATGTCTACCGTATCCCCTCGACGGATTTCCCATACCGAGTCCCACGGCGCATTGCTGTATCCGCTGAGCTCATTCGCCGAGTTCCATGCGTAAATGGCAACAGTAGACACCATCGTATCTTCTTTGTTCGGTGAAAGTGAGGCGTAAAAGGGAGCTACAGCATTGTGATGTTCAACAAAGCTGCCCTGGGGAAATTCTGCATTTAGCAGTCGAGGATAACTGGGAAGGGCATAAGGGTGAAGAGACCCTCGGTTATTTACGAGCTCAGTCACTTCACCCACCGTGTGCAACCCCCAATCTACCGTCGTAAACTGTCCAAAAACCGGAACATTAATGAGACTTATAAGTATCAACGCACAACTTAGACGTGCGAATACCTTCATATGGTGATAAAATTCGCTGTAATTAATTATTTAATTATTACAAACTTACCGGTTTGTGTGTTGCCGGATTCCTCATTCTTGACCGTGAAAAGGTAAATACCGCTGGCTACAGCCTGATTTACGTTACTGGTCAAATTCCAATCCTCAAAACCTCTTTCCGAATCTTCATGATCGAGGGTTTCAACCAGTCGGCCGGAGAGGGTATAAATTTTAATAGTGCTACGCTCCGGCAAATTTATAAACTGGATACGACGATCCTGTTCAAGCCAGCGATTTCGGGAAGGATCCGGTCGTTCCCACGGCGGACTCATATCGTTGTAGTCGATATCTCCGCGGTATGGATTGGGAACAACGGCCACCTGACCTACATCATCCGGCGCAGCCGTTCCCGGAACAACCTCGATCGATGTTGCAATCTGACTGGTGGATTGAGAAGGGAAACCCAATACCGTATCGGGCTTTGAAAAAGCGGTAACTGCATAATAATACTCGACATTATTCATAAGACCGGTATCGGTAAACTTTCGTTCCAGACCGGTATTTTGTCCAAACTCATTGCCCGCCAAATCATACTCGGCCAACAGGGTCCATGGTCCGGTTCGACTGTTGGTACTCTTATAAACCCGGTATCCTTCAAACGGTTTATCAATTCCATCAGAACGATTCGGATCGGTATAATCTTCCGCGCTGTCATCCCACTCAAGTACTACTTGCCGGTTGCTGGTCGTAACGTCTACCTGCGGCGAGGGAGGTGGGGAAGGCACGTCGAAATCCGGTGCCAACGTATCGATAAGAGCCGACTTTTCCAGAAGCTCCTCAACCGAATATCCATAAACCGTTGCAAATCGCCAATGCAGGGTGTCATTATGTGCGAGACTGTCTATCGGACCCCAGGAAATCAGAGAGGTTGCATTTCCGCTCAACTCCTGATCAGACTGTATTTCGCCCAATGTTAACTGCTCATAACGTTCCTTGTCACGCGCAACACGCAAGTCGCCGGAATATCCCCATTGAAAAGTCCAGTCCAGATCACCTTTATATTCCCGTGGAGGCAATACCTTAATTCCCATGGGGGTATATGCTTCCGGGCCTTCATTACCGGGTTCATCTTCAGCTACAATCATACGGTGCTCCGGATAGTAAGACAGCCGATCGTCAGTCCACTCTGATGTTCCTTCGGCATAACCTACAGCGGAATTGAAAAAGATGCCGGTCCAGAAGTCGTACAGCGTCCGACGCGTTGGTACGAGCCTCATATCAAATATGATAAATTGGTCTAACGGTTGTGATGACCAGGCCCAGCTTCGCTGATAAATGTCAATAAATTGTGGATCATGCTCGGCCGGCTGCAGTGAAGCCTGGTTGTAATCATTATACCGGGTAACCATATCCTGATCTGACTTGATCTGATAGTCATCCAACCAGGGGATATTCACGGTATCCGCAGATGCGCGAGTAACCTCCCACACGCTGTCCCACGGGGCACTGCTGTATCCATTTAATTCGAGTGCTGAATTCCATGCCCAGATACGAGAGGTCGTCACCATCGTATCCTGTTTATCTTTAGACAAAGAAGCATAAAAGGGGGCAATGGCATCGTGGTGTTCTACAAAACTACCGCGTGGGAATTCCGCTTTAATCAAAAACGGGAAACTGGGTAGTGCAATGTCGTGTAGATTTCCACGATTGTTAACCATTTCAGTCACTGCTCCCACATTGTGGAAACCCCAGTCCACTGTCGTGAACTGTCCCATCGCCGGAATATTCAAAACCAAAATTATCAGTAGAGTACCAAATATTCGTCCCATCGCTTTCATATATAAATTCTGAATCTCTGTTTATATTCTATTCTGCAAACACTGTGTTTACGGGTCAACGGCTTCCTGCAGACGCAACCAGGAAGGTTTTGAAGAAACAACACCTAACATGAACGAACCTGAAATCCAAGCATTCTGGTATAAAAAAGAGATATTAAAATTCGTTCTATACAAAGTTCAACCGCATGTAACAAGTTCAAAACCAACTCATTTTACGTCTGTAAAACACAGAACATGTCACATTAAGGTAAACGGAATTCAATATATAAAGTGAGGGTATGAAATCAAGCTTAATATCAAGAAAAAACGAAAAAAGGCTGATTTATTGGACTTAACCCGTGTTAAAATCACAGAGAGGTATTTGAAATCCGTTATTTAATCAACGTCATCTTGCGGATCCGGGATTTTTGTCCGGCCGTAAGGCGATAGAAGTAAACCCCGCTCGAGAGGTTCGAAGCATTGAACTTGACCGAATGCTGACCGGCATTTTGCTGATCGTTGACCAGTGTAGCCACCTCTCGACCGAGCATGTCATATACTTTGAGTTCTACGTCACTGGATTGGGCCAGTGAATACTGAATGGTGGTCGCCGGATTGAAGGGGTTCGGATAATTCTGATTAAGCTTGAAGCCTTTCGCAATCTCGTCTTCCGAGGGTACATCGGTTGCTTTCAATCCTGAGAGGTTCACATAGGCATAGCTCCACCAGTCGAAGGTATGGGCTCCCAGATTTAGTCCCATCACGTCGGTATAGTTGATGTGGAAACCGAGCGTATCCCCTTCATTCAAAGGGAGGTTTGCGTCTTCATTCCGGGGGATCGCCATTTCGATCGTGGGTCCGCCGCCCGATTGACCGACCGACAGGTTCACGGAACCCGGATTCACAACGGGACCACCGAACTCCTGTAGATAGGGCCGGCTGTCATCCCAATATCCTTTACCAATACCTTCTTTTTTATTGTTATTCTGTTCCTCCAGATCACGTGACGCTTCGGATGCATCCCAGGTTCGAAGTTCATCAAATCGTCCCTCGTTAACATCGATGTCCATAACCGTGTTTCCGGAACCGTACCAGCGCCCGTTGTTGTCAAAGTCCCATCGAATATAGGGTTGGGCATGATCCGGCAAGTCGAGTGCCACATAGAGCGAATCACTGCTGTAAGCCATATAGACCTTCGGAGCAAACGATTGGTTCCGCTCCACCTTGCTTACGGTGTCAACGACCAGGGTATGTTCAGGCCACTCGCTCACATCGCCGTCAATATCAGGCACAAAACCCTGGGCAGTAGTTTTGATACGCGTATCCATCGGGTAACGGGGGTATTTGTCCTTGCCATCAATTATTCCATCCCCATCCGAATCGGGATCCTGCGGATCACTGTAGCTAAATTGAAAAATTCCATCGATAGCTTCCTGCTTGTCGTTATAGCCATCCCCGTCGGCATCGGCCTCGGTCGAGCTGGATCCGAAACGTTCTTCATCCAATGGAACCCGCGGATCATCATCGGGCATGCCATCCCCGTCGGCATCTTTTGCCTCATAAATATCGCCCCAGTTAGACTTCAGATCCTTGTAGGCTTTAAAGTCGCGCATCATCGTACTCTGAAAACTGAAACGCCGGCCAAACTTTTTGGAGTAATATTCGGGGAAACCCGGATAGCAACAGCCGATATCCGAGTTTTCGATCTTGTTCTTGGCGTAAAGCTGTGGAAAGTCACCGTGTCCCATTTCCGGGTGGCCATTATGA
Organism: uncultured Balneolaceae bacterium; assembly: GCA_913057825.1. Lineage (GTDB taxonomy): Bacteria > Bacteroidota > Rhodothermia > Balneolales > Balneolaceae > CAJXOW01. The sequence continues at coordinate 27,012 of CAJXOW010000002.1, read as the reverse complement.
TTGTAGACCCCGTCGATCGAGTGCTGATTTTCGTGCGTAGCGGTCCAGATCAAATTATTCCCGACATTTTGATAATCAATTTCATCATAGACTATCGGGTAACGGGGAAATCCGTCGATTACGAAATCGCGATACGGAAATCGGACCTGCGAAAAACCGGTTCTTCGGTCAGGACCGGGCAGCTCCAGCAGATTAGTGGCTCCCCAGGACCAAAAACCACCGACCGCGGCGGTAATCCGGAAGACCATGTCATACTGGGTATTCACGACCCCGCGATCTTCCTCGAGGTGGGTTCCGGTTTCCCGGGTCGACGTGGCACTTGCATCCGTTAACTCTTTGTACTCTTCAAAAACGATATAATCAAATTCAAGATTAAGCTGCATCTTGGTATTTCGCCAGTAGTATTCACGCATGCGCTCCAAGAGGAATTTCACATCCTCCTCTACGGCATCCGACATCTGGTAGTCGCCTCCTCGAACAAAGGGGGTGTGCTTATAAATAACCACCGCAGTCTTCAGATTGGCATAGGTCATATATCCGTCGGTCGAACTTTCGGTAGTTGCTTGCACTTCACCGGGTGCCCCCATCTCTCCCATGTCGTAATTACGGGCGATGACCTTATAGTAATAGGTAACTCCCGGTTCCAGGCGAGTATCCGTATATTTCGTTTCCGTACCGGTATAAGCCAGGGGCTGGTCACGAAAAGACTCGCCCTCTTTACGACGATAAATATTGTACCCGGCCAGTTTATTTAAAAAAGGCTCATATGCATTCCAGGATAGGGTTACATTCCTGGCCGTCGTGTTAGACACCTGCAATCCTGTCAGTTTATTCTGATCGAATACATCAGGGGAATGTACGCTTCGCACGCCGCTGCTATTTTTTGCATACACGATATATCCAAAATTCTTATCGGCATCGGTGTTGGAGTCGGTATAACTGCCCGAATTCAAATCCGCGGCCACGCGCGTGTACAGATTTCTGGAGTCGCCGTTAAAGATGGTATCCAAGCGAGAGCGTCGATACACATCATACGTCAAACCACTTTTCGCGTCCCACGTCAACGTTCGCTCATGATTGTCACTTACGGTTAACTCTACATTCTGAGGACGTTCCGGCAGACTTATTTGTTCAAGTTGTATATTGGCAAATGGGTTCGGATCACTCCATGGAATAGTATCAATCTCCTGTGTTATCGATCCGCGTTCCTCCAGTGTACGATCTGTAAAACGCAGATGTACGGAGTCACCGGAACTGAAGTGCGTAAAATTCTGTAATTCGATACCGACCAGGTTATTGCCGGCATCATAATTGGAATCTCCTCCGTCCCAGCGGGGAGCGTTTTCAATGAGGAGGGAATCCTGCTCACCGTTTAAAAAAACCGTAAATAGTACGGTGGGGATCTCATGGTTTACCGGATCCCCATTGGAATCCACGACCTTCTTGCTAAAATAAACGGACGTTTCGTCTTGAGCATTTACCTGGCGGGGAGCAACATACGTAAAAACAAACAAAGCGATTAAAAGAGGAAAGAATCTTCGATAATTCATCGATACCTGGACCTTATAAAATGAGTCTTTTAGTGACGTGCAAACAATTTTGAAAATAATGATGGTATATATAAGTAAAATTTACCTATGGATAAAGAGGTATTTTAAATTAATACATAACTATACAGTAATTATAAATAATAATCAATATTTCTCAGAATAATTGAATAGGATCGGATATTCATGAAGGGCTTTCATGTAGTCATATAGAGGCATCCATTTACGGAAATTTGTCGAACTTTACGGCTTATAGTAAAAAAAGCACATATGAAGCATTTATTGGCCATGTCTGACATACAATAGCACCGCGGCTTAATGAACAAGTCGGTTTTATCGCAATAGATTTATGAAAGTCCGACAGACTCTCGCGCAGTGCAAAAGTTTCAATTAACCCCTCCCTTGATAATGCAATGTAGTAACGTACTGCCTTGAATTAGATTGCATTGTGATAAAATGAATATGGCATCGCTTGATACGGGAAATTTTACTTACAATCGTTCGGAGGCCTGCTTTGCATCTTTATTTTTGGTTTTACTTTCTTTCCCACTTGATTAAGCTCGGGCAGAGCTTATTCGAGTAATTTTGCCTTTTAATGTCCTCCCCCTTACCCCCTCCGAAGGGGGAGGTTTTTCATCTCGGTTGCCTTACTTTCCCTCCTTATAATCTAATGCGTCATCGGGTTTGTTCCCGCCCGGTCCTTTTAGATAATGGTCCATCCATCGCAGCAATCGCAACTGGTAATCGTAACGTGCCGATGCATGTGAGTTGCCATGTCCCTCACCGGGGTAAAGTACCAGCCGTACAGGTACGTCGGTGCGGACTTTCAAGTGGCGATACATTTCGTAGGACTGCCCCGGATCGACGCGGGGATCCTCTTTACCGTGCATGATCAACAATGGCGTCTCAGCTTCATCCACGTGGTAAATCGGACTCCGTTCCAGATAAAAGTCCCAGTCTTCCCAGATATACTCTAAAGAGTGCACCAAATATAATTCCTGCGATATATCGGAGGTCCCCCATTTTGAAATTTTATCGCTAATGCCAACGAACATCACTCCGGCGGCAAACCGGTCGGAGTACTTAGTCGACAGCCAGGCCGTAGCATACCCTCCATAGGATCCGCCGGTCACGCCGACCCGATCCTTATGAACCAGCCCCTCTTCAATCAGGTAATCCACTCCGTCCACTACATCATCGAACTCCTTGCCGGCCGGGTCGCCCTGACTGGATTTCAAAAACTCGATCCCTCTTCCGGTACTCCCCCGGTAATTGGGAAAGAAAACGGCAACTCCACGAGCCGCCAGTACCTGGGCCGGCTGGCTATAATGGGTGAGCCACCCCATGTCATAATGAGCTTCGGGACCGCCGTGCACGACGGTAACCAGCGGATAGCGTTTATTGGGATCTTCGTTGACCGGTCGTACCAATACGCCCTGGATCTCTTTACCGTCCCGTGCCTGGTAGCTTACCTTCTCCTGGTTGCCAAATTCTATCTCCCTAAGTTCGGGATTCAGCTCTGTGACACGTCGAGGTACTTTATCGCCTTCCTTCATGACGAAGAGCTCCGTCGGATGGTTATGAGCGTCAGCTACAAATGCGGTGCGATTTCCCCGATTCGTAGAGAAACTATTGAGAATCGGACCCTGCTGTTGATCCAGCAAAGTATGGTGCCCACCTCCGTCATAATTGATCTCACTATAGACTTTCCAAACGCCCCTGCTGGCCACAAATCGTATCGTTTCATTGCTAATCCAACTGATATCCTCGATCATTCCCTCGTATCCTTCAAGCAACTGCTCGAAAGAACCGTTATCGATCGAAGAAACCATTAACCGGCCATCAATGACGTCATGACGATCGGCTCCCGCGATAAAAGCCACGCGCTCACCATCGGGACTCCAGCTCACCTCTCCGAGTTTTCCCGGATTGTTGATCTCGGTCGTAACCGATAAATCTTCGGCCGACACAATCCGCACCTTCTGGTTCATATAGTAATCATCTACCAACGGAGTAGGTGCCCGCGTGACGGCAATGTGAGATCCCGTCGGGCTCCAGTTCACCTGGTAAATAGTGCCGTCTACCTGCAGCCGCTTCGGTTCGGGATTATCGTTCGCCGGAGTAACTACATAAGCCCGGTGGTGCGTCAGATTCTCTTCATAAATTTCGGGCTCGTAGGGAAACTCTTCGTCCTCGGCTTCATCCTGGGGTTCCCGAGCCGTAAAAACCAGCTGGTCCCCGCCAGGCGACCAATCGTAATTATAGATGCCTGTTTTAAACGAATAAATCTTGCGTGCTTCTCCGCCATTCAGTGAAATACGGTAGAGCGACGTGTGCTCATCGCCTTCACGACGAGCTAAGAATGTGATGGCCTCGCCTCCCGGCGCCCACTGTACGTCATGAACATTCACCTCACCCGTCACAAACGGCAATTGCTGGTTGGTTTGCAGATCAAATACATAAAGTTCGGTCCATGGCGTTTCGTTGCTTTTCATCGGGTTCCGCGGCACATCTACCGTATAAGCTACTTTTTCTCCGTCAGGTGACAGCAAGGCACTGCCGACGTCTTTCAACTGGCTAACCTGGTATGGCGACAGTCCCTGTTGGGCTACCGCCGCCGTCTGCAGTAAAAACAAAAACAGCAGGGCTGTCAGACTTCGAAATAGGTATTTATTTATATTTCTTTTTAAAACATTGACCGGCTTCATGCATCCTCCCGTATTGTAGTTGATATTGACTTCTTTTGTGATGTACAAACTTTCAAATGACTGTCAAATACTCAATAATGCTCGCACAAAACCTGCTCATTTTAAGGGGAGCCAGAACGAACTGGCAAAAGGAGCTCTTGGCAAATCAACCAGACCTCAATGCCCCGCCCTTGCTACCCCTCTGAAGATTTGCGGCTTTCCTCTACACGCTTGATTGCCTGGTCAAAACGCTCATCGGTGAATGGCTTTACGATGTAGTCAACAATCCCGTATTCAAAGGCATCACCTCCGCGTTCTTCTTCTCCCGTGACCATGATAATAGCTACATCGCTGCGTTTATCAATCTCATCAAGGAAATCGAACCCGCTCATATCAGGCATTTTTACATCAAGGAAAATAACATCGATCTCATCTTTGTACTTTTCGTAAAGCGACTTTGCTTTTTCACCGTTTTCGGCTATTCCAAGCAAGTTCAACCGATTATTGTACCCTTTACGAACATAACTTTTCATCAGCACCTGAAAAAGGGGGTCATCATCGACAACTATACATTTTAATTGCACGGGATCTACCTTGATTTTCGCAATTCAGGAAGCTTTCAAATTAATGATTAACTAAGATAACAGTAATTTCAATAGTCAACAAAACCGTTACTCATCCGAATCGCTGAATTGCTGTAGTTTCTTTTTAAGGGTAATTAACTGTTTGTTCATGTGCGACATTTTATTCTCCTGGATCAATATCAAGTTGCGTGTAAACAATTTAGTAAGTTTTCGAGGTTTTTTCCGAAGATAAGCCAACACTTTTTTTCGTTCAAAGCGAAGCAAAGAGCAATGATCATCCGCTATAACATTTGCGATACGGTTGTTTCCAGGAAACACAAAGGTCTCCCCAATAAAGTCACCTTCGCTCATCGTAATTAACTGGATACTTTCCTTCCAGACACTAACTCGTCCGCCCACCACCAGGTAAGCAACCTCCACTTCTTCAGCCTCCTTAAGGATCAGTTCGCTTTTTTCATACTCCACGTAATCAGTCAAAGCAAGGAATTCTGATATTTGATCATTCGAAAAATTCCGGAACACCAATGGAGGATCCTGGTAGATCGTTTTTATGTAGTCGGGCTTGTCACTCTGGCCATCCGTCGGCTGAATATCCATGATTAGTTATTACGTTGCAATGTTCCAGCTCCCCTTATTCATATTCAATTATAACCCTCAGCCCCTTGAAAGTCACATTATACAAAAATTGTACAACAGTCCAACTTCGATTTCACTCCTCAAATGTTACCGCTGCAGCTTCTTCCAACGAGGTAAGTCCATTTTTAATCCGCTCCCGTGCAGATCCCCGTAAGCTTAACATACCCTCCTGCATAGCTTGTTTTCGGATCGCGCCCTCATCTATTTCCTCGCCGGATTTTAATATAAGCTGACGGATATCTTCAGAAAAATAAAGTGCCTCCATGATGGCCAACCTTCCCTTATAGCCATCTACACATTTTTCACATCCCACCGGTCGGTAAAAAGTGGTGTTGGCAATTTCCTCATCATTAAATCCCAAACTTTTTGGATAGGACGGGTCCAACTTATTATAAGGTTGTTTGCAGTCATCACAAAGTCGGCGTACCAACCGCTGGGCCATCACCAGATTCACTGCATTAGCTATAAGAAACGGCTCAACCCCCATTTTATAAAGTCTAGACACGGTACTCGGGGCATCGTTGGTGTGTAAAGTGGAGAACGTCAAGTGACCCGTATTGGCTAACTTTATAGCAATCTGGGCCGTCTCCAGGTCGCGCATCTCCCCGACCAGCACGATATCCGGATCGTGCCGAAGTATACCCCGCATGGACTGCTCAAACGTCATATTGTGGCTGATCTTCAGCTGATCGGCTCCTTCGATCATGTATTCCACCGGGTCCTCCACGGTCAATACGTTAAGGCTCGGATCCATCACATAGTGAAGAGCGGCAACCAGGGTAGTGGATTTACCACTGCCGGTTGGACCGGTAATAATCACAATACCCGATGGCTTGGTGATCGCCTTTATAAACTTATCATAGGCATCATTTTGCAATCCCAGCCGATCCAGGTCACGAATCACTTGCCGGTCATCAAGCACCCGCAAAACGAGCGACTCATACTTGCGATCATATTCACGTCCTACGATCGGCATGACCGAAACGCGATAGCGGATAGTATGATTCTCCACCTTACGCTGAAGAAACCCGTCTTGGTGCTGATCCCTTTCAAAGCGATCAACGCCCCGCGATTTATCTTTAATAACAGCCGCCAGGGCTTCGGGTTTTACATTTTGCTGCTCATGCCATTCATGAAGCTTGCCGTCAATACGAAAGCGAATTTTGGTACTTTCCGGTCCACTGGGTCGTACATTGATGTCACTCGCCCCTTTTCGAACCGCTTCAATAAGCATGCCCTCGACCAGGGAGTTCAACATGCTCTGGTTAATCTCGTCATCCAGTTCCTTTTCATCGATCCCTTCCTCATCCAACTCATCCGGGATATCAGTCTCTTCGAAGTCCATTTCGTCCAGCAGATCAAGGAACTCGTTTTTCTGCTCATATACCCTGGAAAGCAGATCTTCGATCAGTTGAAGTCGGCAGTATACATATTCTACCTGCTGAAAGTTCAACTCGGCAACCAGGTCGTTGAGATCCGGATCGGCGGGATCTGCAGTAGCAATCGTTATTTTTTTCTCATCCACCTTAAAAGGAACGGACTTGTGATAGGCAAGCTCTTCAATAATATCAGCGGACAGTTGATCTATGTACTTTTTAACCTCCTGAACCTTATCCTGGTCAATGCGGCTGCTGCTTCCATATACTTCCTCGAAACCATAGGTATTGGCGACTTCTTTCATGACCACATGGCGATCCAGGCCTAATTCCTGGTATAAAATCTGTCCTATACGCCGACCCGAAGAAGAGGGCTCGGAATCGAGAATCTGCATCGCTTCTTCCAACTCTTCTCGCGTAATAACTCCTTTATTCTGGAGTATGGTGCCAACCTGTTTTCGAGTATTAACCTTGGACATCTCTCAAAAGGGTAACATTTTTAAAATCACTCGATAATAACGTACTATGCAAAAATCGTCTTTCTTTCGTAATATTACGCTTATTTCAATGTAGTAGTAATGGCAGGCTACATCAACTATATTATAAGAAATTTGCCTGCGAGCTTGATTTTTTCATTTATAATTGACATAAGCGACTATATGGTATTGTTTAACCTACTGTTTATTATAAAGTATCTAAATAACCAGCCATTTAATTCAGTTTCATCGGTTTATGAGAAAAGGGGCCAATAAAAGCTAAATGAATCAAAGTAATAGTCAACAATCAACCGCTGGAGACAAGAATGCGCGGGGACAGCGCGGGGGAACCCTGGGAACGTTCGGTGGGGTGTTCACGCCTTCGATTCTCACTATCCTGGGGGTTATTATGTACCTCCGATTCGGATGGGTAGTAGGAAATGTTGGCCTGCTCGGTTCGCTCCTGATTGTCACGCTTTCCACGGGCATAACGTTTCTCACCGCTCTATCCATAGCGGCCATTGCCACCGACCAGCATGTTAAAATCGGGGGGGCTTATTACATGATCAGTCGCTCGTTGGGCATAGAAACAGGGGGTGCCGTGGGCATTCCGCTGTTCCTTGCACAGGGACTTTCGGTAGCCCTGTACACCCTTGGGTTTGCAGAGAGCCTGGTGGGAGTCTTTCCAATGCTGAATGAAACCGCTGTCGGTGTTATCGTCACAATCCTGGTAGCTGTCCTGGCCCTTACTTCGGCCCGTATCGCCATACGAGCCCAGTATATAATCATGACAGCCATTGCCCTGTCATTGATCTCCCTGGTCTTCGGCAAGCCGATTGAACCGTCCGATATCGAAATGTGGGGAGCCCGCGGGCGTGTATCTGAACCATTTTGGACCGTATTTGCCGTATTTTTCCCCGCCGTGACCGGCATTATGGCGGGAGTGAATATGTCGGGCGATCTTAAAGATCCGGGTAAATCTCTGCCGCGGGGAACGTTTTATGCGATAGGGGCCGGCTACCTGGTTTATATGTTGCTTCCGATTATTCTTGCGGGTCGTGCCGATGCCGTCACCCTGATTGAAGACTCCCTGATTATGCGCAAAATGGCTTTTTGGGGCGATGCGATTCTTTTGGGGGTATGGGGAGCAACCCTTTCAAGTGCGGTGGGAAGTATTCTGGGAGCGCCCCGGGTCTTGCAGGCCCTGGCCCGCGATCGAGTACTTCCCCGTTACCTGCGATGGCTGGGCAAAGGAAGCGGAGAGGACGATACCCCTCGGGCAGGCACACTCTTAACGCTTGGACTTGCCCTGCTGGCAGTCTATTTCGGCAATCTCAACTTTATTGCTCCCCTTCTTACGATGTTCTTCTTGACCACTTATGGCGTCCTGAATATTGCAGCGGGACTGGAACGATTTCTTGGCAGTCCTTCTTTTCGTCCGAAGTTCAAGGTCCATTGGTTCTGGTCACTTCTCGGAGCCGTCGGATGCATCGCCGTCATGTTCCTGGTTAATGCAGTAGCCACCATCGCAGCCATTATCATCGTTTTCCTCATATTCATCTGGCTGGAACGTCGAAATTTAAAATCCAGCTGGGGGGACGTACGACGCGGCATCTGGATGAGCACCGCGCAATTCAGCCTGCAGCGCATCTCGTCAACGGCCGACGCTAAAAACTGGCGTCCCCACCTGCTGGTGATGTCGGGCGCCCCTACCAGCCGGTGGCACCTCATTGACCTCGCCACCTCGATTACCCACAACAAAGGATTAATGACGGTTTCCACCGTACTTCAGACTCCGAATATATCCACAAAAAGGCAGCAGGAGCTGGAGACCAAAATTCGTGACTATCTCCACCAACAGGGTGTTCATGGCCTGGCACGGGTCATTACAGCCGACAATCCTTTCCAGGGGGTTGAACAGATGGTCGACGTATATGGACTTGGGCCGCTGGTTCCCAACACCGTTATGGTGGGCGACACCAAGAATCCCGATCATTACGAGCGCTTTGCCCAAATGATTACCCACATATATGCCTCAAATCGCAATCTTTTGGTCGTGCATGACCAGGAAGAAGTCGGTTTCGGCGATCATCAACGCATCGATATCTGGTGGAGCGGCATGAAGCAGAACGGGGCTCTAATGATGGTGCTGGCTTACCTGCTGCGCACCAGCATCAACTGGCGAAACGCTGATATTCACATGAAGATGATTGTAGAAAGCGATAAAGCGGCTGAATCAGCTTCGCAGAATCTTAAATATATCACCAGCAATATGCGTACCGGGGCCATGAGGGATGTCATCGTAAACCGGGATCGCTCTTTCCGGGAAATTATTCGTGAATCATCGCAGGGAGCCGACCTTGTTTTCCTCGGGATGGCCCATCCCCCCAAAGTAGATGATTATGTAAAATACTACCGCAACCTCCGCAGCTGGACCGAAGAATTACCATCCACAGTTTTTGTCCTGGCCGCCGAAGAAGTCTCGTTCGGAAAAGTGCTGCAATAATAAGATTGACGGCAACCCCAAGCTCCTTGCCAGGTAAACAGAAAAATATGCAATCCCTGTCCCAGACCTGGTTATCGCTTTGAACTACCTCTATTAACCTCATCATCATATCCGGTTAACTCAACGTAGCCGTATCCATCGAGAGTTTCATTTTTATATTTTCCGATTATACTTACGGCTCCTTCCCAGTATTTAAATCGGGTTTGCAGTTCCTGATTTTCCAACAGGGGGATAATTTCGAGCTTGATATTTTGTTCCGGAATATTCATTTGCCAACGAACCGGGTAACGGACTCCGGTCGTCGGACTGGTCCAATACGCTTGAGGAGCTATACTTATATCGTCGGGGGCTATGCTGATTTTTTGTCCGGTCGAGTCTATGATAACTCCGTTGCTATAGGCGCTGGCAGATCCATCTTTGTTGCATAGTCTATAGTACATAATTTCCCGGTTATCGGAAAGCTGCAGCGCAAACCAGTCCCACCCCACCTGGTCCTTTCCGAGGGCGCTCGTGCTCCATTCACGATCCATCCACGACCACCCCGTTACCTCAAAACTTTTTTTGCCGATGGATAGCGTTCCTTTGGATTCCAGTCGGGTTAAGGAAAAATAGTATGAGGCATTGCCCGACTCGGGCCCTTTTTGATCCAGACCGCGATCTCCCTGTAAAACGGGAGGCTTTACCGATTGCAATCTGAGGTCGAGAGATATCGGCTCCGCCTGTGCTTGTAACAACATATCGGGGATCTTCTTCCCGGACGATAACGAAGACTCCGATCCTCGCCTTACCTGCCAATTTTCCAGCCAGACCTTAAAAGGGTCCGATTGCGCACCCGCAAGCCCAGCCGCACCCCGGGCATACCGTTCGTATGAATAAAACTCCTCGCCGGCTGCATCGGTAATAGCTAAATGCGCCATATACAAGTGTTTTGTACGCCAAGCGGAAGGATTCCCAATTTTGAGCGCATCCGGTCGCAGCCCGCTTCTGAAGATCGTTAGTTCATAACCGAACCGCCGTCCGTTGTCGGCCGACAAATTCCCGGTATAGTACCACCACTCCGTCTTATATGCAGGATGCGCCCCTAAATCCCGGGGAAATTGGATAGGGCGGGGTTTATCAGCTCTTTTAAAAAGCGCAGTATCCCTACCCGACATAAAATCGCTGACCCGGTATTGGGAATCTGAACGCCCTTTTTCCTCTTCCGAAAGCCCGCAGCCATGAGTCAGCAATCCTGTAAGCAGGATCAAAATTATTGAATTTGTAGATATACATCGGTTCATAAATATCATGTATTTCATTCCTCACGCAGTGCGCGTACTACGTTCATTCCCGCCATCTTGATAGCGGGATAGAGACCCGATAACAAGGCCGCTCCCACTGCAATTCCCATTGCCTGCCACAGTACCTCATAAGACCAGGCAAGTTCGAGAGTCCATCCAAATGATCTTTTATTAATGACATACACGAGAACCACCGCCAATACAAATCCGAGGGGCAGGGCCAGAAGCCCGGCGATAGTTCCCATGGCGCCCGTTTGTCCCAGCATTACCCCGCTAATTTGTCGGCGCGTAAAACCTAGCGCCCTCAACATTCCGATTTCACGTGTTCGTTCGAGTTGTATGGCCATCAAGGCACTGAAAACGCCAATGAGGGCCACCAAAACGGTCAGCATCTGCAGTACCCGGGTTACGGTAAACGTGCGGTCAAAAATTTGCATAGACAAAGTGCGAAGCTCTTTGTTGGACCGTATGGATAACTGCCGATTCGCCAGTTTTCGTTCGACTACATCCGTTAACTGTTCCGCTTCGACATTTGAATGGCCTACAATCGAAAAACTGGTATAACCTTGCTCCCTGTAATGATTGTTAAATATACCTCGATCCATTAAAATGGTACCGATGTCAGAGCTGTAATCGTAGAACACCCCGCCCACCGGGAATGAACGCTTTCCCCGCCGCGTCTCCAAATTAATCGAGTCTCCCACGGTAACTTCATGGTCAAACGCCATGGGCTCGGAGATCAAGACTCCTCCCTTCTCCAAAATATTCCAGGCTTGTTTCGGATCACCCTCCTTAAAGCGGTATCGATCTCTTCCCGGTAGAGTTATTTCGATGGCCTCCATGTCCACGACCGATCCTTCGTAAATCCTGCTTGTCCGAAGCAAGGTGTGTACCGCTTTTACTTCCCCTAGATCCTTGATGTCGGAAACCACTTCCTCATCCATCGTTCGAGCTTGTCGGCGGGATACATTTCCGGGCACCGAAACAAAGACATCGGCCTGCAACCGATATTGCAGCCAATTTTCCACTGTATCACGGAAACTGCTTATACTGGTGCTGACCCCGATCGTTGCCGCTACCGCCACGGCAAGCGCCGCTATCGCAACCGATGAGCGACTAAGTTGATCCTTAATATTCTGTACTGCCATACGACCACTTAATCCGGAAACTGATCCGATTCCTCTTCTGACAAACCAGACCATTCCCACCACAAACAAGGGGGTGAGGAGGGCGTATCCGATTATAACGGGTAATAACCCCGCATACCCCAGGAAAATTTGATTCGATGGATAGAGCAGAATGGCCGATCCGACCCCTATGAGGATAAACCCAATTGCTGAAATGGTCGGCAGCCGGTCCAACAGCCCTTTTTCGACCGACGATCGGGACAGACTGACGCGAGGTGACGATCGAGCAGCTTCACGCGCCGGTATCAGGGCAGTAAGCAAAGTAGCTCCCAATCCCAGCGCAACCCCTTTCAAAATGATCCCCGCGTTAACTGCAACCTCACGTACAGAAAGGTTAAAATAGATATCATTAATGGTACGGGTCACCAGTTCCACCAATCCTCCACCCAACACATATCCCCCTACAAGCCCGACCACTGTACCCAACAGACCAATGGCACCCGCTTCTACCAAAATAAGCCTAAAAATTTCGCTCCGAGTAACGCCCAGTGCCTGCAAGCGTCCAATTTGGGCGCGACGCTGTAATACCGAAAAGGTCATCGTATTATAGATCAAAAACATACCGACAATCAACGCCAGGAAACTCAACGATTGCAGGTTCGTTTTAAAGGCCGATATCATCTTTTCGATGGCGGCAGACCTTGTATTTGACCGCTGCAGTTCAAGACCACCGGGTAACAGCGACCTAATTCGATCCGCCTTTACGGTGCCCATCTCACTCTGCGGAATGATCACATCGATATAACTAAGCTTTCCTTTCATGCCGAGCATTTCCTGGGCGGTGGAAACATCCAGAATTAACAAATCCTCCAACACTTGCCGGTTGTATTGATCTCTACCCTTGAGAATACCTATCAGCTCGACGTTTTGTATCTGATCTCCCACCCTGACTTGCAGCGTATCACTTATCTTGAGATCCAGTTCATCCGCTGTGCCTTTCGATAATACAGCTCCCGAGGGATGCATCAGAAAAGAAGATAAAGGCCCATCTTCGGCAGCTTGCAACTGCTCCAGGTAGGGACGGAAGGGAGGCTCCGCAAACGGATCAACCCCCATTACATGGAGTTGGTTTTCCGTCCCGGGGATATAGACATACTGTTCGACCACCGGGGCTATTTTTCGTATGCCATGACGGGCTCGCAGGTGGGTATAAACCGAGTCATTCAACCCCTCATCCACTGAAACAACGCGATGAGTCGCCTTGCCGGCAACCCGGTCGGTCGACTGTTCAAATGCACGTCCGGCACTTTGGATGGAAAGATCGATACCTACCACCACGGCCACCCCCAGTGCCACTCCTAACACCGAAAGCGCAACCTGCAGGGGATGTTTAAGTAAATACCGTAAACTTGAGCGCCAGAGCATCTATATGAAATTTTGAATCGTGGACGTTATTGCTGACCCCCATATACCGTCGGCACCAGCCTGGTCGAAACTTCCGGCAATTTCAATAAAGTGGTCGCAGGAAAGTGCCTTATTTACCATCGAGTGTCCTCAATTCAAAGTCCAAAATTCATAATTCTAAATTATCTTTTGTAAGCTTTCCCTGGTACAACTGGAACACCCGGTCGGCCATTCCTATGACTTCCCGGCTGTGAGTAGCCATAATCATGGTTTTTTGCTTTTTTCGTACCATTTCATCCAGAAGCCGCAATACTGTCTCCCCGGTTTCATAATCCAGGTTACCGGTTGGTTCATCGGCCAGTATCAATTTAGGATCATGAATAATGGCCCGGGCAATAGCAACTCGCTGCTGCTCTCCACCCGATAGCTGATCAGGATAGGAATCATGTCGGCCCTCCAGGCCAACTCCTTTTAACAGTTGTTTGGCATCATGCTCGTCTGCCTCCGCAACACGACCCTGTACAAGTTCCCGGGGTAAAAGAAGATTTTCCTGCACCGTCAGGGTAGGGACAAGATTGAAGAACTGAAATACGAACCCCATATGACGCCGGCGGAACAAGGTTCGCTCGCGATCGGTCTGGTTGGATACAGCTTCCCCGTCTAATAGTATGGACCCGCCGGAGGGCGTATCGATTCCACTAATCAGATTTAACAGGGTTGACTTGCCGGATCCGCTTTTCCCGAGTATAACCACAATCTCCCCTGCATTTACTTTCAGGGATAACTCCTGCAAAACCGGGTGTTTAGTGGTCCCGTCGTCATACTGCTTACTTACCTTTTGAAGCTCGACCATACGAGTAATTAAAAGTCCGGATTTAATGTAATCTGTGATGTGATCCCCGAACCCGACCCGGATTGAAAATATAATTATTTAAGTGCGGCAAAAGAACGGGCATTTTCTGACCAGGGGGGAGCATCCTCCACGGCTTTGAGCGCATCTTCGGGTGTATCGACAAACTTCCACATCTCGCGATGTCGTTTTTCCATAAAACGTTCGCTAATACATCGCTCAAACAAATCCTGGAGTGGATTGAAGGCTCCCCGTGTATTAATCATAACGATTGGATTCAGATACTGGCCCAACCGCTTGAGGGTAATCGTTTCCATCAATTCTTCGAGGGTACCGGATCCGCCCGGTAATCCGATAATTGCATCGCTTTTGTCAAGCATCAACTGTTTTCGCTGCCGCATTGAGTCAACCCATATAGTACGAGTTATCCCCTCATGATGGACTTCAAGATCTTCCATAAATCGAGGGATGATCCCGGTAATTTTACCTGACTGCTGCAATACGCCCTCGGCCAATGCCCCCATCGACCCAATCCGTCCCCCTCCATATATCACTTCATACCTCTTACGAGCCAACAGTTTTCCCAGTTTACGGGCGTGATCACGGTACACCTGGTCGCTTTGCTGACTTGAAGCACAGAACACACATATCGTATCGATATCTTCAGGCATAATTGCTTGCTCGGTTAAATGGTTGCTTTTTGAAGCCGGTGCGGATCTTCGATGAAAAATTTTTACCCACGGTTTTGCTTTTTCGACTTAAGCTGCCAGGTAATTTCAGGTTCATCATCCTATAATATGTTTTGGTTCGAAAAATTTTAAGTACTCAGATCCGCACCGGCTTCAATAAAAATGGGCAAATTAATCTATTCTTCAGTTTTAACCAACTTAGAGTCTACTACATAAAGTAGTGTAAACGTAAGAAGCCGTTTTAAGTTATACGGTATTCTAATAATTAAAGATAAGCGGGGTTCTTGGCGGCAAAGTAATTTCGCCACGGGAATCGAGCTTGTAGAGTTCTCCACTTAACAATTCCGTCTGATTGATATAAGACGGCAAGTACTGATTATACCGGTGCAAAGATAACCGGCTGGTGGTTTCATTTTTGTTTAGCAGCACCATGACGGTATCGGATTTATTATGGCGAAAATAGGCATAAACTCCTTTATGGGGTATGAAATGGGTGAGCTTTCCGGAATGGATAACCTCGGATTTCTTCCGCCACTGAGCCAGTTTTCGAATAAACGATTTTGCTGAATCCTCTTGCTCACTCAACCCCTTACCGGTAAAGGCATTCACTGCATCACCGGACCAACCTCCCGGATAGTCACTGCGAATTACCCCATGCCCCGTACCATCGGGATTCGACATCAGGATTTCCGTCCCGTAATAGATTTGCGGAATACCCCGCATGGTAAACGTGAAAACCATCCCCAACTTCCAGAGACCGAAATTTCGATCAACCTGGGTATAAAAACGATCCATATCGTGATTGTCGGGAAAAATGACCAGTTGGTCAGGACGTGGATAGATAAAATCCTGTGCCAACATTTCATAGGTTTGAACCCAGCCGTTTGTGCGGTCTTCTTCCCGGGTCAGTCCTTCCACAAGGGAGCGCTGAAGGGGAAAGTCCATTAATGAAGGCAAACAGGATCGGTGATTATTTTCCTTACCGCGTTGCCAATATGCGACGACCCCCGGATTCCAGTTCCATTCTTCACCTACAATATTAAAATGAGGATACTCCTGCATAACCCGGCAGCTCCACTGCGACATAAACTCGGCCCCTGAATAGGGATACGTATCCATTCTTATTCCTGTTATACCGGCATATTCAATCCACCAGATGCTGTTCTGAACCAAATAAGTTGCCAGCAATGGATTATCGTGATTCAAATCAGGCATGGATCTGACAAACCAGCCGTCGATGAAATGCTTCCGATCGTATTCAGAGGCATAAGGATCCTGGATAGTCAGATGCTGGTGATTCGTCTGTTCATAATCTCCGCCAAAATGAATCCAATTGTCGGTCGGCGGATCCTCCACCCACCAGTGCTCCGATCCGATATGGTTGACAATTTGATCCATAATGACCTTCATCCCCAGGCTGTCGGCTTTGCGAACCATCTTCTTGTAGGCCCGGTTGCTGCCGAAACGGGGATCAATTTTATAAAAATCGGTAGTCGAATATCCATGGTAGGAATACTCGGGCTGGGCATTTTCCAGCAGGGGGTTCAGCCAGATCGCCGTGAATCCCATCTCTTTGATATCCTCAAGATGCCCGGTAATACCCTCGATATCCCCGCCATGTCGACCATCCGGATTGTCGCGATCCAGCTTGTCTTCATATCCCTCCACATTGTCATTAGAGGGATCCCCATTCGCAAAGCGGTCCGGAGTTATCAGGTATATGGCATCACTGCTGTTAAATCCCTCGCGCCGGGCCGATCCCGGCTCCCGGGAACGCAGTTCATAAGTAATCTTTTCCTGGCTCTTACCGTCGTCATAAAAACGGATTTCAAAAGAGCCCGCCCTGGCACTGTCTGTAATGTAAAGGTGCAGAAAAAGGTAATTTTCGTTGGACACCCGGGTAAGACGTCGAAGTTCCACTCCTGCATAATCGATTTTCGCATTGTAATCTCCAATTCCTTCCCCGTAAAGCAATACCTGCAGTTCCGGATGCTGCATCTCTGTCCACCAAAACGATGGTTCCACTCTTTGAATGTCACCTGACGATTGTTGTGCCACACCGGCAAAGCTTGTCAACAGCAGGATTAAAGCAGTCCCCAAAAGTTTATTCATGGTTCTCATAAAGCCTCATGATGGTACATTTAGATTTGATTCTGCCGTAATATTACCGATTTCAAAAAAAAATACTAACTTTTTCTGATTTCAGTCGTCATATAAGAAGCGATATCAATAAGAGACGTCTATAAATGGCATACAGTATATATCTATATCACGCTGTGAACTGGCAGAAATCACCCACTCAATAGTGAAATCTATCAGTGGCGAATTCAAACTGGTTGGTTTACAAGAAGGAAATTATAACGTAAACATTGAACCGACCGACACCACCTACCGGGTATACGGTGGTTACCGGAGTGGCTGTACAAGCCGGCAAAGAAACCAGTATTGATACGGTGCAATTACAAATGAACTGAGCAGACTTTGTCCCACATAGTAGTAACACCCAAAACCCATGGATGCCTTTATTATCGAGAGGTAAGGCGCCATGGGTTTTTTATTTGCATGAAGGCCTTCCTCTTGCTCCGTAAAAAACCCGGTCAGAATCTTTCACACCTGCTCAAAGGCTTGCTTAAGATCCTCCACCAGGTCCTTTTTGTTTTCGACGCCGATCGACAGACGCACCATGTTATCCGTAATACCCATTCTTCGCTGCTCGTCAGGTTCAATATCGGAGTGGGTCATGGTAGCCGGATGTTCGGCGAGCGATTCGGTTCCGCCGAGACTGACAGCCAGGTGAATCAATTCCAATGAATTCAAAAACTTGAAGGCTTCTTTTTCACCGCCATCAATTTCAAATGAAACGATAGCTCCCGGCTCATCACACTGCTTCTGGTATATGTCGTACTGCGGATCTCCCTCTTCGAGCAGATCCAGGTAATGCACCTTGTCTACTTTCGGATGAACCGACAGGAAATCGGCGATATACTTGGCATTATCGACCTGTTGAGTCATCCGTAATTTTAAAGTTTCAAGGCTTCGCATCGTTAGCCAGCCTGTCCACGGACCTCCCATCGTACCAAAAATGGTTCTCAGGGTTTGCACTTTGTTGATCAACTTTTCAGATCCGAGACATACCCCGGCAATAATGTCCGAATGCCCCCCTATAAACTTGGTTGCCGAATAGATAACAAGGTCGGCATCGTGCTTGAGCGGATGCTGGAAAAGCGGACCGAGAAAGGTATTATCGACCACCATGGGAACCTCTTTTTCTTCTGTTTTGTGCTCGTGGGCGATCTCGGCACATTTCTCGATATCGATCATTTCATTGGTGGGATTCGCCGGTGTTTCAATGTACACCATGCCGAGTTGGCGCTCTTCCTCCACTCCGTCCATAATCTCTCGAATTTCTTCCTGGCTTGATCCAGCTCTAAAACCTACCGGTTTGATGTCAAAATTGGGTAGTACATGATTGAGCAGGTAGTCGGTTCCCCCATACACCGGCTCGCTGTGAAGTACGTAATCCCCTGGCCGCAAAAACTGAAACATAATCGTGCTGATCGCCGCCATCCCACTTTCAAACATGGCAGCCGCTTCCGCGTCGTCCCACAAGGTGAGGCGATCTTCAAGGATTTCCAGGTCGGGATTGTTCAGGCGACTGTAAATGAGCCCGAGATCTTCATCCGGATCTTGTTCACGCAATCCATACGCCACTTCGAAAAATGCTTTGCCATCTTCGGCCGACTCGAAAACAAAGGTGGACGTCTGAAAAATAGGACATTTAATCGCCCCTTCCGACCACTGGGGATTATATCCATAGCTCATCATTAAACTCTCAGGCTTGAGCCGGTGACCATTCAAAAACTCTTCGTCCTTTCTTGATCCCATATATAGCTCCTTTTAATAATTTTGGTATAAAATAGTGTAAGCAAGCTAAATAGCTATTAATAGCTTCTATTCTCAAAGTAGTAGGAAAAAGGGTAAAAAAAAAGCTCCAGGCTCCACGCGTAGCTGGTGATGGAGCTAATAAATTGATTAACTGAATTTCTCAGTTGACTAGCTATTCATATACAACCCGAATTTTTATGGATAAATATTAATAGGCTCGAGTAAACACCTACTATCTAAACCAATTTACAAGTTATTCACGGGGCTAATTTTTCAATTACCAGCTTCGCTTGGAGCCTGGAGCTTTGGTGCATGGTGCCTAACCCCCTTTTATCACTCAAAATCCGGCAATCGACCGGGAGTCCAGGGGGCATTCAACTCATCCAGCCGCTGTTCTATGCGCTTGGCCGTCTGGTTGCTCAGAACCCTGAGCTCATTTAAAAGCGGCTTCAGTTGTTTTCGACCAATTTCAGCCAGGCGACGCTGGGTTTCGGTGGGAGTTGAAACGGTTCCCAGGTTGCCGTATACCGCTTCGTTGATTCGATCACCGATAGACGGCTGCCGGTCCATATCCAGGTCCCGTTTAATCCGATCGCCGCGCAGCTTTTTCTCAACTGCATGGAGGGAATCCTGCATCTTGTAAATTTCAGATCGGAGCGCTTTTGCCTGGGGATCATTCACGACTTTCACCGCCGCCAGATAGTACTCGATCTTGTCTTCCAGCTCGCTCACGGTACGATAGGCGCCGTTCAATGCTCGCGAAAGATCCATCAGCTGATGCTGAAACTCCGTCACCTGGGCAGGATTTCCGGGCGGAAGCGTCAAATTATTCAAAGTTTCAACCTCAAACGATACCGGATCGGTGAGTTTTGTTTCCTTTCCGTTGACGCTCTTCGACATTTCAACGGTATAGCTTCCGGGAGCCACCATTATGCCTTCATCACTCGTCTTCTTGGGATCAGCATCTCCCTTGTTTACACGAGCCACATCGGGGAATCGCAGATCCCAGTGAACGCGGCGAAGACCTTTCTTTGCTGGCTGACGAAGTTCCCGAACTACTTTACCGGATTGATCTTTGATCGTAAATATCAGATAGGGCGGCTTCTCATCCCGCTCTTTTTTCAACTCTTCATATTCAGGATAATAGACCGGCTCTCCATCCTTAAATTTCTTTTTCTCACGCTCTTCCCGTTGTTCCTCGATCGTCTTAATCGATTCTTCCAAATAATACGTTATTTTTGCTCCATACTCCGGATTTTCCCCGTAGTACCAGGTATCCCCCTGGGCTCCCTTGGGGTCATAATAACCACTGCTAGCCGATGCGCCAATTCGACTGTAGGTTAAATACTGTCGGGCATCGGGGACCGGGAACAGATGGGCCGGCTGCTCCTTCACCTGCTTGGTGAATTTACGTAACGGGGCATAGTCATCCAGCACATAAAATCCACGGCCAAACGTACCCAGCACGATATCATCTTCCCGTTTCTGGATGGCGATATCACGAACTGCTATCGTAGGTAACCCATTATCTAACTTTTTCCAATGCTCTCCCCCGTCCAGGCTGACAAAAAAGCTGAAGTCTGTACCCGCAAACAACAAATTCGGATCTTTATAATCCTGAACCACCGTCCAAACTTGTCCCCGCTCGGGAAGATCACCGGATATCTTGGTCCACGAACGACCAAGGTTCGTACTCTTCAGGATATAGGGTTTAAAGTCGCCGCTTTTGTGATTATCAAAGGCCGCAAACAAAGTTTTGGGATCGTGACGGGATGCATAAATATCACTGACGTACGTTCGGTCGGGAACTCCCGGGAATTCCTTGATGGTCCGCCAATCTTGTCCATCGTTCTGTGTAATATGTATCAGCCCGTCATCCGTGCCGGCAAACAACAATCCTTGCTGCAGGGGTGATTCAGTCAACGAAACAACATTACCGTACTTGGAGGTCGACTGGTTTTTCTGCACGGCATCCATTGGCCAGATCCGCCCCATAACTTCCAGTTTGTTACGATCAATTTGACGGGTCATATCGCCGCTAATTTCCGTCCAGCTTTGTCCACGATCGGTACTTTTGAACACTTTATCCGCCGCGAAATAAAGCGTCTTATGATCATGGGGACTTACTTCGAGGGGTGAATTCCAGTTCCAGGTGTATGCATGCTCTCCTTCAGGCGGCTGTGGTTGAATACTCATAAGCTCCCCGCTCTGCTTGTCAAACCGTGCCAATACCCCGTACTGTGACTGGGCATACACAATATTCGGATTTTTCGGATCCACTTGCGGTTCAAATCCATCCCCACGCTTAGTCACCTGCCATTCGGCATTACTGATACCGATAGGATCAACTGTTCTTGAGGGCCCTCCCAGGGTAAAGTTGTCCTGGGTCCCCCCATAAATATTGTAAAACGGTTTGGCACTGTCCACGGCCACTTTATAAAACTGGGTGATCGGCAAATTGGAGAAGTAGCGCCAGGTTTCCCCCCGGTTTTCCGTTTCATAGATTCCCCCGTCGCTGGCAATCAACATATTTTCGGGTCGGTCTTTGTTAATCCAGAGCGCATGATCATCCACATGACGGTTTTTTGTGCCCATACTATTCCATGACTTACCACCATCGACGGTTACTTGTCCGAAGGTGTTCATCGAATAGACCCGATCCACATCCTGCGGATCGGCAAAAATCTCCTGGTAATAATTACTGCTGGTCGAGTAGTCACTGCGCTTGGTCCACGATTCACCGCGATCGGTTGAACGATAGAATCCCTCCCCCTCCGACGCATCCACAATTGCATACAACACATCGGGATTGGCTGGAGAGATATCCATGCCGATACGACCAATGTGATTGCCATTTGGCAGTCCCTTCATGATTTTACGCCAGTTCTCTCCCCCGTCGGTCGATTTATAGACAGCCGAACCAGGTCCGCCGCCAATATATGTCCACGTTCGCCGACGTCTTTGATGGGATGTAGCGTACAAGGTCTTCGGATCCCGGGGATCCATATGTACTTCATTAATCCCGGTATGCTCATCTACATGGAGCACGCGCTCCCACGTCTCGCCCCCGTCAGTCGTCTTGTATAGGCCACGATCTTCCCCGGCATTCCACAGCGGTCCGTAGGCAGCCACATAAACAATATCCGAATTTTCGGGATGTATTTCGATCATTCCGATATGCTCGGAATTTTCAAGTCCCATCTTTTTCCAGGACTTTCCGCCGTCTATGGTTTTGTACAATCCATCTCCATAGGAGACACTGCGCTGGTTGTTGTTTTCACCGGTACCGACCCATACCACATTGTGATTTTTCGGATCCATAGCCACATGGCCGATCGAATAGGAACCTTCACTGTCAAAGACTGGCTCGAACGTCGTCCCCCCATCCGTGGTTTTCCAAACGCCGCCAGAAGCCGAGGCGACATAAAATTCAGAATGGTCTTCCGGGTTAACGGCAAAATCCGATACCCGTCCGGAGGTAAGCGCTGGTCCGATACTTCTAAAACTAAAGGCCTGCCAGTCGACTTCATACCGGGAATCAGCGGAATTGTCATCATTGCCCCCCGCAGCAACAGGGGTGGCAGATCCGGTGCCAAACAAAATTATAATGGCGCTAATTAAAACAAAAAGAATGGGTCGTCTCATTTTATAGTGTAATTAATTTAAAACTTTTCAGAACAAGCTGTATCCCTTTTAATTTTGCCAAGGGCATCGTTTCAAAGAGATAATAACTTTTAATTGTAAAAACAATACAAATAGAAGCGAATTTTTAAATTTGTGCGATATGCTCCTTAAATAATCATATAATCCCCGGAATACATACATAGGGGGATCGGTAGATATTTTGACTCTCTTTCTGTTTCCAAAATCTTTTTAGTCGAATGGGTAGAGAGAAACTCTTAATGCTGCTGCAATTTGCCCGGGACTAATACCATTTGATTTGCCTATTCGGGAAATTTTATCGGCTATAGATCATTTAAAAACCCCAGCCTGGAAATTCGAGGACTACGCATTCCTTATTGGTGCTCTCCGGAATTGGAATATAAATGCGACTTACCATATTATATCGCTTGAACCGATGTTCCCGGTAATAATTTATCAATCGATCAAAAGCTAACGGCGAGCAAATACTTCGGTCTTGCCTGAAGCAGTGAAAGTAAACACCTTATAGGGCTCCTTGATTCCGCTGCCCTCCATGCCCGGTGATCCCTGGGGCATCCCTGGAACGGCCAAGCCTTTAACATCCGGTTTCTGTTCAAGCAACTTATGGACCAAGTCGGCCGGCACATGACCCTCTACCACGTACCCATTCACTACGGCCGTATGGCAGGATTGTAATTTTTCGCCTACCCCAAATTTATTTTTAATGATCACGGTGTTGCTGACATTTTCCACCTTCGTATCAAATCCGTTGGCTTCCAGGTGATCCACCCAGTCCACACAACAACCGCAGGACGGAGATTTATACACGGTTACGGTAGGCTCTTCGTTCATTCCAAAAAAAAGAACTCCGGCCAGAACGAGGGCCGATAGCAATCCAATACTTAAAATCGTTTTGTTTTTCATATCACTTTAATTGAAAGAGTAGTTAATCAGCCTCCACTTCCTGACAAGCTAAGCGTACAGCGTTATTTTAAAATTCACAGGACAAAGCCTCAACACTTTAGTGAAACCCGGGAAAGGAGTTTGTTAGTTAGCAGCGTCAACCACGTCATATACTCCAAGCCCCAGGAGCACCACCCAACCCATTAACTTGAATAGTAACGCTCCGAAGGGGTCCAATATTACCGCGATTGTATTCATGATAATACTGATTATGAACACTGAACTTGCGAGAATCAGGACTGAGGCAATATGCGACAAGAGATCCAGCCACGGCTTTCGGACGTCATGGTAACTGTAAGAAGTCCACAACTGGGTCAACGATGCCCAAATAATGGGTATCGCCACGAAAAAAAGCAACAAGTTGTTTTCCGAAGGCAGTTTGTAATCCAAATAATAGTCGAAATACCAGATACCGACAATAAAGATCCCGAGATCACGGACAGCGACTACCCAGGGTTTTAAATGTGTGGACATAACCGACCTTTATCCTTAAAGAATTTCCGAAGAGTCTGTAGGACTTTCACAATTCAACTGCAAAAAAGCCGGGTCGGGGGCCTTTTGGCCGATATTTCTTTAAATAGTTCCAGTAATCTAAGTCAAAATCAGCCAAAACCTACCTCAGCCGGACTTTTCGTTTCGAATCGAAAAGTCCGACAAACTCCTATATTTTATACGCACCACAAAGTAGTTAGCTTAATTTTTACACGCAAGCTTACTCATCATTAATCTATAAAAGTCCTAGATCTACTGGTTTCCTATAACCCCCTGTGAATCAATATGCCCTTCCAGGGGAGGTATCGCATCATTATTTGTTGCCAGCAGTTCAAATCAATACTTGGAATCGTGAAGGAAGCAACCGTCCTAATCTACTTAATCAGGGTCATTTTACCCACCTGTTTCTGGGTCTCGGTTTTAAGTATATATAGGTACAATCCACTTCCGAGATTGTCGGGCTCGAACCTTATTTCATGATTACCAGCCGGTTGATGCTCATTAACCAGGGTAGCAATTTTTCGACCGTCCACAGTATAAACCGACAAAGTCGCTTCCATCGGTTTAGGGAGTGTATAAGAAATTGTGGTCGAGGGATTAAAAGGATTTGGATAGTTTGGTTCCAGTTGAATGGATTGCGGCAAATGATTTGCACGTGGATCCAGCGAAGTAGTAGAACCTACTTCGAGATGATGATAGTTCTCCTCCCCCGGCTCGTTATATGGAGTCCTGCTGTTGACTCCATAATTGCTCCATGTTTTGATATAGTAATCTATCCGGGTCCCTTCCTGCTGACCTGAAATCGTCGCAGAGTATATTTCCCGGTTTTCCGCATCCATCAATATACGTTTAAACTCCTGCTGGTTAATCCGATAATAAAGAGCAACACTATCCAGTCCGATGGAAGCCGGCAAGTTGGGGTGATCAACCACGAAACGAATCGGCTGGCTTGAGGGGTGATTAGAACCGGGTTCGATTTTTTTGACCAAGTCGGGAATATTCGATTTACGTGCACTATTACTGATTCTGAGCTCATCCATAAAACCATCGAACCGCTGACTCCGCGTGGCCCCTCCTCTTCCTATAAATAAGGGATTGGATGTGGTGTTGGGTGGATCGTGAGCTGACGAGTCAAATGCCTTAGTCTTAAAACTGACCAGTTCCGGGTTCCCTTCTGAATCCACTCGATGAAGAATCTGCACCAGCATGCTCTGTTGCGTATCACGGATATAGGATAAATAATACCATCTTCCCGGTTGAATCGTATTTTCAGAGGTGGTTACCTGTTGCCAGCTCGCACTACCCGATCTCTCATGATATCCGGTAGCGAAACGACCTTCTCCGGTAAACAGGTATACATAAAAGTTGGAATGATAATGTGGTTCGCCCGGTTTAATCAAAAGCCTGGGATCTTGCCGGTGATCGTTGCCGGTCGTAAAAATATTAAACCAGAGCTGCATAGTCCAAGCTCCCTTCAAATCGTAATCACTATGGTCGGGAAACTGTAAATAACTGAACTGATCATAATACCGGTTGTGAATACGCAGTTGTTTGTCGAAATCCCCGCCCGGCAGCTGATCATTGGTTATATAGGAGATCTCCCCCCTGAAAGAAGCGGTCCGCGTGGTGGCAGCATCCTGCACATCACCATCAAAATGCATCAACAACACCGTGTTGCCATCAGGTTGGAACGGACCAAAGTAGGAGGATTGAGCGCTAGCTGGAGAGACCAGGAAGCAAACTCCCAGGGCAGTTATAAGGAGACGGGGGATGAAAGAGAAGGATCTTTTCATAAATTTATCAACGGAATAATTACATTCTCCAAGAAACATTAAGGGGACGCCGAAAATTCGGACGGTCTCCTTTAAAGTACTAACCATCTTCCAAAGCTTCACCCATTTTCTCTCTCATCTGGTCGAGGTTTTCGGATAAGGTTCGTGCTTCTTCAGATGACAGTCCTTCCCGGTAGAGACTGTCCATCGGTACCTCTTCATCAATTTGCTCCAGCAGGTCCAGTCCTTTGTCCGTAATTTTTATTTCAACTTTCCTGCGATTTTCTTTCGATTGCCGTCGAGTCACATATTCTTTTTTTCGCAGTTTCTCCACCAGGCGGGACGCGTTACTCCACCGATTGAGCATTCGCTCGCGAATTTGCTGGAGGGCATAAGTATCCGGGTGATTTCCACGGAGTATACGAAGCACGTTATACTGTTCATGAGAAATCCCATAGGGCTTCAACTGTCGGCGGACCAGATCTTCCAGCCAATTGGCCGTGTACATTACATTAAGTACCGCTTTGGCCTGGTTACTGGAAAACTTACTCTGCTTTACAATCTCGGAAAATCGCATAATAGTTTTGTTCAATTGTAATTATTGTACTTACAAATATATGAATGGTCAGGCCTCTTCCAAATTTCATATGAGGGTAATCTTTCCGCGGCAAACAGAAAAGGGGTTCCCAATTCGGGCCCTTTACCGTTCTAATCTATCCAATGCGTGGGTCGACCCCGATATCAAGATTATTTTGCGACGTCAAATCCCTGTTTCTCCAGGAATTGTTTAATTTTCTCAACGTGCTCGCCTTGAATTTCGATCGTCTTTTTATAACTGGTGCCCCCGGCTCCGCAGTGCTGTTTCAGTTTCTTTTCCAGGTCTTCGATCACCTGGGGATTATGCTTGATGCCGGAAACTACCGTTACCACCTTTCCTTTTCGTCCTGCCGTTTCTTTCTTTACCTCAATTGCCATAATCTTGTCGATTGACGTATTTGCATTCCATTTTATCCGGTTTAATCTAAAGAAAAGGGGGCCATTAAAAAAACCGGCTCCCAGATACATAACTGGGGGCCGGTCGTCGGGGGGGGAGGGG
>CAJXOW010000001.1 GCA_913057825.1 uncultured Balneolaceae bacterium | reverse complement strand
CTGCTGGTTCAACGCGACATGAAGCTCGAAGATCTGGTCCGGGAACTTGAGAATAGACATAAATGAATTAAAAAGCGCTTGATGCGCTTTTTAATTCAGCTGGAGGCTCGAGGCTCGAAGCTCGAGGCATGGCCGGTAATAAATAAGGGCACGATCCACAGCTTCTAAAATACCAATTGTATTTATGATGTTTCGTTGCCACAATTTAAATACTTGCATGGCCTCGAGCCTCGAGCTTCGAGCCTCCAGCAAAAACCTGATGGATAATTACCCGTAATTATCCATCAGGTTTTTTTAGTTGCTATTTTATAGAGCCACACAACAAACAGGATCATCGCGATGCCGCCGAGCCAGTCGGCCCAGGGGGCGAAGGATTCGGGGACGATTCGGAGGGCGTTGGTTGATTCCTGGATGGCGAAGGGAATAGCCAGAATAATGCCGAGCAGGGCTTCCCCGGTAATCAATCCCGAGGCAAACAGGAGTCCGTTGCGTTCACCTGCGCTTTTGGCTTTTTCCACATCCTCTCCGGCGGCTTCGGCTCCGCTTGTGAGTCTCTTGCCCGCTATGTAGGCTACGATACCGCCGATAAATATCGGGACGGTCAACTCGATCGGCAGATAAATGCCCACCGCCACCGCTAATACCGGGGTTCTGAAATTGGCGTCTTTGGCTTTAAGAATTTGATCCAGAATTATTATTCCCACGGCAATGGCGGCCCCGATCCATATCATGGTCCATTCCAACTGCTGTGTGAAGACGCCTTCGGCGACCGACTGCATCAGGGTGGCCTGCGGAGCCGTCAGCATCTCTTCCATACTCATTCCCGGACGCGGCAATACTCCGCCGATTCCATACGCGTTAAAGAGCAAACTCAGTACCGGCGCGATCACCAACGCTGCCGCAAAGACGCCGACCATTTGCATGATCTGCTGTTTATAAGGCGTCGCTCCCACAATGTGACCGGCTTTCAAGTCCTGCATGTTGTCACCCGCAATAGCCGCTGCACAAGCGACAATACTGCCGACCAAAATCGCGGCCGCAGCCGCGGCGGTCGCCCGATCGGTATCCACCCCGAAATTAAGCTGTGAACCGAGCATGGCCAGTAAAATTAAAGCTGTAGCTAAAATCGTGGCAATCGTCACCCCGGAAATCGGGTTGTTCGAGGATCCGACCAAACCGGCCATATACCCCGCGACCGAAGAAAAGAGAAAACCCGCAAACAAAGAGAACAAAACCCCAAACAACATCGTCGCCCAGTACAGGCCGCTGCTGACCGGAAGATGCTGTACGTCAATTACATGTACAAAAACCAAAAACACCGGGATACTCAGTCCGATAATACCAAAAAGGACAAAATTGATCGGGGTGTCCTGGTCGGTCCGTGGAATATCCACGGCTTCCCCGGACCGCGCTTTCTTTACGGCTTCCCAGGATGAAACAATTCCATCTTTAAGCGGTTTTATCAGCGAAACCAGTGCCCAGATACCGCCGATGACCATCGCGCCCACGCCCATAAATCGAATTTTCTGACTCCAGACCTCCAGAGCCGCATCAAAGCCGGTCGCATCTCCGATAATCTGATTCAACTCGGCCGTACTCACCGATGCCGTATAGATGGGGATACCAAACAACCACGAAATGAGTCCGCCGGCAAATACCAGCACCGCAATATTAATTCCCACGATATAGCCGACCCCCAACAGGGCGACCGACAGGTCAGTTCCGTAGCCAAAAATAGATTTGCCGGCCCGTGTAACGCCATCCAGGGTTCCCGAAAATATCTTCAGTCCCGTCTGACCAAGCTTGTACAATCCTCCTGCTATTGCGGCCACCAGAATAGCTCGTACCCCCTTCCCACCTTCCGTGCCCGCTTTCAGCACCTCACCGGTGGCTACCCCTTCCGGAAATTTCAGCTTCGCCTCCAGGATCAATGCCCTTCGCAGCGGGATTGTGAATAAAACTCCCAAAACGCCGCCGAACAATGCGATCGCTGCCGTATCGATAAACGGGAAATCGGTCCAATACTGCATAATGATCAACGCAGGAAGCGTAAAGATCACTCCGGCTGCGAGCGACTCGCCCGCCGATGCCGCCGTCTGAACGATATTATTTTCCAGGATATTGGACTCCCGAAACATCTTGAGCACCGCCATCGAAATTACCGCCGCGGGAATGGAAGCCGAGACCGTCATCCCGACTTTGAGGCCGAGGTAGGCATTGGCGCCGGACATTACCGCCGACAGAATGAAACCGAGTATTACGGCTTTAACGGTTATTTGAGGGCGATCATCGTCGGCACTGACGTACGGCGTATAGTCTAGATTTCCGTTGCTCACAACAGTGATTTTTTAGTTTTACTAAAAAATAGGTGAAAGGTGAAGGGTTAAAGGTGAACGATTTCTATTGCAGGCCGTTGAATACTGCTCCAACTTTCTCGTTTTCATGGTTTTAACGACATTGCGGTTAATCCTGCAAGACCACCTGAATCCCTTTGACTAATTTAAAAGATGTGGGATACAATGCAAACGATATGAGGTGAAAGGGAAATGAGGTGAAAGGTGAAGGGTGAAAGGTGAAAGACTGAGTGGGGACTGTTTTAACGGCAGGGATCCTGGTGGGGATTTACATCTTTATGCTTTCACCTCACTATCCCCCTTTCACCTCATCTTTTTTTGCAATTTCTCGACCTTTTTGCAGCGCTTTGAGGTTCATGTCGAGGTAGTTGGGCTTTACTCTTTCCTCCATGGCGCTGCGGAGGTATTTTTCACTGATGGCGCCGGTGAGTTCGATAAATACGCCGAGGGCTACGACGTTGGCTACGATTTCTTGTCCCGTTTCCCGGGCGGCCTCGATCATGGGAATTACCAGGGCGTCGTTGACTTTTTCTTCACGGGTTACCTGCTGCTCGACGATCCGGAGTCCATCGTCTGCCAGTTCCCTTCCGTGCTTAACGTACGCATCCCGTGACAAACACAACAGGAAATCGGGCAGTTCAACTTCGGGGAAGGCAATTTCGTTATTCGAGAGTATCACTTCGCAGCGGCTCGCGCCCAGGCGGGCTTCGGGTCCGTAACTCTGGGTCTGTACTACGTTATATCCTTCTTTCATGCCGGCTTCAGCCACCAGTATGCCGGCCAGGAGTATCCCCTGTCCACCGCGACCCGAAAGTCTTACGTGGTATGGATCTTTAGGTAACATCGGTTTTGCTTTTTTGGGATTCACGGAGTTCGCGGTAACGGTCCGTATATTCCGATCGCTGTTCCTCCCGGAAAATACCCAGCGGCATCTGCCCCGACAGCTCTTTCCAGTCGATCGGTTCGTCTTCTTCCGGAAACGTCATGTCTTTCTCATATTCAAGCATATCCACGGCATTGCCCAGCTTATTGATTTTACCGTAATACGTCGGACACTGGGTAATGATCTCTACTACTGAAAACCCGTGGTGCTGAATTCCCTTTTTGATAAGTTCGGTCGTATCCTGGAAGTCAAAAGTCGTGGTGCGAGCCACAAAACTGGCCCCGGCCGCCATAGCCAGTTCCGCGATATCGAAGGGCTCATCGATATTGCCGTAAACGGTGGTAGACGATTTTTTATCCTGCGGCGTGGTAGGCGCAAACTGTCCGCCGGTCATCCCGTAAATACTGTTGTTAAAGACGATCGCGGTGATATCGATATTCCGGCGGCACGAGTGAATGAAATGGTTGCCGCCGATCGCCGCCGTATCGCCGTCGCCCATGGTGGCGACCACCGTGAGGTCCGGATTCGCCATCTTAATGCCGGTCCCAAACGCCAATGCTCGTCCGTGCGTGGTATGCATGGCATTGGTATTGGAATAGAACGGGGTACGTCCCGAGCATCCGATTCCGCCGATCACCACCGTCTGGTCCAGGTTTAGGTGTAGTTCGTCAAACGCCTGCAGCATTCCACGCGCGATGTTTCCATGTCCGCATCCCGGACACCAAAGCGTCGGCATCTGACTCATGCGCAAGTAGCGCTCCAATGATTTTCCTTTTTTAGGCATAAGTAAGGGGCTCCACGCTCCAGGCTCCATGCTCCACGGATACACCAGCAGGTTATTACGTTGTGTATATACACTTCATGAATACAAGCTGGAATACACGTGGAGCTTGGAGCCTGGAGCGTGGAGCTATTTATTTACCATTTCTACGTTGTTCCAATATTGCTGTTTGATCTAATTTACCGTTATACATTATTTCGCGCATTGCTTCGATAATCTCAGCGGGTGTAAAGAGTTTTCCGTCGGCGCGGTTAAAGGGATAGACGGGTGCACGTCCCTCGATAGCGGCTTTGGCCGGCATGATCAGTTGACCCAGGTTCAGTTCCGGCATGAGTATGCCTTCCACTTTTTCACTGTAAGACTGCACCAATTCATCGGGGAACGGCCACAACGTTTGCAGATCGATCAACCCGACTTTCTCGCCTTCTTCCCGCATTTTGTCAACAGCGGCGCGTGCCGGACGAGAAGTTATTCCATAACTTAAAATCAACCATTTTGCGTCACCGGCCTGATAATTTTTATAGGAGACAATGTGATCGCGATCTACGTACAGTCGATCCAGGGCTTTTTTCAATAAACGCTCGCCCACCTGTCCCCTGGAGGTTTCCGGTTTACCTTTCTCGTCATGCGCCAGGCCGGTCACGACTTTCCGGGGTCCGACGCCAAACGGGAAAAACGCCCGGTTGCCAAAGATATCCTCTCCCCCCTCGGCTTCCGTTATTCGCTCCACAATCTCCAGTTCCGGCAATTCAACATTTTCCCGCATATGGGATATCGTCGCATCGAGGAGCAACACCACCGGCACCCGGTAGGTTTCACTCAGATTAAACGCCTTGACCGTCATGACGTAGGTATCCAATACGGAAGAGGCAGTTAACACGATAACCGCATGATCGCCGTGAGTTCCCCACCGGGCCTGCATTACATCGCCCTGCGAAGGCAGGGTCGGCAATCCGGTACTAGGTCCGCCGCGCTGGGAATCCACGATCACACAGGGAGTCTCGGTCATCGCTGCATATCCCACATGTTCCTGCATCAGAGAGAACCCGGGGCCCGACGTAGCCGTCATCGCCTTTTTACCGGCCCACGAGGCTCCGATAACGGCTGCCAGCGAGGCAATTTCATCCTCCATCTGCACGAACGTTCCGTCCAGTGCAGGCAGCTTGCGCGCCATCCACTCCATAATCTCCGACGCCGGCGTTATGGGATACCCGGCGTAAAAACGGCACCCTGCCTCCAGGGCTCCCAGCGCGCAGGCTTCATTTCCTTGAATTAACCTCATCTGAAAGGTACCTCCGGCCTATTCTCCTCTTCACGCTCAATTGCAAAGCAGAAATCGGGACAGCGCTCGGCGCATATCCCACAAAATATACATTGGTCGATATCCGTCACATAGACCTTGCCCATTTCGTCCAGCTTCAGAATCTGCTCGGGACAGGCTTCCACGCAGATATCACATCCTTTGCACCAGTCGCGCCGAACCCGCAGGTTCGAATACCCCTGGCTATATGTCACAATCGGATCTTTCATGTGCTCAGGCTTCCGCCGATAAGGTGGTTTGATTGGTTTCCTGCAGTGGTTCAAAGTATGATTTATCATTTTCACATCGTTCCAGCAACCGCTCCCAGTCCTCATCAACCTGTTGCTGTATCGCGGCAAGGTGATCCTCATTTCCGTTTTCGAACAGGTGCTTGAATCGACCTTGCGTGGACAGCCACTTTTTAATGTTCAACTTCTCCGGCGGACGGTGGGTGAGGTTATAGCGGCCGTTTTCAATTTCGTAGAGGGGCCAGAAGCAGGTATCTACGGCCAATTGGGCGATTTTAACGGCTTCGCGTGGTTCGTGCTGCCATCCCAGTTGACAGGTGGAGAGTACGTTGAGGAATGAAGGACCGTCTTTGGCGACCGCTTTCTTAACTTTCTGACTGAGGTCGTGCCAGTGGGATATGGATGACTGACCCACATAGGGGATATGATGAGCCACCGCAATCGAAGTCAGGTCCTTTCGCTGCTGAGCTTTACCAAAACTTTTCGTACCGGCCGGACTTGTAGTCGTACTGGCACCAAACGGAGTCGCGCTGGATCGTTGAATTCCGGTATTCATATAGGCTTCGTTGTCGTAGCAAACATAGAGAAACCGATGACCCCGTTCAAGAGCTCCCGAAAGCGACTGGAGTCCGATATCATAGGTCCCGCCGTCGCCTCCGAACACCACAAACGTCACCTTCTCATCGGCCGGCAGTTTTCCTCGTTTGACGAGTGAACGGTACGCAGACTCCACTCCGCTGGCGGCTGCCGCCGCATTCTCAAAAGCCACATGCAGCCAGGGGACCCCCCAGGCCGAGGTTGGATACCGGGTCGTCGCCACTTCCAGGCAGCCGGTCGCGTTGACAACCACCACCGGCGTATCGATACTGTTCAATACCGTCCGTGCCATAATCGGGATCCCACAACCCCGACAAAGCGAATGTCCGGCTAAAAAACGTTGCTCGCTGTTTTCGTTACGTGCCAGTTCTTTGATGTTCATGGTAAAAACCTTTGGTTTTTAAGCTCCAGGCTCGAGGCTCCACGGTTATACCAGCAGGTTATTAGTGAAGGTAAATACATCAGTAAGTAACAAGCTTGTACAAACGTGGAGCTTGGAGCATGGAGCTTGGAGCCATAATTACGTTCGCAATCCGATATAACTTTTCTTTTCGGTGTTTTTTGTTTTCATGTCTTTGTATACCTTTTCAATATCCTCCGGATAGATTTCTCGTCCGCCGAGTCCATAGATGTAATTGTACAGGTTAATCGGCATATCGTAGAGGACGCCGGCCATTTCCATAAAGAGGGGGCCATAGCTGCCGAACGACATCGCCCGGTCCAGGACCGATACTTTACGTACACTGTAGAGAGCTTTCAGAATGGCCTGTTCGGGGAAGGGACGGAAGAAACGAATCTTGAGTACTCCCACCTTTTCTCCTTTTTCCCGCAAACGGTCGACGACCTCTTTAACCGTGCCGGCCGTCGAGCCCATCACAACAATAGCGCGATCGGCATCTTCCAGCTTGTAGGCTTCAACAGTCTCATAATGGCGATCGGATATCTCCCTGTACTCGCGGGAAAGCTCCTCATAGCGGGCGAACACGTGACTCATCCCTTCTTCCTGCTGACGTTTATGCTCGAAGTAGTAATCCGGCATGTCGAAGGGACCCTGGGTGGTTTTATTTTTTTGATCCAGCAGGGGATACGGAATTTTATATTCGCCCACCCAGCGCCGCACTTTATCATCCTCCAGCATCAGCACGGGTTCGGCCGTATGAGTAATCGTAAAGCCATCCTGGTTGACCAATACGGGCAGTAAAATATCCTCCTGTTCGGCCAGGCGGGGAGCCATGACCATAAAATCATAGGCTTCCTGGGCATTCTCGACAAAAATCTGTATAACCCCGGAGTCGCGGGCCAACATGCTGTCGGAGTGATCACAATGGATATTGATGGGAGCCGAAAGGGCCCGGTTCCCGATGGCCACTACAATCGGCAGCCGCATGGATGCTGCGATGTACACATTCTCGATCATCAGAGCCAGTCCCTGGGAAGCGGTTGCCGTCATGGTCCGTCCCCCGGCCGAGGCGCTGCCGATAGCCGCACTCATGGCCGAGTGTTCCGACTCCACGTTAATAATTTCGCTGTCCGCTTTTCCGTCGGCCACCAGGGACGAAAACGTCTGTATAATCGGTGTTTGCGGAGTGATCGGATAGACCGGAAACACATCCGGGTTGATCTGCCGCATAGCGTGGGCCGTAGCCTCCGCGCCGGTCAGCAGTTCAGCCTTTTTAACCTGTTCCTGTTTAATACTCGTTTTTTCCAGTGTCGTTTTCATGATGTGGTTCCTCCTACTCTTCCATACTCCGGCAGTTCCATCTCTTCCTCCACCATTTCGATGGCGTTTACGGGACAGACCTCCTCGCAGAGCTCACACCCTTTGCAATAATCGTAATCGAACCCAAAGAAGTCGGTACCGTCGACCATAATGGCCGTATCCGGACAATCGACCCAGCATAGCAGGCAATTAATACATTGATCGAGATTCACCTTCGGCTTTAATCCGGTCCGCCATCCACCCGTCTTGGGATGTTCGGCGTCGGCCGTTGGAACCACGCCGCCGATCGGAATTTCGTGAAACTTTTTTAAATTCGGTTTCTTATTACTCATAGCTGCTAACCTCCTGTACCGTTAGTCCTAATTGCTTTGTATCCCGCTTCAATAGCGTTCATATTCAATTGCAAAACCTCTTCCGAAAGCTTGGCGCCAAACATTTCACTTGCCGCCTGTTTTACATCCTCCACGGCCGGTTCACCAAGGGCTTTCGCCACCCCTCCAACCAACACTACATTAGCAAATCCTATGCCCTGTTCTCGGGCGATCCGATCACCGTCGATCGTATAAATAGGTCCGTCGAATCCCAGCTTTTTGGCGATCTCCTCCGGTTTCCTGGCACTATTAACCATCAGGAACCCTTCCTTCTGCAATCCGTCCAGAACGTCAACTTCCTCGAGAAGCGACTCGTCCAATACGATCACATAGTGAGGACGCGTTACACCGCAGTGCAGTCGAATGGGACGGGAATCGCTGCGATTGTAAGCACTCATCGGGGCTCCACTACGCTCGGGTCCATACTCGGGAAACGCCTGTACATACCAGCCGCCGTCCATTTGAGCCAGGGCCAGCAGACGAGAAATCGTCTTGGCTCCCTGTCCGCCGCGTCCATGCCATCTTATCTCTTTCATGAGCTCATGCCTCCCACATATTTATCGATTCCATGTGCCGCGACTTTACCATCTTCGACCGCTTCCACCACTGTAGCTCCGCCGTTCAATGCATCTCCGCCGGCGAAAAAGAAGCGATTCGAAGTCTGTCCGGTCGACTCATCAATTTTGATCAATCCATTATCCAGCTCGAGATCCTCGATCCAGGATAAAAAACCGGTTCGTTTCTGTTGTCCGATCGCCTTGATCACCGTATCCACCGGGATAGCGAATTCCGTATTTTCCACTTTAACCGGACGCGGGCGACCCGAGTCGTCGGGTTCACCCAGCTGCATATACTGGCAAACCATTCGTTCTACGCGGTCCTCCCCTTCGAATCGGACAGGATTCGTCAGAAACTGCAGGTGGACTCCCTCGCTGCGGGCTTCGTCAATTTCATGATCATAGGCCGGCATTTCTGATTCCGTTCGGCGATAGTAGATCGTTACATCTTTTGCCCCCATTCGGCGGGCCTCGATAGCCACATCAATCGCCGTATTACCGCCCCCGATGACCGCCACGCTCGAACCGATTTCCGGCAGCCGATCAGTTTTGATTGTTTTTATAAATTCGAGCGATTCCCAGACCCCCTGCAGCCCGTCACCCGGATACCCGATATTTACATCGTCTCCCAATCCGATACCCAGGAAAACTGCTTCCGACGATTTACGTAGCTCATCCAACTTCTCTCTGGAATCGATCGGCGTTCCCATTTCAAACTTTACGCCCAGATCCTTCAGCATTTGGACTTCAGAAGGGAGAGGATCGCGGTCGATGCGATAAGGAGCAATCGCGTAGCGAACGAGTCCGCCAAAATCTTGTCGCTCGTCATACACCGTCACATCGTATCCTTTCAGGGCCAGCTCGCCTGCGCATGAAAGGCCAGCCGGACCCGCCCCGATAACCGAAACTTTGTGTCCATTCGAAGGAGCCGGTTCGCGGAATCGAATTCGACGCTTCAATTCTCTTTCTGTTGCATATCTTTGCAGCAATCCAATCTCGACCGGTTTACGTCCCTCCTTCTCAAGTACGCACGCCCCTTCGCACAAGACTTCCACCGGACATACTTTGGAGCAAGTGGCCCCCAATAAATTTTCTTCAAAAATCCTATCCGCCGCCCCGTCAATCTCTCCCCGGTAGATAGCCGAAATAAATCCGGGGATATCGATACCTGTGGGACAAGCCGTAACACAAGGCGCTTCAGCATAAGGTCCGCCGCATTCAAGACATCGAGAAGATTCCACAGCAGCCCCTTTATCCGTCAGAGGTTGTTTCAGATCCTCAAAAAGAAGAGCGGAGCGTTGTTCATCCGTCCTTTGACCATTCGTCTTTAAGGGGTGCGTCATTACTTTATCCATATATAATACCTCCGCTGGTTGCTTATCAAAAGATTGCCCGTCAGGAGAAGGCTTTACCTTCAGAAAACTTCTGTCCAAAAAGCCGCCAGCCTCCCGGCAGATCAAGTAATCTTTGTATTAAGATATTTTTATCTTAATTACAAGATATAAAAAACCGCAATAATATGAACATATAGTTAACCAACTCCGTCTATTTATATTTAATCTAAACAAGGGGAACGGTATTACTGGAAGGTGGCGGGGAAATGATTGTTGTTTGTAAAGGATGCTACTGCATGAACAAGTGAAGGTGAAAGGTGAAGGGCGAAGGGTGAAAGAGCATTCGTGCTTGTGATAGTGTTTATCAACACACTATATGATTTTTTGCAAGAATAAACGTTCAGCCTCGAGCCTCCAACCTCGAGCGAGGTGAAAGGTGATTGCGATCGGGTAAGGTATCAAAGGTTTGTCACATGAATGCTATCGGGAAACTGTCTTTCACCTTTCGCCCTTCACCTTTCACCTCTTTGAGTCGGGGCGGCCGGATTTGAACCGGCGACCTCATCGTCCCGAACGATGCGCGCTAACCGGGCTGCGCTACGCCCCGAAAAGAGACAACGAAAATACAAAAAAGATTAGTCTAAATTCAATCCCAAAATAAATAAAAATAAAAGACGGGGATCACCCTGCGGTGACGCCCCGTCTTTTGCAGTATCTATTCCATACGGAGTTTGCAAGATTATATCGCCAACTGCTTATCCTCCAAAATTTGAAGGACGCGGCATTAACAAAGTACTCAGTAAATAATGAGTTGGAGCACTTTTGATATTACCCAAACTCCGGGGTCATTACTTGGCCAGTCGGCTGATCAAGTCGGCTGTTCGTGCGGAATAGCCGGACTCATTGTCGTACCAACCAATTACTTTAACCAGGTTTTTATCTACGTGCGTCAGTTGACTGTCGTAGATGCAGGAGTGTTCGTTGCCGAGAATATCGTTGGAAACAAGTTCCTCTTCCGAATACTCGAGGAACGGCTGCAGTGCTCCGCCGCTGGCGGCGCTTTTGAAAGCCTGGTTGACTTCCTCTTCCGAGGTATCCTGGTTAACAACGACGGTCAGGTCGGTCAACGATCCTGCCGGCACCGGAACGCGAACGGCTTTACCATCCAGTTTTCCGTCGAGATGCGGCAGTACGAGTCCGACCGCCTTGGCCGCGCCCGTCGTGGTAGGCACAATGTTATGAGCTGCGGCACGAGCGCGACGGAGGTCCTTATGCGGACCGTCGACTATCTGTTGACCGCCGGTATAAGCGTGCACAGTTGTCATAAATCCATGCTTGATACCAAACGCTTCGTCAATCACTTTCACCATCGGCGCCAGGCAGTTGGTGGTGCAGCTGGCGTTCGAGTAGATATCCTCATTGGCGTCGATCTCTTCATCATTCACGCCGAGCACAATGGTCTTGACCGGCTGATCGCCTTTGGCCGGGGCCGAAATAATCACCTTGTCGGCACCCGCATCAAGATGCTTCTTGGCATCCTTTCGCGTGCGGAAAAGCCCGGTGGATTCAACCACGACTTCGGCGCCCAGTCCATCCCAATCCAGGTTGGAGGGGTCTTTCTCGGCACTTACCTTGATTTCCATACCGTCGATGATGATAGAATCGCCTTCCACTTTCACCTCTCCATCCCAGTTACCCTGGACCGAATCATACTTAAACAGATGTGCCAGTGTCTTGGCATCCGTCAAGTCATTGATACCAACAACCTCGATCTCATCTTTATAACGTCTCAGGATGGATCGAGTGACCAATCGGCCAATACGTCCAAATCCGTTAATTCCTACTTTTGTTTTAGCCATAATCGTCTTACCTGCTCTTTTTTAATTTCAAGAATTCAGTTGTATTTCAATAATGTACATAAACCTCTTTTATCTTCTATCCAGCAGTCTGCCGGGGCTCCACCAATCAACGGTGAAACCCGATGCCAACCGGAACAAATTCCCGAAAGCTGCAGGGAAACTGCCGGCATTCCAAAATCTATCATTCAGGGGACGAACAAGCAAACATTAAATGAGGGAATAAATGAGGTGAAAGGAATATTAGGTGAAAGGTGAAGGGTGAAAGGTGAAAGACTGAGTGGGGGCTGTTTTAACGGTAATAGTCCTGATGGGGATTTGTAACTTTATCCTTTCACCTCAGCTCGAGGCTCGAGGTTATTCGAGCTTGTTTTATAGGTCTGTATACCGGGTTTCTGATAGTTACTTGCCAACTATATATCTGCCACTTTACTCTTATCCAAATCCGGAATAACCGCTAACACACGTTCAATTTGCAACTTCGACTTTATCCCTTGACTACCGATCAACATCAAACTTCGAGCCTCGAGCCTCCAGCTTCGAGCTGAGGTGAAAGGTGATTACGTTTAAGGAATGTGTTAAAGGGTTGTCACAATAATACCGCATGGAGCCAATCTTTCACCTTTCACCCTTCACCTTTCACCTCATTAATCTTCGTCCTCTTCGTCTTCCATATCTTCCCGTTCTTTGCGACCTTTGGCTCCTACCCGGCGCAGCAGCTGGGCAATATCTTTGTTGTCGTTATCCTCGGCAAAATCCAGGGCTGATTCCTCGTTTTTGTCGGTGATATTCGGATCGGCTCCCTGGTCCAGCAAGAATCGGACGGTCTCCGCATTGCCTTCTTTAGCAGCCAGCATCAAGGCCGTATGCCCCCATCGCCGGGTTGCATTGATATTGGCACCATTCTCGACCAGCAGCTTGACCGCATCCAATTCTCCGGCCCGTGCCGCCATGATCAAAGCGATATCTCCCACTTCCGCTCCCTTATCAAGCAGCAACTCGATGATTTCAGCATTTCCATTCTCGGCAGCACGACTCAGGGCCGTCCCTCCCATTTTGGTTTTGGAGTTGAGATCGGCCCCCTTATCCAACAGGAAGGATACGATCTCCTTATGATTGTTTTCAGCAGCCAGCATCAAAGGGGTCGTCCCATTCGATCCCGTCTGGTTTACATCACTCATATTTTCACACAATTTCCTAACTGTTTCCAGTTTGCCGCTCTTAGCTGCTTCATGTAGTTCTGTCATATTCATAAATTTCTCTGACTTGTCAACGATTGAATTTACTCGCACTACCGGGTCGATGCCCCTTTATTCGCTTTAATCTACACCAGGGACGGGTATTTCTCAAATTATTTGACTTAAGCATTAAACTAAGGATAACAATAAGTTTGGTGCCAATAAAACACTCAGTTTTCACCTTGATTGCCTTTATTCAAACACACCATCTGATTGATATCCGTTCAAAAAATCAGAGCCGCTGATGCGTTTACTGCCCTCCGGTTGGACCTGGTCCAGGATGACGGTGCCCCGGCCGCATCCTGCAATTAGTTCTCCATTCCAGCTAGTAAACTGTCCGGGCGAAAGAGATTGATCGGGTCCGACGTGCGACTTGTATAGATTCAGCCTTTTGTCGTCGACGGTGGTCCAGGCGGT
Source organism: uncultured Balneolaceae bacterium (assembly GCA_913057825.1). Lineage (GTDB taxonomy): Bacteria > Bacteroidota > Rhodothermia > Balneolales > Balneolaceae > CAJXOW01. The sequence goes on along the minus strand of CAJXOW010000001.1, from coordinate 117,320 downwards.
TGGTATCGGGCTGAGTCCCCTGATTTTATTGTGCACCTCGCCGGCCGGCTGATTAAAATCAATCCGGCAATCTTGTTTGTCCAACTTGGGAGCTTTGGTGGCCTGGCGGTCGTCCTGGGGAATGGGTTGGACCGTATCGGCGGCAACTTCATCGATCGCCTCTACAAGCAGATCGCCCCCCATTTCTTTAAGTCGACCGTAGACCTCGCCGGTGGTTTCATTCGGACCAATATCCGTTTCCTTCTGCTTGATGATATCCCCCGTATCCACCACAGGATCAATAAAAAACACCGTGCAACCCGTTTTGGATTCGCCATTCATGATCGCCCAATGAATTGGAGCCGCCCCCCGGTATTTGGGCAGGAGCGAGGCATGCAGGTTGACAGCTCCCTGTTCCGGAAGCTCCAATATTTCTTCCGGCAGAATTCGAAAGGCCACTACTACATAAAGATCGACCTCATAGGTTTTCAGCTGTTCGAAAAAATCCTTATCCGAAAGATCATCGCCCGCCTCGATTACCGGCAATCCCAACTCAAGCGCCTTCTTCTTGATCGGTGTCGGACGTGTACCACTGCCCCGTCCCCTGCGCTTATCCCGGTTTGTAACCACCGCCTCTATTGTATGATCATCGCTCGAATAAATACGCTGTAAACTGGGAATGGCAAAATCGGGAGTGCCGAAGAAAATGATTCTCATTTTCTTTGATTGATGATTTATAATTAATGATTTGTGATTAGCAAGCTTTCTGCTTGTAAAACTCTGTTTCCGCAATAAAAAGATTGGCTAAACTGCTATTAAATCAATTTTAAGAGCTCGTTGAAAAACCGGTGGCGGTTCCTCGTTCGAAAGTTTTTCTCTTTTTGAGTTCGTTTAGAGATGTACAGACCATGTTAAATGCCTGTCAACTTTCATATATTTTTTCATCTATTTACCGAAAAACTTAATACTTCGGAACCGCCACCGGTTTTTCAACGAGCTCTATAAGTAAAACGGGCAAGGAATTAATGATTAATCATTAATTATCCATCATTAATCAGCGAAGTGTTAACGAGCGGAAATCGTGGAGTGCTCAACCGGGTAGTCGGTTTTGACTTCGCCGCGGTCTATTTTGTTCAGCTTGCCCTTGATAAGTCGTTTGCGGAAGGAGCTCAGATAGTCGATGAACAGCACGCCGTCGAGATGGTCGGATTCGTGTTGGATAACGCGTGAGAGCCAGCCGGTGGCTTCGAGGGTTTGCTTGTTAAAATCGCGATCCAGGTACTGCACCTTGATGTTGAACGGCCGCTTGACTTTCTCGCGCACCTCCGGAATGCTCAGGCAGCCTTCTTCCTGCTGATCCTTTTCCTCATCTATCGCCTCCCATTCGGGATTGATAAACACCATCGGACCGTGCTTTTGTTCGAGGGCTTTCTCCTGGTCCTCCAGCAGCGGATCCACATCGGCCACGAACAGCCGCTTGATTTCTCCCACCTGCGGAGCCGCAAGTCCGACGCCGTTGGCATTATACATCGTCTCAAACAGGTCATCAATCAACTCCTGCAAATTCTCCGAATTTTCCTTCACCGGCGGAGTTTCTTCCCGGAGATGTTCATCATCGTATGTTAATATTGGCAATATGGCCATGGCAAAAAATTTCATTTTTTGTGCTCCAGGCTCCATGCTCCACGTTTAAACCAGCAGGCATTAACGAATAAATATACACTACCAGAATACCAGCTTGAATAAACGTGGAGCGTGGAGCCTGGAGCTTAATTTCAATAGTCTCTGTCCAAGTATTTCTGCAAAATTATAGCCGCGGCGGCCTGGTCGATTCGTCCTCGTTTTGTGCGTTCTTTTTGAGAACGACCGGCTCGAACCATTATTTTAACAGCTTCCTTGGAGGTGTAGCGTTCGTCGACTTTGACCACCTCCATATGGGGAAAGCGGGTTTTGAGTTTGTCGATGAATAGTCCTACTCCCTCGGTGGCTTCCCCTTCCTCGCCTCGCGGCGTCAACGGCCACCCCACGATAAACTTTTTAACTCTCTCTTCTTCAACAATCTCTTCCAGTTTTTTAAAGACCTCCTGGGTAGGATACGTTCCAATGGGATTGGCCACCATTCGCAGCAAGTCGGACCTTGCCAGTCCCACCCTTTTGCTTCCAACATCAATTCCTATGCATCGATAATAGTCACTCAACTTTATCCTTAATTATTAATTATCCACTTCTTCATATTCGCTTTCCTGCTCCTGTCCCTCTTCCTCGTCTACCTCCTCCAACGGCTGCCGCAAGAACTCCTTGAGCCGTTTGCTCGGCTTGAAATGGGTTTTTCGATGACGGGGGACATAAATAACCTCGTTGGTTTTGGGATTACGCGCCTTCGGTTTTGCTTTGGTTTCCTTGACTTCAAAAACTCCGAAATCCCGAATCTCAATCCGGCACTCCGGATCGGCTTCCATCATGGTATCCCCCAAGGCATCAATCACGGCATCCACCCACGGCTCGGTCCGAACCATCGGTTTGTCCAACTCTTCCGAAACTTTGCGAACTATATCACGTTTCGTATAAGTGATCATAAAATATCGGTTTCTTTAACAGTAGCTTTACGGATTCTCATTTGTCTCCCTGCCTTCCGTATCGTTGTTCTCGGCTCAAACACCTTTTCATTAATATAACAATCTGCCTTATGATATTGTTTTTCATGAAGATATAAAAATTTTTCTCTTTTGCTTTCGGGGATGAATGTTGCATTATTTGGGCATTTTTGAAAAATGTTTAGACTCTTTGGTCCTTGCCCGTCTTTTGCTCCTGTAAAGTGTCTTGTGATTGCTGATTTTGTTGGGCAGGGTTGCTACCCTTTTATTTCTGGGATCTTTATGAGTGATGATTTTGCTCTTTAGGGTCCTCCCCTTTTTTCTGGAATGAGAATTGTGACTGATACTTCATCCACATAGGATTCTGCTTTTTTCTGGGAAGAGCTTTGTGAATGCTGTTTTTGCCCTTTTCAGTCCTCCCCCTTTCCCCCTCCGAAGGGGGATGTTTTTTCACCTCGATTGCCTTGGAGTTCCCCTTCGGAGGGGGGGGAGGGGGAGGACAATAACGAGCAGTCAAATTCAACATTCACTCGTACCGCACGGCCATTTTTACGCCTTTCACTCTTTTCAGGTGTTTGATAATGCGATCCAGGTGATCAAGGTCGTCGATGAAGACGGTCATAATACCTTCGAACATGCCGCTGTCACTGTTGACGTTGATACTTTTCATATTGGTTTTCATCGACTTGGAAACCACGTCGGTCAGGTCGTTGATCAATCCCACTCGATCTTCCCCGATTATCTTGACGGCACCGATGAATTTACTGTCGATATTCGTAGCCCAGGAGACGTCAATGATTCGCTCGGAATCGGTTTTCAGCAGGTGGCGGGTATTCTTACAATTGGACCGGTGAATTTTGACATCCCCCGTTCGACTGATAAAACCGATTACATCGTCACCGGGGATAGGGTTGCAGCAATTGGCATAGGAGTATTTGATATCGGTCATCTCGCCGTTCAGAAGCAGTGCATTGCCCTCATCCCTGGCCCGGGCGGTTTCGTAATATTTCTCGTAGTTTTCCTGGGCAGTCCGCGGCGGCTTTTCCGACTCCTCTTCATCGATTCGACCTTTGCTGACAAACTGCTTGGCGTATTCCACCAATTTCTTGACATCATAATCGCCGTTGCCAATGTCGTAGAACAGGTACTGACTGTTTTTGAAATCCAGCTTTTTGGCCACCTGGTCCATCTCTTCTTCGGAAAGCTCGATGTTATTACGGTCGGCATGCTTACGCCATATTTTTCGTCCCTCTTTAACCACCTCACGCTCTTTCTGCTTGATATACTGTCGGATGCGCGAACGCGCCTTGTGCGTGACCACATCGTCGATCCAGTCGGGATTCAGGTTAATCTTGTTTCCTGTAATAATCTCTACCTGATCGCCCACACTCAACTCCTTCCGCAGCGGCACCATCTTGCCATTTACTTTGGCCGCCACGGCACGTTCACCGATTTCGCTGTGAATTTCGAAGGCGAAGTCGATCGGCGTCGCCCCGTTGGGCAGCGTTTTGAGCTCGCCATCCGGGGTAAATACATAAATCTCATCCTGGTATAGATTAAGCTGAAAATCCTTGACGAACTCGGTCGCCGCTTCGGGACGCGGATTGTCGAGGATCTCACGCACCCAGTGGATAAATTTCTCCAGCGTTTCGGATCCGGCCGATCCCTCCTTGTACTTCCAATGGGCGGCAACCCCTTTCTCGGCAATTTCATCCATTTTACGCGTGCGGATCTGCACCTCCACCTTCCGTCCCTTCTGAGTAATCACCGTGGTATGCAGCGACTGGTATCCGTTGGCTTTAGGGACCGAAATGAAGTCACGGAAACGTTTCGGGATCGGGGTATACCAGTCCGTAATAATCGAGTAAACCCGCCAGCAATCCTCTTTAGAGTGGGGATCCTCCAGGATAATGCGAATGGCGAAGAGGTCGTAAATTTCCTCGAACGGCTTCTGCTGACGCTGCATCTTGCGAAAAATCGAATGGATATGCTTCGGTCGGCCCTTGATCTCAAAATTATATCCCATTTCGTCGAGCTGGTTGCGAATCGGCTGCATGAACTCCTCGATAAACGACTCACGCGCCTCCTTCTTCTCCCGGAGTTTTCGGGCTATAAATTTGTAAGAGGTGGGATCCATCACCTTGAAGCACAGATCCTCCAACTCGCTTTTGATCTTGAAGAGGCCAAACCGGTGCGCCAGCGGAGCGTAGAGCTCCATCGTCTCATTGGCGATCTTGAGCTGTTTATCGCGTGGCAGATGCTGTATGGTACGCATGTTGTGAAGCCGGTCGGCAAACTTGATCAATACCACGCGGATATCCTCGGCCATCGAAAGCAGGAGCTTCATAAACGTCTCGGCCTGCTTGGTGTCCCGGCTCTTGAACACGCCCGAAATTTTGGTGACGCCGTCGATCAGGTGAGCTACCGTTTCTCCGAACATCTCCTCGATATCCTCGAGGCTGACATCGGTATCCTCGACCGTATCGTGAAGCAGCGCTGCCGTAACCGAAACATCGTCGATATTAATTTCGGAAGCGACAATCTTGGCGACGGCCATGGGATGGTAGTAGAAAGGCTCGCCCGAAGCCCGCATAACTCCCTCATGCGAGAGATAACAAAGCTTGAAAGCCTTGCTGATACGTTCTTCATCGACCGACTGCAGGTTGTTCCGACATACCTCCAGCAGATTATCCAGGTCCAGCTGTTGACTTTCAGCCAGCCGGTAATCTTTTAGCTCATATTTTTCCTTTTTTGTTTCGGCTTCGGCCATGGTACTTCCTTACCCGGGATATTGAACGTTTACTGCAATAACAATGTAAAAAAATGCATCCAAATAATGTTAACGATATCAACAAATCACTGACATTAACGTTTTCGCTTCGCTATTTAATCAATAATTAAAATCACCGTATATGTAACGTATACCGGGGGATGGAATTATCAAGCCTGCTCATCGAAAAACATCTTGCTGACACCCGGTCGTTCAACAATCCCTATTATATATTTCTATATCCCGTCGCCTTATCTAAGGAAGCAGCTGAATATTTCAATAGAGGATATCCAATTTAAATAAGACTTTTTCAACTCAAACAGCGAAAAGACTTATTAAAAAAGCGGATACCTTCCAGTATCCGCTCTTTTAGGGATTATGGTAAAGTTTTATCAGAAACGCAACATAAGACCGAAAATCAGGCGTCCATTCGACTCTTTAAGAGATTGCTGTACCTGGTTTTGAGCATTTTCGAAACTCAAATCTCCACTGTAGTCCGTAAACCGGTACTCGATAAACGGATGTAAGGCCGGTATCAGACTTACCTCACCACCAATCAGTCCGTGATACGCAAATTGCGACTTGCTATCGCCCTGCGGCTCGGTCTGAAGATTTTCAAAGTCGCTGTAGCTTAAATCGGTGGTCGACGAACCGAGTCCGACTCCCACATATGGTTTAACCAGGCCCAGTTCGACTTTCCCGAGGACCGAGACGCCGAAGTCGTAATTTTTAATTTCCTGGCTATAGCTCCCCTGTAAATTTTGCGGGTCAACGGAATTCTCTTCGCTGAAATAGCTGAAATATCCCCGGAATCCGAGATTAACAAGGGGGACCGGCAGCTTCACCGTATTTTCGATCCGGGCCCCGAAGCCTGATTTCGGTTCCTCGTTCCGTATCTCATAAGAACCGCCGATGGCCCATTGCGCCTGGGCGGGAGTTACTATTAACGTCAGAAGAAGTAATCCGAAAAATCCCGTACTGAGTTTGCGTAACATATGATATTTGTTTAATTCGATTGTTATTAGTTCAATTTACACGCAAGCTATAAATGTTCAACCGGTTTTTCTCTTCGCTCCCTGCCCGTTGTCTATAACACGAAATAACCGTATAAATGTTGCTTTTGGCTTACAACACCACTTAAGGTGCCAGCATTCCAAAAGTCCTCAATCCTCTTGGAAGGATTGAGGACAGCTTGAGGCTGGAAGCTCGAAAATCTACCGGTTGATTCATCTAAAGAATAATTTCTAAACAAATTCTGCCATTACCCTATGGATACCAGCGAGACCAAGCAGCATTGGGAATCGATATATGCATCCACTCCCGTTGAACAAACGGGATGGTACGAAGAACAACCTACCCCCTCCCTGGACCTTATCGACGAATGTAATATTTCAAAACAGGATCGAATCATCGATGTAGGATCCGGAGCATCCACTTTGATCGATCAACTGGCCGAACAGGGTTACAAGAATATCTCGGCCGTCGATATCAGCGAGAAAGCTCTGCAGAACCTTAGAAAACGACTTCAAAAGAAAGGTTTGTCAGACCAGGTTACCCTTATTAATAAAGATATCACTCAATCGTCAGCGCTCCGGGAACATCCCCCTGTCAGCCTGTGGCATGATCGGGCCCTATTGCACTTTCTGCAAGAAGAAAATGCGAGAGACCGCTACGCGGAAACTGTTCAGAATCTCGTAAAATCCGGCGGCTTTGCTGTCATTGCAGAATTTTCACCGGAGGGAGTCGACAAATGCAGCGGCCTGGAAGTTCGCAAGTATGATTCGAGCGACCTCTCTGAATTGCTGGGTCCAAATTTCATCTTGCAAAAACAGTTCGACCACCTTTATACAACCCCCTCCGGCGGGAAACGGCCTTATATTTATACCCTGTTTCAAAAAGTATAAGCAAATTACGAAAACGGCCGTTTTGCAATTGTTAAATATACAAACCATAAAAGTAACAACTTGTATGAGTAATGTCTCGCTACTACTGGAATCACATCAGCTGGATGAACCTTCCGTTTTCAAGCCGGAATCCTCGCTACGTTGGAACTCATAGAGCGGGTTGTCAAGCAACTTGACGGATAGAGTACTTTTTCGTATAACATCTTCAATTGAAACAAGCAGGAAAGGAATTCTATCCTCGCTTCAATAGAAAAGTATTCAATCAATATATCAACTATTTAAACGGTATTTTCCTATTTATTGACATAATCGAGCTTTGGTCTTATCTTTTAAAGTATATAGTGTATGATGCTCTCGAAACGGTGCTCATTCTTTATGGCCTCATACTATAAATTTTCTTTTTAAATCAATAGACACCTATGTTTACAGGCTCCAAAAAGAAGTTACTTGATATGACTAAACGTCGGGGATCCATAAAAGTGGAAGAGGCCAAAGAGTTGACTGATTTAGCCAAGACCACCCTGAGAGAACATTTTTTGCAGTTAGAAAGAGACGGGTACCTGGAGCGGGAGTATGTTCGGTCGGGTCCGGGACGGCCCAGCCTGCAATATCAGCTAACCAGCAAGGGAAATAGTTTGTATCCCTCCTATGAATCGAACTTGATGCGAGAGTTTTTACAATATCTGAGGAATCAGAACAAGCAAGAGATAGTGGAAGAGTTCTTTGAGCACTTCTGGCAGCAACGGATCGAACAAGCCCGCGGAAAAATGGGAGCGCATGAAAAACAGGGCATCAAAAAGCAGATGGAAGCTCTTATGAATATGCTGGAAAAAGAAGGATTCATGCCTGAATTCGATCTCAACGAAGAAGACGACAGTATCACCGTTAAAGAATGCAATTGTCCCTTTAGCGAAATCGTCAAAGAGACACGTCTGCCCTGCAAGCTGGAAGCCATGTTCTACAGTCAGATATTTGGAGACCAGGTCGAACGCACTGCCTACATTCCCGATGGCGATCATTCCTGCAGCTATAAAATTTCCGGAGCTAACAGTTGAAACGGTTTCGTCGGGCTTTGCAAACCTTCAGGGTACAATACAAAAAGAGCTGCAGGTACGGGAAGCGTTAAAACATCAGACGAAGCAGTTCCTGGGAGGGAATGCCTCCTTTATTTAATAGACGACCGCGGCGGATATCTTTGTCCCGACCTTTTTGACTTCTAACCTTCACCAATCGAAAAATCTAATTAATGGAACATGTCCCACGCATTCTGGTATTATGTCTCCGTTTATGTACACCTGCTCTCGGCCGTTTTCTGGATCGGCGGCATGCTCTTTACCGTGGCCGTGCTGGTACCCGCCTCCCGCCACAAGGCCCTGGCCCAAAAGCGCGGCACCCTCTTTCGACTGATCGGCGAGAAATTCAGCCGCATTTCCTGGATTTTATTTATCGTGCTGCTTGTCACGGGCGTCACCAATCTACTAGGGCGCGGATTCACCTTCCAACAACTATTCACATCCTCCTTCTGGCAGGGTAGTATGGGATACTGGCTGCGACCGAAGTTGTACCTGTTTGGTGCGGTGCTTGTATTAAGTGGAATACACGACTTTTATGCGGGCCCCAAAGCCGCCCGGCTCATGGATAACAAGCCGGAGGACCGGAAAACACGTAAGTTTCGTATAATTTCCTCGTGGGTCGGCCGGATCAATTTTTTACTGGGCCTGTTAATATTGTATTATGCCATGCGGCTTACTCGTCTTTAACAACCGTTTTTCCTTGAATTACGCTGACAAAAGACTCATTTTGCTATTAAATATATATTTACTCAAAGGCTTTGACCAATAACCGCTTTTTTGGCTAGATCAATGGGTTAGTACCCTGCAATTTAAAAACCCGGCTTCTCATCCCATGTCCAAACGACGGGAAACTCCACTTAAAAATATAAAACTTGAAAAAGGCCACTGCAGCATTGGTGTCCGTCTGAATAAGCTGGGAATGGTGCCCTTTTTCCAGGAACTATCCGAATCGGACCTGGAGAAAGTCAATCAACATTTCCGGGCCCGCCATTTTGATCGTGGAGATGTTATTTACCGTGAGGAGGAAACCGCCAGTCTGCTTCGGATTGTGGTAGCGGGGAAAGTTAAGTTGGTCCGACACACCCTGGAGGGGAAGGATGTGTTAATCGACATGCTTCAGCCGGGTGAATATTTTGGCAGCCTGCCCTCCATAGGTGACGAAAAATACATGGAAACCGCCATCGCACAGACTCAGGCCTGCGTACTTTCCGTAGGCACCGACGACTTCCGGAACATACTGAATCAATATCCTTCTGTAGCGGTCAAGGCGTTGGAAATTACGGCCGGACGGCTAAAAGAATCACAAGAACAGATCAAACAGCTGCGCACCCGGTCGGTCGAGAATCGGATCGCCCACGTTTTGACCATGCTCAGCGATAAATTCGGAGAAGAAAGCGAAGTCGGGCTGCTCATCCAGGTCCCACTTTCCCGCAAGGAACTGGCCGACATGGTGGGCACCACGGCCGAAACCGCCAGTCGGATCATCAGCCGATTCCAGGAGAAGGACTGGGTGTCCACGGGACGTCAATGGATCGCGATCAAGAACCAGGAAAAAATTCGTGATTTGTCACAAGATAAAGGCTGACCGTTCATGCCTTCAGCATCACTCCCCACATAACAGGTCAGAACCTTACACTTGACAGGTTTCACTTCGCCACCATTGCCTCAGTACAAGTTTTATAAACACTTCCTATCCATTCCCGGGTAGCAATCCTCCCTTATTTGATCTGGCTCATTTTAGTCAGACCAACCCCGTATTACCTTGAGGATGAATTGCAATCAAGTATGTCCACACTTCTTAACCAAAAACAAGGTAATACGATGAAAACGATACTTCGAAGCGACGAATTGAGCTGCCCATCATGCGTAGGTAACATCGAAAAAGCACTGAACAATCTTAAAGGAGTCCAAGAAGCTACTGTCCACTTTAACACGGGACGTATCGAGGTGGAGCACGATCCGCAGACCGTGGATGAGCAAACCTTACTAAATGCGATCGAAAAGACCGGATACCAAGCGAAAGTTTCTGCTTTTTAACCATTATCCCCTCAAATATCCAACCATATTAGTTATGTCCAATCTTATAAAGTGGTTTACTAATTCCAAGCGCAGGCAGAAATTACTCACCGTAATCAGCGGCCTTCTGATCGCCGGAGCCCTTCTCGCCGACTACGGTATGGGAGCCATGGATCTTCGATCCGTTCTTATGGTATTGGCGGCCGTAGCCGCCGGATTTGATGTGGCCCTGCGTGCGATGCGGGGACTCTTAAATAGAAATGTCAATATCGAACTGCTGGTGACGATCGCGGCCGCGGGTGCTATTTTAATCGGCGAATATTGGGAGGCGGCGGCCGTCGAGTTTCTCTTTCAACTCGGGGCGTGGCTTGAATCGCGTACCATGAGCCGCACCCGGCAGACCCTGCGCGAGCTATTGGACCTGGCGCCCGATACCGCCATCGTTTTGAGGAACGGCGAACAAACCGAAATTCGCGCCCGGGAGGTAGAAAAAGATGAGACGGTGGTGATCAAGCCCGGCGCCAAAGTGCCGGTGGACGGGAAAGTGCTGGACGGACATTCGGCCGTCGATGAAAGCTCCATCACCGGCGAACCCCTTCCCGCCCAAAAACAATCCGGGGAGGAAGTCTATGCCGGCACCATTAATCAGACCGGCTGGCTGAAAGTAAAGGCCATCCAGACCGGCTCCGACACCACGCTGGCCCGCATCATCAAACGGGTAGAGGAGGCCCAGGAAGAAAAAGCTCCCACGCAGCGGTTTATCGAGCGATTTGCCCGCTGGTACACGCCCTCGATTATCGGCTTCAGCGTGCTGGCCTACCTTGTCACCTGGAATATCGAACTGGCCCTGACCCTGCTGGTCATCGGCTGTCCGGGTGCCCTTGTCATTTCCACTCCCATTTCGGTTATTTCCGGGATCGGCCGGGCCGCCAAAGACGGCATCCTGATCAAGGGAGGTGAATACCTTGAAAATGCCGGAAAAATCAATGCCGTCACACTCGACAAAACCGGCACTCTTACCCGGGGTAAACCCCGTCTGACCGACATTGTGGTTTTTGACGAAGTCCCCTCGCTTGAACCGGCGGGCGTCAATGGTGAAGAACCTGTGCGTTCCAATACATCGGCAGGGAGTCCATGGGAAGCTTCCCAACAACACCTTTTATACTGGGCGGGAATGGCCGAAACACACTCCGAACATCCGCTGGCTTCCCCCATTGTGGAAGCGGCGCAGGAAACGGGTATTATTCCCGAACCCGACCGATTTGAATCCGTAACCGGCAAAGGCATCCGGGCCCAGTACAACTCATACCAGGTATGGGCCGGCAATCAAACCTTTATGGAAGAGAACAGTACCGAACTGTCGTCCGTCGCCCTGGATACCATCCGTCAACTCAAGGAGAAAGGTAAAACGACGGTACTTGTAGCAATAAACGGTCGACTTTCCGGAGTGCTGGGCATCTCCGATACAACCCGTCCCGATGCCCCCGGCATGATCCACCAGCTCAAAGAAGCCGGTATCGAGAGGGTGCTCATGCTGACCGGCGACGAGCGGGAAACTGCCGAGGCAATCGGCCGGGAAACCGGCATTGACGAGGTGCATGCGGAATTGCTGCCCGAAGACAAGCTTGACAAGATTCGGGACCTGAGGCAGCAGGGATATATCACTGCCATGATCGGCGATGGAATCAACGATGCCCCGGCCCTCGCCACTGCCGACATCGGCATTGCGATGGGAGCAGCCGGGACCGACGTGGCTATTGAATCGGCTGATATCGCCCTGATGGCAGACGACCTGCTCAAAATTCCCCGGGCGATTTCCCTCTCCCGCAAAACACTTAACAACATACGACAAAATGTAGTGATTGCCCTGCTCACGGTAGCCGGACTGTTAACCGGCGTCATCACGGACCATGTCCACATGGCCGGCGGCATGTTCATCCACGAGATTTCGGTGCTGGTGGTCATACTCAACGGCATGCGATTACTGCGAGCATGAAGCTTCGGTTGGAACTTTTTATAAACAACGACAATAATCACCTCAAGCAATCTCCAGCATCCGCTCAATAGGCTTGCGGGTATCAGGCCTCAACCTTGATCTTTTCACGCATATTTTCGGCTGCATTAACCATATTACGCAATGCAGGTTTAGTTTCGGTCCAGCCCCTGGTTTTGAGTCCGCAATCCGGATTTACCCAGACCTGTTGCGGATTGAGGACCTCAATGGCTTTCTCGATTAGCGTTTCCATTTCTTCCCGGCTCGGAACCCGTGGGGAGTGGATATCATAGACGCCCGGTCCGATTTCATTCGGATAGTCGAACTCCTTGAATACATCAAGCAGCTCCATCCTGGAACGCGAAGCTTCCAGGGAAATCACATCGGCATCCAGATCTGCTATAGCATCCATGATATCATTGAATTCCGCGTAGCACATATGAGTATGAATCTGGGTTTGATCCTCCACTACCGTCGTTGCCACACGGAACGCCTGGACCGCCCAATCCAGATATTCCTGCCAATCCTCTTCTCGCAAAGGCAATCCTTCACGGAGAGCCGGTTCATCCACCTGGATAGCTTTGGCTCCACCCTCTTCGAGGTCGGCCACTTCATCACGAATAGCCAAGGCCAACTGCAGGGCTGTTTCAGACTTTGATTGATCGTTTCGGGGGAAAGACCACTGCAGCATGGTAATCGGTCCGGTAAGCATTCCTTTCACCGGTTTGTCGGTGAGCTCACTGGCATAGGAAGTCCACTCCACGCTGATGGGCTCCGGTCGTTCGACATCCCCATAGATTACCGGTGGTTTTACGCATCGGCTGCCGTAGCTCTGAACCCAGCCGTTGCGGGTAAACGCATATCCTTCCAGTCGCTGACCAAAATACTCCACCATATCATTACGCTCGAATTCACCGTGAACCATCAGATCCAGTCCAATATCTTCCTGGAAAGAAATGGCCTCCTCAATCTGACTTTGCAAGAATTCATGATACGCTTCGCGATTAATATCTCCACGCTTGTACTGAGCTCGCTTTTTGCGTACCTCTTTCGTCTGGGGGAAAGACCCGATCGTGGTGGTCGGCAGTACCGGAAGATCGAGGTTTTCCTGTTGCAGGGATTGTCGTTTTTCAAAAGGATTATCTCGCCGCGCATCCTTTTTGGATATATTTTGTACTCGCTCGTCTACCGTGTCCTTATGAATTAACCTGGATTCGTGCCTGGCTCGAAGGTCCTCTTTATGCTGACTCATTCTTTTTTGCTGTTCTTCCGTGGCCCGGTTCTCAACATGATCCCGAATGAGAACCAATTCATCCAGTTTTTGGCGGGCAAACGCCATCCAGCGTTTAATACTGCCGGGAAGTGCCTCCTCGTCATCTTCCTGGTCCAGATCATGCGGTACGTGCAGGAGCGAGCAGGAAGGGGCAATCATCAGACGCTCGCTGCCCAACTTGTCGGCGGCTTTTTCAATTTTATTCATGGAATCTTCAAGATCGTTCTTCCATATATTTCTACCATTCACCACTCCAAGGGACAGCATCTGATCGGTATCTTTAAAGGCATCGAGCTGATTCCATTGATCCGATCCACGGACCATATCCAGGTGAAGCGCATCGACCGGAAGTTCACGAGCTACAGTTGCATTCTCCCTCAGACTGTCAAAGTATGTCGCCACTAACAGTTTGCCATCGTCTCTACTCAGCTCTTTATAGGCTTTCCGGTAAGACTGCCGACTTTCATTATCCAGATCCATATTCAGGAATGGCTCATCCAGCTGAATCCATCCGGCACCAGCCTCTATCAATTCATCCAGAATCTTCTCATACACCGGCAGAAGATCATCCATCAAATCCAGCCGGTTAAAATTATCCCCGGTTTCTTTTCCCAATAGCAAGAAACTAACCGGCCCAATCAACACGGGCTTCGCATTCATGCCGTTATTGTGAGCCTCCTTGAACTCATCCACCACTTTGGTCGAATAGTATTCAAAAGACTGATCGGCATGGAATTCAGGTACGATATAGTGATAATTCGTATCAAACCACTTCGTCATTTCCATGGGGGAAAGATCAAATTGTTCGTCCTGACGTCCCCGTGCCATGGCAAAATAAGCGTCCACGGGATAGCCGTATTGCTCCTTTTGCGTTTCATCTATCAATTGGTGATACCGCTCGGGAATGGCACCCACCGTCATAGCCATATCCAACACCTGATCATAGAAGGAAAAATCATTGACGGGAATAAGGTCCATCCCTGCATCTTTTTGTGTTTTCCAATGTTTGTTACGGAGGGCGGAGGCTTTCTCGGTAAGTGCACTTAATTCAAGCTCATCTTTCCAATACGACTCTACCAACTTTTTCAATTCTCGTTGAGCACCAATTCGCGGATAGCCTAAATTATGTACAATCATCTAATAGTTTTGATTTTGTTAAAATTATGATCTTCCAGGAGTCTGTCGGGCTTCTCGATTCGAAACGAAAAGTCTGACAGACTCCCAGCATAGAAAACATCTTACGCTTCCTTGCCTGAGGTCCCTTAATGTACCAGATTAAACTTTTAATATCAATTAAAACGGTATAATCCGTTTTATCCTATATAAAATAATTGGGTACATCAATAAGAGATCTGAAATTCACTATTCTTCCACCTTCATAATTTTAACCTTTCATTCCTCGGGCATCGTTTTCAGATACTCCCATTCAAACGACTTCCAGCATAAACTTACTATCTTCCACATAGAGGAGCGTTACCGGTTCATCCACAAACAGCTTTTACTCCAGTTCTTCAAGCAGATCCTGCAGATCCAGCGGACGGGTGACCATCTTGACTGAGCCGTCTTCTTTATATTCCCATTCCTCCCGGGGACGGTCCCGGTAGAGTTCCACGCCGTTGCCATCCGGATCATCCAGATAGATGGCCTCCGAAACACCGTGATCACTGGCCCCGCGAATTGGATAATCCGCATCGATCAGCCGCTGTACGATTTCGGCCAGATCTTTTCTTGTGGGATATAAAATGGCAGTGTGATACAAACCGGGGGTGTTGCGGGGTGCCGGCGACCCCCCTTTGCTGTGCCAGGTATTCAGTCCGATGTGATGGTGATAGCCGCCAGCCGAAAGAAACGCCGCATTTTCCCCATACATGGTCGTCACCTCAAAGCCCAGCAGATCTCGATAAAACTCGAGGGCTCTGTCCAGGTCGGACACTTTCAAATGCACGTGTCCGATACGGGTTTCGTCTGGTGTGGTGTAGGAATTATTCATCTTCCTCAATTTATATTTTAAAGTGTGATTCAGTCGCGCAGTATTTTCCAGCCGGCCAACACGGCAACTCTTTTCAGTAGGTCCTGCGACAGGTGAAATATATTTCTAACCACTATAATCTTTGCGAACCCGACTCAGTGTCTCGGGCGTAATACCCAGATAAGAGGCGACTAAATGCTGGGGGACCCGGTTCATAAATTCAGGATTATATTCCTGCAGGCGGGCATATTTTTCTTCGGCCGTACGACCCAATGCATTTTCGACGCGTTGTTGGAGAGCCACATATGCATTCTCAAGAATAATGCGATGGTACCGCTCGTACGCCGGAATCTCCTTCAACAATTTTTCATGATTCTCACGGTCAAGTAAAAGCAGCTCGCTATCCTCCAATATCTCAATATTCAGCGTGGAGGGATTATCCGTAAAAAAGCTCTGCAGATCTGCGATCCACCATCCGTCAAAGGCAAAACGCCACACATTCCGATTGCCTTTTGAATCGAGGGTGTACGAATACAAGGCTCCTTTTTCGACAAAGGTGAGCTGCCGACAAACATCCCCCTCCTGAAGCAAAAACTGCCGTTTAAGCATCCGCTTCGGCCGAAAACTATTTTTGCACCTCTCCCACTCCTCGTCAGACAGGGAGACATGTTCCGTAATACTCTCTTTTAATTGCTCGTACATTTGTTCTCGGCTTTGGAATTATAATCACACAACTCTATTAAAAGATAAAACCTTAACAAAATGTACTGTGAAATAATAGGAAAATAAAAAAAGCGGATATCCCCCTTCACGCATTCTCACAGGCTAATTTCCCGGTGAAAAGGTGGAAAAAGAGGATATCCGCTAAAGAAGTACAGCAGTCGTGGTCCGTCCGTACTAATTTTTGACGAACTGAAGATTCAGTTGCAGGGTAACTTCATCGCCCACGACCACGTTTCCGGCTTCGGTCACGGCATTCCAGGTGAGGCCGAACTCTTTGCGATTGATCGTCCCGGTCACTTCAAATCCCGCCTTGGTATTGCCATAGGGATCCTCGACCGTACCGCCGTGAACGACGCCCAGCTCAATCTCTTTGGTGACGTCACGGATCGTCAGATTACCGGTGACTTTGTATTTACCATCGTCCACTTTCTCAATGTCAGTGGACTCAAATTTTATTTGCGAATACTCCTCAGCGTCAAAGAAATCGTCCGATTTCAGGTGCTGATCACGGTCTTCATTATTCGTGGTGATACTGTCAACATCCGCCGTAAACGTGGCTTCCGCTTCTTCAAAATCATCGCCGTCGGCTTCAATTTTTCCTTCGTAGGAACCGAAATTACCGGTGACTGTCGATATCACCAGGTGCTTCACTTTAAATTGGACTTCCGAGTGCGTCGGATCAACTTTCCATAAGGTCTTGGTTGTAGTCGTCATGGTGCTTGTACTTTGTGATTAATCAATTTGTTCACCCATAAGATAAATGAGTGGACTCACGGCGCCATTGATTTATGACAGGAAATTTTCTTGATATATGTCAAGAGAGGCAAGGAATATGCAAGATCCGGAGCTGAATTTGCGTTTCATACGTGAAGAACCTCAAACCCCAATTTGAAAAACTGTACTATGCCGGATATAAAAAACAGAGAGCATCTCCTCAAAAATGTGCGATTTTTCATGAATAGAATAAGCTATTTTATTTTTACTGCTCTACTTATAGCCACAGCAACCAGCGTTTCATATGCACAGTCTGACACAGAAGACGCCCGGTGGTTTATTGATGCTCTCGAAGTCAAAGAAGGCTCTATTGTTGCTGAAATCGGGGCCGGCGACGGCCGCCTAACCCTGGCGATGGCCCGACAAGTGGGCCCGGAAGGTCATGTGTATAGTTCAGAATTGGGCGCCGATTCAGTACAGTACCTGCAGAATGTAGTCGATGATGCCTCAGTAACCAATATCACGGTCATTGAAGGTCATCCAAATAAGACGAACTTCCCGGATAAGTGCTGCGATGCATTGTTTATGCGGCGAGTGTATCATCATTTCAAAAATCCTTCGGCGATGAACCAGAGCATCTGGAATGCGCTAAAGCCCGGCGGACGAATCGCCCTTATAGACTTTGCCCCGCGTGGAAAGGAAAGCCCCGGTTCAGACACCCCGTCGCTCGGACCCCAGCATGGCGTGACCCTTGATACGGTTGTAAAAGAACTTCGGAAAGCGGGATTTACATTGATTAGCTCCGAGCAACGATCGGGCAGAGATATCTACGTGGTGATGGAGAAAGAGGAATAATGGATATCTATTGGATAACTATAATCATACAATCATGAAGGTGAGCCGACTACTGCTCAGATAGTTTTCCTTAAAGGTTAGTAGCGCAAATATGTGCTGTTACTTAATAATTTTATCGAAGAACGCGATAGTTACTGTAATTTTCCGGATGTATTTCTCTCCGTCGGGATTGTAAGCTTTCCCAATGATTGGAACAGTTATAACTGAAGAATTCCAATTATTGATTCAGTGATACAGGGGTTTTATACCCAACCGAAGTGTGGGGACGGTTACGATTATAATCTTCCATACACCACCTGGTTTTATCTCAAGTATCATCTGCTCTATCGGACTAACCAAATTTGCCTTTATCCTAAAATTCTACGCCTTCATGTAACGTATGCATGTATTCTCTGTATACAAATCTTCTGTTTCGCTTGTATCCTGTCACTTCCTCCAGGATAGACATATCCTCAAATTTTGAGACCAGACGATTAGCGGTAGAAGCTGAAACATCCAGCACTTCCTGAACCTTATTGGTAGTCACCATTGGATTTGTATACAAATAATCCAGCAACTTTAAAGCATTAGCATCATCTGATAGACGATCATGATCATAATTTTGCAGTTTTACTATATTGTTGGCCGTATCCGTAGCTTGTTGAGAAACTTCATAGATTCCTTCCAAGAAAAATTTTATCCATTGCTCCCACGCCCCTTCAAACCTTACGTTATTTAGTAATTCATAGTATTTACTTCTGTGCTTTTTCAAGCTTTTCTAGTCCCTGATTCATGGCATTTATGTAGTTAACAATCTCATCCACATCCTTTCTGACTTCCCCTGTTGTTTCATAATCCAAAACGTCTATCAGAGATGCCTGGGTACCTTCAATCTGAGAACTGAGCACAGCTTCTTTTCGTACATACATGGCCACAAATAAATCCGGGTTGGGCCAAAAGGTGGCAATCCCATCCAATCTGCCCAGAGCCCGATCAGCTTTGGACAGTTTTTCATGCAGCTCCTCGTCCCATTCGATTGGAGGGTCCGGGGGAAGACTTTTGGGAACAAACGATTTGTAACCTTCAGGCTGCTTAATAAATGATCCTGCTCTAGACATGTTGTCTCATTTTATATTGTCATTAGCTTTATTACAACTCTAACAATGCATCCATATTTTCAAAATTATCCATATTTGAAAATATGGATGCAATTGATCAATATATTTTCAACGATGGCACCATACTGTCACCTCGCAACCTGTAACGTCAAAATTCTTCTTTAATAATCGAATTTTTCGGCAGTTCTCTTGAGCTTTTCTCATACCATCCAACCAGTTTTTTGTATCTTTAACAACGACAAATTCCTTTATCAGGTAAAAACCCACTTTGTTCCAGAATATCATTGTAAAAGTAATGATTGAACTATTATATTTGGGGTCTTGAAAATGGTTTCATTGAATTATTACACGCCGGTGTGGCGGAATTGGCAGACGCGTTGGACTTAAAAATAACGATTTCCTTCCCGGTACGCCGGGATATTGAGCTCGTCCATCCGATTTTAGACACCCAAATAGCGGCAAATTAAGGGGTAATGTCGTACTTCTGGTTAAGAAATATTTTTCCTCAACCAAAGCTGGTTGCCCTCTCTCCTCTTTAGTCTGCCAATACCAAAAAACCAAGGTAGTTAAATAACTGAATAATTTATTTAGCGTTTATAGCGTTTATTTTATATAATGAAGTAAATAGAGATCAATCAACCCTGCTGCTATGGAACGTAGACTCGAATCATCCTCGCTGGATGAACATCAAATGGAAGAATTAGAAACTCTTCTAAAAAGTGAAAAGCTCCCTGCGTTAATTGATTCATCCGGTAACCGAACGGAGCTCCCCAAACCTATATTCGAGATGCTTTCGGACATTGTCCAGCTCGTTAAACAAGGACACTCAATTTTTATGATTCCGGAGGATGAAACACTAACTACCCAGGCGGCAGCCAATTTTCTGGGTGTATCAAGACAACACTTGGTCGATCTTCTTGAAGAAGGAGAAATCGATTTTCACTTCGTTGGTACCCATCGCAGGGTGTATTTCCGAGATCTTAAGGAGTATGCCGATAAGAGGGATAGCAAACGCAAAGAAACATTGGATGGGTTATTCGACAAGGTGACGGATGCCGGAAAGTATGATTCAAGCTATCAGGGTGATGATAGCTGACTTTAAGATTTTGCTGGATGCATGCGTCTTGGCCAATTACGGGGTTTGTAATTTATATTTACGCCTTGCAGAAAAACCCCGTCTTTTCTTACCTAAATGGAGTCCAGATATATTAGATGAAGTTTATAAGACTCATGTAGATAAATTAGATTGGCCGGAAAGACTGGCGGATTCTTTTCAAGATGCCGTCCGAGAGGCATTCCCTGAAGCTATGATAACCGAATACCGGGAATTGATTCCTGCCATGACTAATGATGAGAAAGATCGACATGTCTTAGCTGCCGCGGTTAAAGATAAATTAAATCTCATCATTACCTTTAACCTGAAAGATTTCAAAGAAGAGGATTTGGATAAATGGGACATTGAGGCTATGCATCCCCAAGACTATTTACTCACGTTGTATTCCATGAAGCCCGGAATTGTAATGATGAAACTGTCCAAAATCGCTCAAAAAAAGGATCAAGATCTGGAAGAACTCGTACTCGATTTTGGTAAAAGCCTTCCAAAGTTTTCAAAGAAATTATTAGATGATATGGGTGAAGATACTACTTATTAAACCGGAATGCTCTCGTATATAAATATAGGGTCGACATCTTTACCATATTGGCAGGAGGCTTTAGACTTCCTCACCCTACGGATCGAGGACAAGCGAATAATCACAGTGTTCAACAGCGTCGTAGGAAACAATACCCATCGAAAAATACCGGCAGAGGAAAGTAGAAGTTTCGTACTGGTGGATGATTATGCTCCCTTTCTTTTTGTGAATTCCGCTGATACCAAGGCCGCCCAGATGTTTCCATCATTCATGAGTTGGCTCATTTGTGGATTGGAGAAAGTGCCGGATTTGACTTTAGACAAATGCAGCCCACAGAAAACTCCATTGAACAATTATACGACAAGATAGCTGCCGAATTTTTAGTACCCGAACAGATTTTTTTTTGACATCTGGAATAACGATAAAGTTTTCAAAAACCTGGCGAAAACCTTCAAGGTAAGTCCCATCGTAATTGCTAGAAGGGCCCTGGATTTAGGCAAAATTTCAAGGGATACTTTTTTTGCCTTCTATAATGATTATATGGAAGAATTTTAGTGAATGGTCAAAAAACTATATGACGCTATTTGACTAACATCATTTTCCGTGTTTGTATAAATTCATTGGCCTCCAATCGATAAATATATACTCCACTGGATAAATTGCCCGCATTGAATTTCACGCTGTGATTACCTGCTTGAAATCGATCATCAACGAGTGTCGTCACTTTACGTCCCAATAAATCGTACACGATAAGTTGAACATTAGAGGTCTTGGGAATTGAAAATTTTATTTCAGTAGATGGATTGAAGGGATTTGGATAGTTGTCACAAAGTTTGACTTTCTCCGGTAATACATGGTTGCCAGTTTCAAAGGAAGTGGACGTTTGAATGTTGTTTTCGAACCAAAAAATTTTATTTCCACTGATGGCAATAATATCCGGTTTTTTATCCCTATTAAGCTGTGCCGAACTGATTTTATCTATATCACCTACCCAAGGGTTTGCTCTTTGAGGATCAGCAAAATGAAAATTTCCCCCGTTTTGTGACCATTCAAGACCCTTTATTTCATTACCATAAAATTCATTCACGGTATTGCTACCAATAATATCTTGATATCCGTCCATATTAAGATCGTTCAGTAGATAGGGTTCGTATTCAACTTCAGATATTGCTTCTGGATCTTTCGAGAAAGTACCATCTCCATTATTCGTCAGATAGTGTATTATAAAATATTTACGGTCGAGTGTGTGGTAGATGGAGTAATAAATCAGGTCGGAGTCGCCGTCCAAGTCGATATCAAACAGGTCAACGGGATCATCAATCCCCACTTTCCCGGTTAACGAGATTTCGGAAGGAAGTTTTCCCTTACCCTCATTTCTTACCAGGTAATTTTCAAGTGATCTCGGATAGTCGACAAAAATATTGTAGACCAGATCCGGATTTTTATCTCCATCAATGTCCTTAAAGTTTAGTTTAACGAGCTTGTTATCCCGTTCTATCTCTCGGAGCAGGTGGTAGTTATATGTATAATTTCCGGTATTCTCCAGCCATCCAGATCAGCAATATCAAAAGATTTAAAACCGGCTCCGTCCAGTTTAATCGAATGTGATTCACTAAAATCTTCACCATTATTTTCCAGCCAGGTTGCTTGACTCCCCAGGCGGTGCAAAAATATATCTAGTTGACCATCCCCGTTGAGATCGGCGGACTGAAAATCGTAGTAATCCATATAATCCGGTTCATCGAAAAAGTATTGCGGCAAACCGAAATCCTGGGCGATAGAGTAATTTATAGATGCGAACAAAAACAGCAGAAAAGGAAGGATTCTTTTTGGATGTAGCATTAGCATTTATTTAGAAGCGATAGAGCGTGGAAAGCCTTGGCGATTGATGCATCATAATACCCAGTGGAATCCACTTCTCTTGAAAAGATATTCTTATATCTGCTGGATAAAAGAAATGTACCCACAACTAAATCTTAAATCTGTAGAATATCTTGATGATAAAGCTTCGTTTGATAAAGAACTTTATTTTTAAAGTACTATTGCCCATTTATTTTAGCAAGAATAAATTTATTCACATGAATCATCCGGATTATCTTGATCCCATTATTCTTTGTCTGGTGATAATTATATTTTGTTATAGAATTACTTTGTAAAAGTACTTCTCAAGTCCTTATATTTGGGTTCTCTTGACAAATAGGACATTCGCAGAACCCTTACAGGATGGTCAACATAAGAATTGATAAATCAAGTGTCTAGACACTAAAACAGGCTCAAATCGGGCCTAGAACTACGATAGTGGGATGGTCTTGAAAGGCGTTTTTATTTTTTATAACCTGTTGCAGCGCAATTATTTATAGCAGCACGCCGGCGTGGCGGAATTGGCAGACGCGTTGGACTTAAAATCCAATGGGCGGAGTACCGCCCGTGCCGGTTCGAGTCCGGCCGCCGGTACTCAAAACCCTCTGTATTAGGCTGTTATAGCCTTGCAGGGGGTTTTGTTATTTCAATTGGCAAAAAAATCGAAGAGGGCTCAAGTGTAAAAGAATATCTAACTTACGGTGTATGAATCAAGAAGGAAATTACTAGTTGCGCTTAATATAGAGGATTTCAGATATACACACGTTTAGTGAAAGCTCTCAAATATCATAAACATTTATTACTGTAAACGTTTTTTTAAAGTTCACTTAATTTTATTTCTAATTTGTCCACGTGTAAGCAACCCCAAAATTTGGAACAGTTAAAACTTGTAGTGAGACTACCCCTCAGCATCCAACAACAGCGGCATGCTTTCTTTAATGCTGTTATTTTGGACAAATACCACCGTTTTGGCCACATCACCAAGCTGTTCAATTTTGGCGACCTGCTTTTCTTCGTTACCTGGTTTCGGTCTCCCTAACCCCAAAAATACTATATCGGCATCTGAACTTTTTTGATGAAGGTAATCCCGGAACGGCTTGTTCTCCGAGTTCACAGTTATATCAATTTTCGCCGGGATACGTGCCTCATTCAGAGAGTGTTGAATGCCATCGGCCATTTTATTTTTATCCTGCCGGTCATTGACCACCGAACGAATATGAATGTCCGCTTCCTCCCATTCAGGATTCAATTTAAGCATATACGCAAATATCAACATCAAGTTTCCGTTATTTTTCCACCCACTCCACCATATATCGATCCGATCAAATTTTTTGATTTTCCAGGCGAGCGGATCATTGAATTTGGCCAGTACAATATTTTTACTGATTTCCGCCAACTTGCGGATATTTTTTAGCTGATCGAGGTTGGCTGACCGATCTTCTGACCACCCGAACATGACCGTATTTGTCTTCAGACCGGCAATGCCATGCCCCTTCGAAATATTTAATATTCCCTCATTTAATGAGTTAACCGTATTCACCTCACAAAATCCCTCAAGCTGATGACTCCTCAGCTTTTCAACCATCTGACCTTTAAGTTCCTTTTTTTCAGACCTGCTAAATTCATCCTGCCCGAAAACCAATTTTGAAATGCTGAATATTCCCCGTTTCTGACCAAAAGCAGCAGCTAATTTGACCAGTTCAATACGTTCGTCAATATCCTTTGCGAAAAGTAAAATGATAGGCCGCCAGTTCCGCGGACTGATATACCGCTTATTGATACGGAGCAGGGAAAATCTTGCCAATTTCATCCACAGGCCGGCTGTTACATCACCCCACTGTTGTTCAAGGGCTTTTTTCTTGAAATAGATGTAGCAGGCCGCCTCAAGAACGAAGGCCGCTACCAATGCGACAGGACTGATCAGATAGATAACATACAGCGATCCGACTGCTCCTACCATCGACCAGTACCAGGGAATATCAACCTTGGGGCGATAGGAAGGTTCGGCCACCAATTTTTCGATAGCTGCCACCACATTGATAACAACGTACAGGGTTAAAAAGAGTACGGTTACGAATTTGGCTACCGTATTTAACTCACCGAGTGCTACCGCAGCCAGAGCAATACAACCGGTGATCCACGTTGCAATAGTGGGTTGCCCCGATTTCGATACTCTGGACAGGAATTTGGGAGCCAGTCCGTCCATTGAGAGCGATTGCAAAACTCGAGGCCCACTCAGCACACTGCCAATAGCGGAGGATAGAATGGCTCCCCAGGCCGCGGGATAAATAAATAATCCTCCCATGAAGGCAACCTCCGACCAACTGCGAAGACCAAAAGATTCCTGGGCCATTTTATCCAGCGGGACAAGAGCCGTTATAGAAAGCAAAATGGGGATGAGCAGGTACACCAGCGTACCGGTAACGACGGAATTAAGCGTGCCATTCTTAATGGATTTTCCCGGGGTCTTGAGGTCGCCGCTCATGGCTATACCCGCAAGAAAACCCGTTACGCCGGGAAAGAAAACCGCAAAAATAACCCAGAATCCGCCCTCAGCCGGCACGGTACGATAGGCCGGGGTCCATTCCGGGACCCGCAGGTCTCCCATTAGCACCCCGATAATGAGTGCAAGAATGGAAAGAACGACCAGTATCAGCATGGGGATCTGGATTTTAAGAACCAGCTCGGCACTTTTCCCTGAGGCAATGGTAATAATGATGATAATGAAGGCTGTGAGAGCAGGTATAGCAAATCCGGGCACAGGGCCCCACAATTCAACCGGCCAGAATAGGAGGATGGATTCTGACAGCCCAAAAGCATAAAAAGTGATGCTGAGTGTTCGGCTGATATAGAATGCTATGCCAATTGCTCCGCCGGTTTCCAAACCGAGGCTCCGGGAAATGAGATAGTAAACTCCGCCGACGCCCACCTTAATATTAGTGGCAATAGCGGCGGCGCTCAATCCGGTAATAAAGGTAATGATATTGGCCAACAATACGGTGACAATGGTTAGCGGCAATCCCAGGTTGCCGACCACCCAGCCAAACCGCAAATACATTATCAGCCCCAGCACAGTCAAGATACTGGGCAGAAAAACCCCTAAAAATGTACCGAATTTTTTCTTTTCAACCATTGAATAGCCCGATTTTACGTGGAGTCTTACATAAACTACATGGGATCTCACATAAACTTAGAATACTAGCGCTGAAAGCAGAACCCACCCCACAGGTATCTAAAATCTTTTAAAATATAGTAAAACCCCGGCCATCATCAGGCAGAGAATCAAGCAGTCTTATTTCATAGTCTCAAAAGATGGATGCTCAGCGGATTTGTAATGATTGCATTTAAAAAGTAGTGATATCGCAGAAAAGTTTCTAATTCACGTGAATTCGAGATAAACAGAAATTCTGTTAATAATAGCGAAAAACAGGATATTCAGTATTTAAAGTTATTCCCTAACAGTTATTTAAATTATAGTCCTGCCATGATTAAATTCAAGAACATTACGGTTTTTTTCTTTGGGATAGACCTTCTCTCTAGAAAAGAGGTGAGCCTTACAGGGAATTAATGATAAACTAAAAATCCAATGAGCTCACTATTACCGAAAATGACCTAAACCTTTCGGCGGGCCTGAGCTTATACAATGTATCTCCCAGAACTTTAAAAATTGAAGATACCAAACAGGTACAACTACCGGTTCGGGTTGCAACAAGTGGAAAACTTCCAGATCAACTACAGCTTGCTGAACTCCGTGTGAAACCGACAGAAATTGCGATAACTGCAACAAAGGGTCAGAATCTCCCCGACTCCATTGCCACTGAAAACATTGATCTATCAACGATCAAAGAATCCACTGCTCTTACAAGAGATTTAATTCTTCCGTCCGGCATAATGCTGCCCGAAAACTCCTCGAGAGAGGTCTCAATATCGATTAAAGTGCGGGAGAAATAGCTGGTTGTATACAAAGTCCTAACGGGCTTTCTTGAGTGTGGAATAGTATGAGCCTCTTTCCTTTTCTGTACCAGTCTAAAGTAGAGAACAAGCGGATCTGAGGCTCTTCTATCCGTCCGTTATTTCCCCACTCTTGCTTTCTCCCAGATCCTCTTTAAAGGTTACGGTGAAACTTGATCCCCCGTCAGAATTTGAATCACAGGTGATCACACCATCAAGCTGATTGGTAAGATTGATAAGTATTTGCATTCCCATGGACCCATCCTCCATCTGAAAATCTTCTGGCAATCCTACCCCATTGTCGGAGATTGTCAGCCGAATGTTTCCGTTTTCTTTATGCATTTCCACATGAATCCATCCTTCTTCACGTCCCTCAAAGGCATGTTTAAAGGCATTATTTATTAGTTCGGTAGTCAAAAGTCCGACCGTAACCGACCGTTTCAATGGCAATTTAATAGCATCGGCTGACACTTGCGTTTTTATAGTAGTTTCGATCTCATTGTGAGACTGTTCGATACTGCCGATAAGATCCTGTAAATATTGTGGCATATCTATACGAGCATTCTCATCGGCTTCTTGATATAGCTGTTCATGGATTAATGCCATCGACTGAATGCGATTTTGTGCTTCTTTTAAACTAGCTCGCACACTGCCATCTTGAGTAGATTCAGCCTTTAAATACAATAAGCCAGATATGACGGCCAGATTATTCTTAACTCGATGGTGAATTTCTTCCAATAAGGTCTGTTTTTGTTGAACAGATTGTCCCAGTTTTCTATTTATACGTACGATATCCGTAATATCCTGATAGATAGCATAGATTCCGGTAGTTTCCCCATTGATTCTAATCGGAAACCCGCTAACAGCTACATCGATCACGTTGCCATTCTTGTCTATCCGTTCAGTTCGCTCTGATACGGTCTTATTTGCAAAACTTGCTATATTAAACTTTTCGGCCTTACTTCGTTTATCCTCAGGGACGATAAAACGGTCGATATGATGATTGACAAGTTCTTCTTCGCTGTATCCAAAGAGCTCGATAAAAGACTGGTTTACCTGTTTAACATGCGCCTGTCCGTCAAGATATGCTATGGGAAATGGAGTGTTCTCAAATAAACTGGCTAATTCCCGCTTTTTGCGTTCACTTCTTTTGGTTCTAGCTAATGTAATACCTGCGCTCCCCCCAAATAACAAGAACAATAAACCATAAGCGACCCACCAAACTACCGCATCAAATTGTTCCAATGATTTATTAATATTATTCAAAAAAAGACCTTCAGCTTCTCCTATGGATGCTTGTATAGACTCAAGTTTCCCTCTATAGTGTCTTAAGCTATCCCTCGTAAAGTTGCCATTTTGTTTTAGGCTATGTAAGTGGGTGGCCGTCTTTTTGAGTTCGATAATTTGTTCATTCATTTGATCCCAAGCATTACGGGCATTTTGAACATATTTGAGTTCCCTTCCCATACGGTACACTCGTATAACCAATCGTTGCTGGTCAGACGCAATACTTGGACTTGCCGTTTCGGAAACCACTTTGCTAACTTCTACAGCGGGGTTAGAAAGTTTATTAACCTGTTCAATTCTTTGGTCAAGTGAAGTTAACGAACGTTTAAATTTCTCATAACCGTTGGCATTCCGTTGGTATAGATACGATTCAAGGTGTTCAACTGCCTCATTTTTGTCCTCAAATACATGTTGGGTCCAGGTATGAGTTGCTTGTTGAACCTCATACATCTTATTACTCATTACATGGGTGATGGGTACAAGTAATGATATCAAACATAGCAAAGTAAGGGGAATGGCACTATTCTTAAGGATCTTCAAAACAAAAGCCTATAAGATTTTGCTGAGATATATTAGAAACCTTTAATAAAGTTACATATAAATATGATTATTACCTATTAAATACTTCACAGTTAGGAAAAAATAAGAAATATAGCAATGAAGTTTTCATGAGCTGTGATGCCAGTCGCCTCCTGAATAGCTGCAACTTATCCACTCCCCGGCGGTTAGCGAATCTATATGAGTAGAAGTAACCAACACATACAGTGTGCAGTCAGTTTTGAAGAAGATTTCTATAGAAGATTACAAATTTAACATGTAAACTATATAAGTATAATACATCTTTGTGTAATAAAAATTTAGGCTAAAATAATTACATTTATCTAGGTTTATGCATAAAAAATAATATCAACTTATTGCTAATTATCTGAAGAAATAAAAACCGAATCTACAATTAATTTAATAAGATTATTATGGTCCGATTAATACCGAAATTCAAGTGGATGTTAGTAAGCTTCGCGGCGATTTTTATGGCCGCTGCAACTGTTTCACAGGTACTGGCGCAGGATCATTCCCCACCCCGCAACTGGAGTGTCGACATGCTGGGCGGTCTATCTCATACGTATTTTAATGTAGGCAGCGAATTTTTAATGCCATCGGCAGCCTTTAACGTACGGTACGCGACCAATTCCCGATTCGCTGTTCGTGGCAGCTTTGCCGGCAGTTCGTTCAATGGAACGGGGGAAAACTGGTTTGGACAAAACTACGAAAACCAAACCATCAGCCTTTCGTTGCAGCCGATGTATACACTGATACGCGATGACAATGTAAACTTCTCCCTGTACGGAGGAGTCGGCGTATTGAAAAATGATGTCACCGTCACTCTTGAAAATCCCCAGGGTACGGGTACACGATTTGCGGGAGAGGAGTACGATGCCATCAATACAAACTATAGCCTGGGTTCTGAATTACGTTTTCGCCTTTCGCCCCGACTCGATTTTCTGCTGCAGGCGCAGCAAAACTATACGAATACCGCGAAGATGGACGGCTACGATTTTGAAATAGGCAGGTCCGGAGAAAGGATAGATCAATCCTGGGACGACAGCTACCTGACGGCGATGGCGGGGATCACCATAAAATTCGGATCCAATCGGACCCGGCATGCAACGTGGCACAAGAAACGGTCGAACGACCATATGATAAAGCCGCTGGCACAAAAAATGGAGCAGGATGAAGAGCAAAACCGACAGAAGAATGAGCGTCAAGACAATACAATTGAAGAAATTCAGAGAACCGTCGCAAAAACAACCGATCTGAATGCGGACGGGCAAGCCAGACACCGCGAATTAGCTCAAAGAGTCGATTCACTGGAGGCACGCCTTCAAAAATACACCGACAAAATAGCTTCAACGGAGAAGCAGCCCGTGAGCAATACCGGTAATTACTACGTTATAGGCGCTGCGTTCCGTAGCATGGATCGTGCGAGAGTAGCTTTGAAACAACTACATGAGCAGGGTTTCAATGACGCCAGCATTCTTCCGCAGATGAATGCCCTAAGTACATTTAATTATGTAACCTTCACCCGTGGGATGACCGCGGATGAATCACGAAAGCTTCTGATTAACAAATACTTGCCCATTAACAAGAAAGCCTGGATCCTTAAATATGATGGAAAATCCATAACCCAATTATGATCCGGAATGGCGGCCGGGCGGTTCGAACTTCTTCAATGATCGAGAAAACCGCAGGGGGAATGCGGGTGCTATCATAAACTATGCCGGTCGTCCATGTGGAAATAGTATCCGGCGAGGATTGCTGTGATATCGGGTCGTGGTCGTCTCCCGTATCACTGCATTTTGTGATTGAGATCGCAATGAATACAACGATGAGAAAGGCACTTCCCGTTTTTACTACCCTATGATTCGTAATTACTGTGGCAGATTTTGGTTGCGCTTTTCTTTTAATTTCTTGAAAAACAGGGGAGAAAGGCCGGTATGTTTTTTGAACTGGGCAATCATGTAGTCCTCATTTTTGTAACGCAGTATATCAGCGATTTCCGGCAGCGACTTGTCCTTATAGAGAATCAACTCCTTTATTCGCTCAATTTTTT
Organism: uncultured Balneolaceae bacterium; assembly: GCA_913057825.1. Taxonomy (GTDB): domain Bacteria; phylum Bacteroidota; class Rhodothermia; order Balneolales; family Balneolaceae; genus CAJXOW01. The sequence continues at coordinate 87,023 of CAJXOW010000001.1, read as the reverse complement.
GGGTAATGATATACTGTATGATAGAGACGCCCTTTACATCACTAAATATTTGCAGAATTTTGTCATTATCACCAGACACCATGTCTCCCGTAATAACCTCTTCAAAACTTAAATCCGGAAGCTTATCCGAATTGTGAATCAACTCATGAATCGTATTTATAATACGTTCAATAAGCGCACTGTTTTCTTTATTCAGCAGCTCCAGTCCCGACCTTTTTAGCTTATTATCAATATCATCAAGCTGTTTTTCGGAAAGTTCCTGGTGGAACTCGACGGCATCGTGTGGAGTAATGGAAAATTTAATGCCTGCTTTTTTAAGCTCATCCTTAACAATCATCTTACAACGCAGGCTTACCATATATTTTACATGTCTTTTGGTACTTACCATCAATAAATGTTTCGTAGATTTTTCATTATCATTTAAATCATGCAGTGAGTCCTATCCTTACGTTAACCTCGTCTAATATTTTATATATAATTAAATATCTTTTAAAGATTTATTATTACGAGACTTTTGGAAAACCGGGCGGCGGTTCCTCGTTCGAAAGTTTTTCTCTTTTTGAGTTCGTTTCGATCCCTGCAAGCCATGATAAATGCCTGTCAACTTTAATATATTTTTCATCTATTGACCGAAAAACTTAATACTTCGGAACCGCCGCCCGGTTTTCCATAGGTATCTGTAACACAAATGAAAGAAAACGATTTTATACGGCAACATGATTATAACCACAGGGATTAAACATCGACATCTTCATATCCACTTTTGATCGTTGTAGAGATCATCTTGAACCGGTCATTGGCCTTGAAGGAGTGATGGGCGTGAGCGGGTATAATAATGGACTGACCTGTTTCGAGCAGTTTGGATTTATTATCTATAATGACTTCCGCTTTTCCATCAATAATTTGTATAAATTTGTCATACGGCCGGGTTTTTTCATCCAAGGTTTCTCCGGTGTCAAACGAAACAGCATTAATATTCCCGGTTGCTTTTTTAATAATGGTTTTGATCACGACCGAGTCCGGCACGTATTCGATAATTTCGACGATGATCAGGGCTTTAGATTTTTCTAATTCCAGATCTTCATTTTGAACTCGTTTATTTTTTCTATTCATTTTCTTGAGCTATTACATTAGCTGGAATAAGATATAACTAACCTGTTTCGATACACGGCTGTTTAAGTTATTTACTAGCCCGAATATGAGCATAATTTGAATGAGTTGCGTTATAATAATGAGGAAATCTCTTATATATATTACAGTTTTTTAACAACGACCTACCCAACCCGCATCAAGAGTTGCTATTCCGGCTTTTCTAAGTTCACTATCTTGGGTCAGGCAGGGATTACAGCCTATTTATAAGTATATACCGAAATGATGTAAATGCATTTGATCATATTCCTATTTTTTACCGTTGCATTCGTTAAGGCGGACTAAAGTTCCTCCAGGTTTTTTTCTCGTTTTTCTTTCAGCTTTTTGAAGTATGAGGGCGTAAGTCCCGTAATTTTTTTGAATTGATTGGAAAGATGAGCTACACTGCTGTAATTCAATTTAAAGGCGATTTCCGTCAAGTTGAGTTCGTCGTAAAGCAATAGTTCCTTCGCTGCTTCAATTTTATGCCTTATAATATACTGCTGTATCGTCATCCCTTTGACATCAGAAAAGGTATTCGACAGGTAGGTATAATTGTATCCCAATTTCTCACTGATATAATCGGAATTATTAACCCTGGGCATTTTATCGGCATAGTGGATCATCTCTATGATTACACTTTTAATTTTTTCGACCAGGATATGTTTTTCACTTTCCAGGAGCTCCAATCCCGCTTTTTTCAAATTTTTCCGAAATGTTTCCAACTCTTCCTCTGAAATCTCTTCTTCGATCTCAGCCATCCCAAGCTCGACGGAGATACAGTTTACGCCCAGTTTTTCCAGCTCATCCCTTACGAACATCTTACAACGCTGGCTGACCATATATTTGATGTACAATTTCATGAAAGCCTATATTACAAAACACAAGTAGAAAATTGTTTACCTATGTGTTTTAAATGCGAAAAAGATTTATGCGGTTCCTGAATACCGGCAAACAGTATTTCCTGCCAAATTCAGATTTAGGGTTTAAACGTAGTACACGGGAGCGGGGACTACCCATATTTTGCCACCCGGATCAACTTCTTGAAATGATAAGCGGACCCATCATTAACATTTTTAAAGGATAGACTCCTACATGGATATACCTTGCCTCCCATCTGTATTGTGGAAACGAGTGCTTGATTTAGGTCTTTTTTAATAAATTATTTCCCGACGTTTACCGGCAATGCATCTTAACGTCGTATTGCCTCTGCCCGTTTGATTGTATAAATTCTGATGAGAAGTATTATTCCTTTGTGTTCTGCCTGGCCTCCTGCCTGTCTCTAAGTCATTTACTTTTAAACAACTTATATACTTGAATCTAACTTTGCAATAGATAAGTTAACGGTAGTATATCCTTTCTTTCTTATATATTTAATGGTTTAATTTACATGTTTTACGGGTATCGGCTTACTGAATAAACAATCCCGCTTTGCGGGTGGATCGTAAAATCTTTCCCGCAGTCCCCTTGAGTAGGACATTATATTGATTGCAAACCCTTACAACGGTTACGGGATTATATTCAAACGGCGATTACGCTCTATATGACCTCAAGGATGTGGGAGGTTATATTGATGAGCTGTATACATCATGGTCTTCCGTCAATAAAACGACGGCACATCCGGAACCGTTGGCCGATAACGCAGACTGCGCGCAGCTCCCCTTTTTCGATGCAGATAAACACACTGAAGGAGTGAGTGTTTGGTTCCGACCGGCCCAATTTGGAAGAAATGCGAATAAAACGGAGCATTCGGGGTGGGGGTGCCGGCTTCCGACGGACCCTGAATAGCTCCAGGCAATTATCTTTGAGGGAATTTAATCCATCTATTCAATAGTAGAGGCGGCGAGGCAAACGATTCGTTAGATAAAAATTACTCTTCCACAATCCGTTGTATCATCTCTTCGATATAGGCTTGCCGGCTTTCCCGGTTATCAAAGTCCCATTCATCAAATTGCTCGAATAAACCATGCAGCAGACCGGTGAACAAAACACCGGAAAACAGCTGCATAATTTCCAGCTGATGTACCTGGTCGCTTTTACCCGGTTGCGCCTTTCGTTTTTGCTCCAGCAGGAATTGTAAGAACTTATCAAAACGTGTGGCAAAAGGTCCATCCGTTCGATTATACAACAGAGGGTCGTACAGGTGAGCTTTCATCAAATTCGGATTTTCCTGGGTTTCCTGCATGACGTCGCGAAGCAAAGTCTGCAACCCCTGTTTAAAATTCATGGCCTGTCGTTCCATAATCACTTCCCAGTCAACCAATAAGCTCTCAAAATGCTGGTCGAGCGCCTCTTCAATCAGATGATCCTTGGATCCAAAGTAATAATTGATAGAGGCTGTATTCACACCGGCTTTTTCCGTGATTGTTCGGACGGTGGTATCCTGAACTCCATGTTTTTTTATGCATTGAAGGGCGGTATCCAGAATCGAGTTCTTCTTCGCCTGCTTTTTCATAAAAGTAGTATTAAAAAATTTGATTTTATGAATCTATATAAACAATTTAAACACGCGTTATAAACTTTAAACAATCTGCTTCAAGCCTCAAGTAAAACTGTCAAGTTTTTAGAACAAATGCTAAATTTTTTTTCCACCCTACTCTCCTGACAGTCCGAAACCATTGAACTCAAAAGAGTTATGACTATTTTCAAATATTAAAAAATATTAATATTTAGCTTGCAAATATTATGAAATATTAATATTGTGAGATTGCAGATAAGATATGTGAAGGATATGGATGACGCTATTAGCTCTTAAATCCATCCCTTCGGTGATGCTTTAATAGTAATCGCAGCATCAAAAATTTTTTGATTTGCAAATAAGCAAATGTTTAAAATAAATGTTAGTACATGAATAGAGCCAACTTGCATCTATTGATCGCGTGAAGCGCATCACCCTAAAAAACCTCTCATTTTATACAAAACCTCTCAAACTGATTCCTAATGTATCGATCAAGAATAAGCACGATTTGCCTGCCATTAATGTTAGTAATTGCATTAATCGGATGTGACACGCTAAGCGGCCCTGATGTTAATCACAATCGTCAGTCGGATTCTGATAATAAAGCCCCTCCCCCGACAGAATCCATCTCAAGCAGTACCTCCGATATCTGGGTTACAGCCTACCTGGCGTCGTGGAAACATTACGCTCCTCCCGGCGGAAACTGGGGTAATTTGCCCACCGATGAAATTGACTGGAGTGCTTTTACTCATATGAATTATTTCGCCTATTCTGTTAACTCCGACGGATCGCTATTTGAACCGGCGAAGTACGAGAATCTCAATCCGGATCGCCTGGAGACTATCGTTGCCGCAGCTCACGAGCATAATAAGCCTATTCTTTTCTCGATTGGAGGATGGGGAAATTACCAGGAGTTCAGCAGCGCTATTTCTGATGCCAACCGTTCCAACCTGGTGAACAGCATTATTGACGAGATGCATAGATGGAATTTCGACGGGGTTGATATCGATATGGAGCCGATTAAAAATTCAGATCATGACAATTATATTGCCTTTATCAATGAACTGTACACGGCTCTTCAGAGCGAAACCACTCCGCTGCGGGAAACTCCCCTATTGGTTGCGGCTGCCGGTCGAGATGCTGAATTATTTTCCCAGGTTTATGACAAATTCGACCAGATAAACATCATGACGTACGATTACAGCGGAGCCTGGGAAGGCTGGGTGACCTGGCATAACGCTGCGGTCTATAGTGGCGGTCATACGTTTGAAAGTACGGGCGGTGACTTGCCTTCGGCGAACAGAACGGTTAATAAATTCATTGACGCCGGAGTACCCAAATCCAAGATCGGAATAGGGATTGATTTTTATGGATATGTCTGGGATGGCGTATCCGAACCGCTGCAAGGTTGGGATACCCCGCCTGACGTAACGGCGAATGTTCCGTTTCATGATATCATGAATACGTATTACACCGATCAGCGGTACCACTGGGACAGTGGAGCAGAAGCAGCCTACCTGAGCATTAATAACAGCAACGGAGAGAAATTCGTATCCTACGACAACGCGCGTACAGTTAACGCCAAGATCCGGTATATCCGCGACAAAGGTCTCGGCGGTGCCATACTCTGGGAAATCGGTGGCGGCTATCGGGAAGATCAACCGGAAGGTGAACGCGACGTTCTGCTGCAAACCGTAAAGGATGCGGTTATGGATGGGGCTGATTTACCCTCCGATCCGGGTGATACCACCCCGCCCTCCGTTTCATTGACGAATCCTGCCGAGGGCACCACCGTTTCCGGTACAGTAACCCTGCAGGCGGAAGCAAACGATAACGAGACGATTGACCGCGTTCAATTCCTCGTTGACCAGCAATCCGTTGGTTCTGCCAGCAGCACGACTACTTCCAGCAGCAATCTTTATGAGATCAGCTGGTCGAGTACCGACGTTTCCAATGGAAGTCATTCCATCGAGGCTCGTGCAGTCGATAATGCGGGAAACACGCAATCGGAAACGATTTCCATAAACGTGGACAACAGTGACACGGGCAGTTCCCTGGCTATGTATGACGATCAGCTTGTCAGTCCGTGGATCGATGTATCCTGGAGCGCCGAAGTTAATACGCAGTCTACCCAACAGGTCTATGACGGTTCCCGCTCCATCAGGCTGGACGTAAGTTCCTGGGGAGCCCTGAGTCTTCGCCACGGCGCATGGGGAAGTGCCACGGATGCCATTTCGACGGACGGTTACGATGCGGTTTCCCTGGCAGTATATTATCCTGATCAACAAGGTTCTCTCATATTTTGGTTAAAAGATGATCAAGGGAATGTCATTCAATCAGTGGATGTCGGTTCGGTAGAGCCGGGAAGCTGGAAAACAGTAAGTTTGCCCTTAAGTAAACTGAATCCCGATAATAAACCAGTGCGAAGATTATCCCTGCAAGAATCCAGCGGCGGATCGCGCACTCTCTACATTGACGAATTGAAATTTACCGGAGGCGAAAGCGACGGTGGTGGTGGCGGAGGCAGCCTTACGCTCTCTGCACCCGACCTGAACGCTCCACAAAATGGAGCCTCCGGATTAAGCAGACCGGTCACCCTGCAATGGGGAAGTGTCAGCGACGCGGAAACCTATGACCTGCAAATCTCTACGCAGAACGATTTCTCTACCACTGTGGACGAACAGAGTGGGTTGAGCACTACCTCTTTTGAAACAAGTGTTTTAAAAGAAAGTACTACCTATTACTGGAGAGTTCGGGCGGCTGCGAGTGACCAAACAGGAGATTGGAGTTCAACATACAGCTTTGCGACGCAATCTCTGAACGAATCGGTCGTACTGTACGGCGACCAATTGGTTGACCCCTGGATCAACACGTCATGGAATGCCGATATTAATACACAGAGTACCCGGCAGGTTCACTCCGGAACGTACGCCCTTCGAGTCAACACCGACTCCTGGGGAGCGTTTAGTACCCGCCACGGCGAATGGGGAACCAGCAACGCCGTATCCACCAATGGCTTCTCTAAACTCCGTTTCGATGTTTATTTCACGGATAATACCGGCCAGTTCCAGGTCTGGATGAAAGACGAAAGCGGATCAACCATAGAGGCGGTCTCGACAGAAAGTGTCTCTCCGGGAAGCTGGACAACGATTTCCATCCCCATGGACCAGTTGAATCCCAATAGAGAAGCGTTCCTCCGCTTAAGTATGCAGGAGACCAGCGGAGCCTCACGTACTTTCTACATTGACGAACTTAGAATGGAGTAATTTCAAACTAATTTTCATGTTACTCCTCCCAACCGACATCCCGGGTAATTTAACGGGGTGTCGGTTTTTTATTAGGGAATAATGAATTTGCTTTTCCCAGTATATTAGAAGACAGTCGGGTATTTTTTACAAGGTGGATGAATTCGGGAATTGTCGGCAGGCCTTATCCAGTTTCCATTTCCTGCTTTGCATGAATAGGGAGCCCGTAATACTCTTTATACCAATCCACAAAATTTTGCAAGCCTTCCCTTAAATCAACCTGCGGCCTGTATCCAATGTGTTCATAAAGATCGGTCACATCAGCCCACGTTTTACTCACATCCCCGGGTTGCATCGGAAGCATATTCTTCCGGGCTTCCATGCCAAGCTGTTCTTCCAGTATTTCGATAAAGTCCATTAGCCTCACAGGCGACCCATTCCCTATATTAAATAGCTGATAGGGAACAGCTTCCTTTTCCGCTTCTTTTCCGGATACAGGACGAGCTATACGCAGCCCCCGGGAGTCTAATTGAGGAGACCTGGAAATAAGACGACATATGCTCTCCGTGATATCGTCTATATAGGTAAAATCGCGGGCCATGTTGCCATTATTATACACATCAATGGCCTGTCCATCTTTAATCAGATCGGCAAATTTAAAATACGCCATATCGGGCCTTCCAAACGGTCCATAGACCGTAAAGAACCGTAAACCCGTGGAGGGAATTCCGTATAAATGGGCATACGTATAGGCCATTAATTCGTTCGCTTTCTTCGTTGCTGCATACAAACTCACCGGGCTATCCGTTCGGTGCGACACCTCGAACGGCATCTCGTCATTCATGCCGTACACCGAACTCGAGGAAGCGAAAATCAAGTGTTTTACCTCATAATGCCTGCACCCCTCCAAAATATTTAAAAACCCTTCAATATTCGATGAGGTGTACGCCCGGGGATTGTTTAAGCTGTACCGCACACCCGCCTGGGCCGCCAGATTAATCACCACGTCAAACCGCCGTTTACTGAAGAGGGACTCCACACTCTCCTGGTTGCTCAAATCACATTTGATAAAGGAAAAATTATCATATTTTCGACTTTTTTGATGAAGATCATGTAAACATGACCCCTCCCATTCAATCCCCAGTTGCTCAAGGCGTGCATATTTTAACTCCACACTGTAATAATCATTCAGATTGTCCACGCCCACCACCTGCATACCTTCTCGAATGAGTCTCTGTGCAAGGTGAAACCCGATAAAACCTGCTGCTCCGGTAATAAGAATCTTCATGGAGAACCTTATTTACTGATTTTAAAATTACCGTTATTGCTGAATGAATGAGGGCCGGCTTGAATCGATTGGCGGCTGGCTTGAACCGACTGACTGCCGGATTTCAAAAACAATACGTTGAGGGCAAACAACGGCAACATCATCATACGCCGCCACCGCGAAGGTTCCCGATAAAGACGATACATCCACTCCAACCCGCTTTTACGGAAAAATACAGGAGCCCGCTTGGCATTGCCGGCTATAAAATCAAAACTTCCGCCGATACCGATAATCAGTTTGCATTTTGTAAGCCGGGAAAGATTTGCATGAATCCACTTCTCCTGGGCCGGTGCCCCGAGCGCTACGAATATCACAGACGCGTTTTTCAAGGCCAGCTTCGTTTGGAGAGGAAGCTCGTCAAACGGCATATCCTGACTGTCCGGCGAATAGGTTCCAATGACTTCCAGATCTTTAATTTTCTCCTTCAGCACTTGTGCGGCCTTATCTGCCACTCCGGGAGCAGCACCGTAGAAAAACACGGATTGATTGTATTTTTCACAATACCCGCAAATTATTTCGAGGGAGTCAGATCCCGTGATGCGCTCTATTTCCTTGTTATACAAAAAGTTTACCGCCCAGCTAATGCCCACACCGTCGGCCGTATTAATGCTCGAAGTTCTCAGGATCTCCTTGAAATCCTTATCTATAATGGATTGTATCGCGATTTCAGGATTCACCGTAACCACAAAGAGCGGAGGGGCGGAAGCATCCTCCTCTTTTAAACGCTCTTCAACCAACAAGAAGAAATCATCTTTTGAATAGGTGGAAATATCAATCCCCAATACCGGGTAGGTATTATTTTCAATTGTAAACATGATATGCCTCCATCATGAAATTAGAATAAGTGGGAGCGAGTCGATAAAAGTATCATTCCCTGTATAGAAGAGTTGCAACTAATGTGCCAAAATGGATCCGGAAGGAGGCATAGAAAGAATGAAGGCCCATCAATCGACGAAAGAAGAATCCAATCCAGTCACGTTTCAGATCCTTTTTATCAATCCCAAAAGCCCCTGAGAACCCGCTATCATCAAACTTCAGATCCAACGCCTATATTTCCCCGGCGGCCATCTACCAAAACCGGTTTAAATCAAGAGATAAAAAAACTAAAATTAATTTACGGGGGAAACTCTACGGAAGGATCTTCGTTACTTTTTTACCCGATCGATTAACGGAAATATGGGTAAGATCGTAACTGCCATACCTCCCATCTGTACTGTTTTATAGCAGGTGATCTACCGGTCCTCCACATCCGTTATATATCGAGCCGGTGCACCGCCCCACATTGTATAGGGAGGTATATCTTTCGTGACGACTGCTCCCGCAGCAATCACGGCTCCGCGTCCGATGGTAACCCCTTTTAAGATGATACTGCGGCACCCAACCCAAACCTCGTCCTCGATCGTTACCGGTTTATTAATTATGGGCTTCGAGTTAACAGGATGAAGATCGGTATCCATAATCACCACATCCCAGGCAATTTTGCAGTTTTTGCCCAGCGTAACTCGATTTTCACATACAATAAGCGCATTTCGATTCAAATACGTCCCGTTACCGATCTGAAGTCGGGCATTAGCTCCAATCTCCAATCTCACCCCCGAGTAGAATTGACAATTGCCGGCCGTCAACGTCCCCCCTTTATTGATCACCTGCGGCCAGGGCCGGCGTTCCGTCAATGCCAATATTCCGCTTTTATCAAATTTCCGGGAAAACCACAACCCTGCCAGGTATTCTACCAGGCTATATTTTTTCAGCCAGAAAGTGATTTTTTGTAGTGTGAGTGATTTAGCCATTCATACTGTTGCCTATATTCCAGGAGTTTTTCCATTTTTTGCCAATCTAATGCAAAAAAGCCTACCGTCTCCCAAACTTTGTTATTGTAATACGGTTACCCGCAAATATAGTGCCATTGCAGCTTGTGAACTTTTATATTTCTCGTGGTATTAGATTCCGAAGATCCTTCTTAATGCAACACCGCTCCCGTCTCCAATATCGCCTCCGCCGACTCAGACCTCCCTTCATGTTCGCAGCGATGTATCAGGACCCACTGATCCTTCGAAGCCACGGCTCTTTTTCCGTTAATCCGTTCTCCCACGGTCCCGGGCGAGGCGGTCGCCGGGATATCGCTAACCTCCGTTTTCGTAATGAGGATCTTTTCCTCCGCCAGTTTGGTCGAGGGAGCCCCCCAGGGCGAAGTAAAAGGGGCGTAGTTGCTGGCACGAACAAACGCATCTATTTCCGCGGCTGAATGATTCCATTGAATTCTTCCATCCCACGGCACTTGATTGCGCTTGTAATAATTACGACGGGCAAGTTCCTGGGGACGGCCATTCAAGGCAACCGGCCGATCTTCCAAATCCTCCAAAAACCTTTTGATCAGGGATAAGCCGAACTGAATACATTTCGTACTGACCGTCAACCCGGTATCCGAACGCGTTATGGGAAAAGCAGCGTCATATATTATTTCTCCCGCATCAATAGTTTCCTTCATACGATGCAGCGTAACCGCATGATTTTCTTCCTGATGGTAAACGGCCCAGCTCGGTGCGTTCAGGCCGGCGTATTTCGGCAGCGGACCCGGGTGAAGATTGAAGGCTCCCACGGGGAAAGCCTTTATGACTTCGGGACACGCAATATTCATTGAATGCACGTTGAGCAATACGTCAATATCATTTTCGACAATCCACTCCGCAAAATTCGGATCCTCGATCAGTTTGGCCGGTTTTACCGTATAGCCGAGCTTACGGGCAGCTTCTGCAACCCCCGGTCCCATTCTCGTATTCGTGGATTGCGGATCCGACAAAACCCCCTTGAGGGTGTGCTCGCTGTCCGCCAACATGCGCAGCGTATGTAAACCTGCTGATTCCGCGCCCGCAAATAAAATGTTCATATTCGACTTGTTTTATAGTTTATAAAAAATTATCTGAATTCTGATTTAAATCCCTCCCCCCCCTCGGGAGGTGAAACGACACTTAGCATTCGACTGTGTGTTTTTTATACATTATCAGCCGGAAAGAGTGTGTACTTTTGACTTTATTCCCCTCTACCGGCTCGACCGTTATTACACCATCGGGCTTAAAGTACCGATTGCCCTTATTCTTCAGCACGTACGTGAAGTTTGGCACATTAATTGAATGTATATCCAGTACGTCACAGGTGATAAGGTTCCATTCTGGACAAAAAGACTACATTTTATATACATGCTATTATCATGCCGAATTTTTTCATTTCGGCAACATTAATACCGACACCTTATAATCCACTGTTTTATGAATATTGAACTCTTTACGACGACCCCTCAGTCTGTTGACTTCGAAAGGCATGAATTTCTTCAGGAACTGAAAAAAATCGCCCGTCAAACTGAAACTCACGGTTATAAGGGACTTCTCATTTACAGCGATAACCGGCTGGCCGATCCCTGGATGATTACAGGCATGATATTGGCCGAAACGAAGCACATCCTGCCCATGATTGCCCTTCAGCCGATGTATATGCATCCCTATACCGTGGCCAAGAAGATTGCCACCATCGGCTTGATGTATGACCGCCCCATTGCATTAAATCTGGTAGCGGGCGGCTTCGTTAACGATCTGAAAGCACTCGGCGACGACACGGCCCACGACAAGCGATACGATCGACTGTGTGAGTACACCGAAATTATTCAGCAACTTTTAACTTCCCCCAAGGCTATAAGCTATGAAGGCCAACACTATCAGGTTAAAAATCTGAAACTACAGCCAGCATTGCCTGATCATCTGCAGCCGACCTACTACCTGTCCGGATCATCGGATGCGGCCAATCAATCGGCTGAACGTCTCGGGGCGCATCTCATTGAATACCCGGAACCCGTTGAAAGTTATAATGACGCGACTAATGAGACTAAACATCAGCTTAAAGGTATGCGGATCGGGATATTAGCCCGCGATACCCATGAAGAAGCCTGGAGCGACGCGCGAGCCCGCTTTCCGGAAACTCGAGCGGGACAAATTGCTCACCAAATGGCTGAGAAAACCTCGGATTCTGAGTGGCATAAGAAACTCTCCGCCCAGAGTGGCAATGGCGACGGGCAGGCCGAAGAACCCGTATACTGGTTGGGACCTTTCAATCATTATCACACCTTCTGTCCCTACCTGGTGGGAGATTACGACGAAGTAGCCAACCTGCTTTCCACCTACCTTGATGCCGGGTGCACCACCTGCATACTGGATATTCCGGTTCGGGAACAAGAACTGATAGATACGATGAACGTATTTGAAAAAGCCGGGGAAAAGGCCCTGAAATTATGATGATCTATGACTGGTCAAGAAACCAAGCACAAAAAAACGGCCAACAAACAGCCATCACGCTGGAGGACGAACGGATTACCTATCAAACGCTTGAAACTGAAAGTAACCAACTGGCCGGAACCTTGATAAACATAGGCCTGAAACCGGGAGACCGGGTCGGGTTGCTAATGGAGAAAAAACCGGCTACCATCATCGCAATTCTGGGAATTAGCAAAGCGGGCGGCGTCTATATTCCTCTGGACGGACACAGTCCCCCGGAACGTTTGGCCAAAATAATCTCCGCTTCCGATCTTTCCCTGCTTTTCGTGGATTCGGACAATTTTCAGTCCTATCAGTCGCTAATGCAGCAGGAAGCCGTGATAAGTTCTGTGCCATGGATATGGTGGTCCGCCGATTCTCCGCTGAAATCCGCCGGAGAGGTTCCTCAATTCTGTTATAAAGATGTTAAAAAACATGAAAATGTCCCCCACCAGATCATACGTAATAGCAAAGCCCCGGCTTATATTCTATTTACCTCCGGAACCACGGGACAACCGAAGGGGGTCGTCATCTCACATCGAAATATTATTACGTTTATCAACTGGGCCGTTGCCTATTTTCAGATGAAAGCGGGCGAAAACACTACCTGTCACTCCCCCCTGCACTTTGATCTTTCCACCTTTGATATTTACGGGGCGTTCGCTGCCGGCGCCAACCTTCACCTGGTACCGTCGGATATCAGCGTAAACCCTAAAAAACTATCCGCTTTTATCATGGACAACGAGATAGACCAGTGGTTTTCGGTTCCCTCTGCCCTCAGCTACCTGGCGCGGTTCAAGGCCATCCCCGACGGCGGCTATCCCAAATTGAAGAGATTGTTATGGTGCGGGGAGGTTTTCCCGCTGCCCGCGCTGCAGTATTGGATGGAGAGTTTACCGGGAGTGCAGTTTACCAATCTTTACGGTCCCACCGAGACGACCATTGCCAGCAGTTACTACACAGTGCCCGAAATACCGGCAGACGATGAAGAGGTTCCCATCGGAAGTCCTTGCGAAGGAGAAAAGCTGCTGGTTTTAAACGATCAAATGCAAGAAGTGCCGGCAGAGGAAACCGGCGATCTGTACATAGCCGGACAAGGTTTGAGTCAAGGGTACTGGCGGGATTCGGAAAAAACGAGGGAGGCCTTCTCCCGGTTTGTCAACCGAAACGGAAAACGAGAACGTATTTATAAAACCGGCGACCTGGCTTCTGTTGGGAAGGATGGACTAATTTACTTTCACGGACGAGCCGACTATCAGATCAAGAGCAGGGGATACCGAATAGAGCTTGGCGAAATTGAATCGGCTCTGGGCGAAAGTGATGATTTACTGGAATATGCCGTTGTGCCTGTCCAGAAACAGGGTTTTGAAGGTACCACTATCGGATGCGCCTATGTTGGGAAGGAAAAACTGAATGGGAAGCTGGCGCCCGCTATCAAAAAAAGACTGCGCGAAAAGATTCCCTCCTACATGATACCCCAATACTGGATGGAATTCGACAAACTGCCCCGAAACGGAAACGGTAAGATAGATCGCAAAAAACTATCCATGCAATTTGAAAAGTAACGGTACCGAAATTGGCGTATACCTGGTTCCCCAATCACTGCCGCAATTAATAATAATCCCATGAGCAAGGAAATGACTATCGATTCGAATGTAAATATGCGCAAGAAAGTCACTTCTGTCGTTTGCGAAACTTTAACGATGGAAGAGGTGGATCCGGAACAAGATCTCATTGAGTCAGGTTATCTCGACTCGCTTGCCCTAATACAGGTAATGGTGGCCCTGGAAGAAGCTTTTGATATCACCATAGAACCCGAGGAAATGGACATGGAGGATTACAGATCCATCGCTTCCATCTCACGGCTTATTACCCGGCTAACCAGCGAATCAGAGGAATTCCACAATCATGGATAGAACGCCTGCTTTAAAAAGGATAATATCTTGAAATTAGAGAAAGACAAACAAAGCGACGCTGCTTCAATAAAATCAAACAGCGGCCAAATTACACCTTTGACCCACGGTGACCTCGAGCAGGTTGCTCAAATGTCCCAAAAATATTTTCCCGCCAGCAAAAACATTTCGATCTCCAGTCTCAAAGATACGATGGAGGAGTTCTACTTTAAAGCGCCCGACCGATCACCCCACATCTCTCCCCTCGTCAGCCGCACTGCCGATGGAGAAGTGACCGGGTTTCTAGGAATCACTACGATCCCCTTTCTATATAAAGACGAGGAGATCACCGTAGCCAACTGTCATCACCTGATGGCCACTGAAGAAGCACGGTCAAAACTGATTCCGATGAGAATGCTGCAGCAATTCCTGGCCGGTCCACAGGACTTTTCTTTTTCCGACGGTTCGGTGGAGACCACCCGACACCTCTGGAAACGTCTGGGCGGGGCAGCCAATATTGTCAACAGTTTATATTACAAAGTGCCGCTGCGGCCTGTTTCTTTTTCTGCACGACCCTTTTTGAAGAACCTCAACAAACCGCTGCGTACCATTATACAGGTATTAGCGCGAGGGACAGACGCCGTGGGCGGAGCGGTCCGCCTGCCGTTGTTTCATCGCACGGCATCGGGCGCCCGATTGATTCCCCTGGATGCGGATTTATTTATAGAGGCAATTAATAAAGTTAAAAAAAACTATTCCCTTTTTCCCCGGTACGATAAACCAAGAATAGAGCGTATTTTTCAATTGCTCGACAAGGAAAAAAGATACGGGAAGCTCTATAAGTTTGCTATAGTGGACAACAACGATCATTTAATCGGATGGTTTATCTATTACGCCAAAAGGGGAGCGGTTTGCGAGGTTATCCAGGCCGTGAGCATGCCCGGAAAAGAGTCGGAGCTTTTTGACCATCTTGTCCAGCACGCCTTTGCCCGGGGAGGGATTGAACTTTCAGGCCGCCTTATGCCCCATCAGCTGCGATCTCCTTTCACCCGCAAGGCGGTCACCATGCCTGCGAGAATGTGGACTTTGCTTCACAGTACACGATCGGATTTAATGCTGGAAATGCAATCGGGCAACAGCTTCCTAACCCGGCTCGAGGGCGATCTCTGGTTGCTTTAATGCTTGAACAGACCGGTTCATATCCCAACAGGAGGATAATTATTCCTATCTATTATCCCGTTTCGTTCTGACCCAATTGACCTCTTTGCCGCCTTTAAAAGTCTTCATATACACTTTCAATTTCCATAGCACGTACACCGGTAAGCGAAGCAGCGATTTATAGAGGCTTTTTTCCGCTTTTGCCACATAGAGTCCCACAAAAAGATAGGTCATTCCTGTAATTCCGACCATCCCCCACAACATCAGCTGCAAGAGAGGTAATGCCCCCAGATAAAATAAAGGGAGAGCTGCGATAAATATCAGCATTACCATAAACATCATGTTTACAAAGGGGGGAGTGATCAGATCAAGGAACACATCAAAATAGACCAGCGACCTTTCCTTGAGGGTTTTAACTAAAAATTTTGACATATAGGCCCTGATAATCTGAAGACGTCCAATTTCCCATCTCGAACGCTGAGATTCGGCATTCGCGGCTTTAACGGGCATCCGGGCCCAGACGGTCGCTTCCGGGGCAAACTCAATTTTTACGCCTCTTAACATGAGCACCAGGCCGTACTCGACGTCCTCCGTAAGCGACCAGGCCTCCCAGGGAATTTCTCGCAGGACGTCGGCACTGAAACACATACCATTTCCACGCAATCCCATATTTAAATCGAGCACTTTCCTGCCCAGCGGTTTTACATAATTATACAGCATGAACCCGATGCGTGTCGCCTCAACGCTCCAGTTACCGGGCTGAGGCAAAACAAGATCGCTGCTTTGAATAACCCGATTTCCCTGTTCCAGATAATAATTCATCACTTCCAAATAATTGCCCGAAATCAGGCTGTCAGCATCGACGACGATCAGGGCATCGTAGTTTTCACGAGTCTCCAAAATCCGATCAAATGCCCACCGCAGGGCATATCCTTTCCCCTTTTTGGCTTCGTGGGTACGCTCCAGGACATTGACACCGATCGAGCGTGCAATATTCGCCGTCTCGTCCGTACAATTATCGGCAACCACGTATACATCGAATAATTTTTTGGGATAAATGAGTCCCGACAAACTGTATAAAGTTTGAGCGATAACATTCTCTTCGTTATGAGCGGGAACGATTAGAGCAAACTTCCGGTTTCTGTCTGCTTCAAATGACGTACGTTTTTTGGAATTTATAGCCAGCAAGCTCAGAAAAAACTGGTATAACACCAGGGGAGCCAATAGTATAAAAAGAATAAGAAATATGATATTAAGTGCAGAAATCAATGGGAACGCTCCCTTAATTATTTGTATGGGTAATATTATTTGTTTGACTTGTCGGCACCGCGAAAGCACCGACTACATAAGCTAGCATGGCCGTATAGTTAACTGCCGGCTCATTTACCAGGTAGTTTTTAAATCGGTCCTCATAGTTCTTACCCGGATAATCAGATATAAGGACTTCCTGCAGTAACCGTTTACTATTGGGACCGCCCACCAACATGCCCGGAACGGGAGGCAGCACCTTATCTTTTTCTGAAAGTTGATGATAGGGATGCTGCACAGAAACAGATCCGATACCGGTAACCTGGGAAATGCCGAAAGGGTTTCGGCCGAGCACATAATGTAATTGATCGAGCGCCGCATCCCGGTATTTAACACGATCGGTGAGCTCATACGATTGAAGCAATTCAAAAGCATATGCCAAACCCACACTATTCGACCCCCAGTAATACTGGTCTTCGGTAATCAGATTCTTGTAGTTGTTGTTTTCCCTTACCGCCAATATAGATTCGGCGTGGCGAATTCCGGTCTCACGGATTTCCTTTTTATGGCCGGCATATTTACCTTTGGTGTCTGACGACATAAAAGCGTGCAGAGCCAGACTTTGCACATCTCGCCAACTGATGGGAGGACGATGCTCCAGATTCATTTTATGATAATTCTGCATAAAGTAATGAACATAGTCGGCTTGTCCCGTCAGTTTATAAAGTTCTGCAGACGCCCATATACGCTCATCCAGGTCCGAGCGGTCGCCGTATTCGCCGCCGTAAACATCGGGCGGGTTCTGAAATCCGCCTACGGGTTGATCGTCGGGGTGATCTTCGAGGTACTTCCATGCTTTCCGGGACGCTGCCGAAAGCTGTTCAGACCGGCCAGGATCGTATTCGGTCAGCAGGCGGGCCGCCAGGGCTGAGACGGCCGCAAACGATGCGGTAGCCGCACTGCTTGTTTCAAAAAGATACCGTGTGGAGGGATCGTTATGAGGTAGAAATTCTCCGATCCATTTTTTCTGGGACACCTTATGATACACGGCCCCATCCGGCCGCTGCATTTTAAGCAGCCAATTCAACGCCCAGACCGCCTCATCAAGAATATCGGGAATTTCATTACCGGCCTCCGGAATGTTCAATTGACGGTCACCGTAATGTTCTGGGTTCGAATCATAGGCATATAAGAGCAACCCCGCACTTAAAGACGTATTTACGGAAAACTTGTTATAATCGCCGGCATCATGCCACCCTCCCGTCACATCCCGGTATTGGGCTTTATTAGCATAAAAAGGGGCATCATGCAGGTGACACTGCCGATATCCCCATTCCGTACCATTAGCCACCCGGGCTCCACACCGGTGATAGTAATAGCTGTTGAGAATAGTATTCAATCCTCTTCCGTAGACGTTCCGCTCTATGTTGAATGAGGCGGAAGTGATATGTTCCCTCCCGTTAACTCTTATTTTGTACGTACCGGGTTCGTTAAAAGAAGTAAAATCGATCGGGGTGATCTGGTCGCCCGTAGCCGCATCCGGAGCCTCAGGCGTTCCCGTAAGATGAGTATACACCACGTTTAAGTTGTCGACATTCAAAATTTCAAATCGCTCGGCCCGCGCATTTGCCAGGAAAGCCTGTTTGGGCTGACCCACTTCATATCCCACCACATTTACGGCGATAAATGAGCGGGGTATGGACGGCTGGCACCCGGCAGTCAATAAAAAAACAAGGCCTATAAAACAATAGGGGGATTTCATTTGTCGACTTATTTCATGTTGGATATTCAATCTGAAATCAATTCGGCAACAGACTCTTTATAACTGCTTTCTGCAGCCAATTTATGGATCTCTTTTTTTATGGCTCCCACAAATTGCTCCATACTGTGATGGTCTTCGATATATTGACGCGCCAGTTCACCCATAATGCGGCATCGATCGGGGTTACTCCACAGGTTTAAAATTTCTCTGCGCATAGCTTCCGGATCCCCCTGCGGAACATATACCCCCGTAATTCCATCCTGTATAACATCAATCTGTCCGTCCGTTCTGCTGCAAATCACCGTTTTACCCATGGCCATTGCTTCAAGAATAGTAGTCAGGCCGTTATCAGAATCGCTCGGCAGCAAAGATACGACGACAAACCGAGACCGGGCATACAAATCGCGCAGTTCGGTCTGCTGTTTGGCGCCCACCGTCACATTAGCCGGCAGATCGTTAATCTCGTACAGTTTTTTCACCGTGTCGAACAGCTCGCCCCGCGAAGTGCCTGCCGCAATGTGACAGGGAATATCCAACGGGCGCAGAGCCTCCACCAACGTGGGATAATCACGTGCTTCCATCCCAACCGAACAGATCATATCCGTTTTACCGGGTTGTGGTTTCCAGAACTTTTGATCCGTCCCCCGCTTCAGCAAGCAGATTTTTTCGGGCGCCACGCCAAGCTGATCAATAGCAATTCTGCGCTGCATGGACGACCATATCAGCATGCAGTCTACGGAATCCTTGACCTGTTTTACGAACCACATTTTCTGGTACGACTTTTTTTCTGTCACCGAGGTAATCCTCGAAATTACGATAACATGCTTCTTCTGTTTGTTGAGATACTTCATCACCAACGCAAGCGGCAATCCCACTTTTTCTGAATGCGAAAGAACCACATCATACCGATGCATAATAAACAAGGCCTCAATAAGTTGAGATATATTCACGGGAAGCAGCTTGTACATTATTCTTCGCAAGAAAGGGGTTTGATTCATCAGGTACCTTTCATCCAGCAATTCTGCAGTTATAGCTTCCTCCAGAAGCGTGGTCCTGGGTTTCTTATTCTCTTTTTCCAGGCGGGCAATTTCCGAATCCGAAAGTTTGTCCATGCCCTTTGAGATTATGTAAAGTGTTTTCATGCGCTTGGGGATCAGCGGGAATTCCTGTTGGAAATATTATGAATGATCATATCCGTTTCTTTGGGCTTACCGTTTTTGCTCTTTTTTAGCTTTCTATTCCGACCATCTTCCATATTTACATAAAGATCCTTTTCAAGCATCTGCGGATCTTGCCGCGATTTTACGCGATGATAAATCCACTCCACATACTGGTAGGGTAATAGAAGAAGCAGTGCAAATTTCCACAGGGCGGTCTTCTGATTAACCGCAAGTCTTCTAATATCAAAGACCGTCTTGCCAAACTTTGGCGACCCCGTATACACTCCACAGGCGAATGAAAACTCAGATTCCGATACTACATCTCTTACTCTATCATCAACTCCGCCATAGGGATAGGCGAAGGTGTAAATTTCATCGTTCAAAATAGATTCAATCTGATCTTTGGATTTTTCCAACTGGTGGGAAATTTCCACGCTGGACAACTTCAGAAACGTAGTATGGTTCATCGAATGCGCTCCCACCTCAAATCCCATTTCGCTGACGTGTCGGACTTGCTCGTCAGACATCAACGGACACATATCGCCTTCATTCCGTTCATCCCAATACGCCCGCTGCAGATTCCTGTTGCCCATTACGAAAATGACGGCTCTCATATCCATTTCAAGCAGTATGGGAATGGCATTTTCATACGTATCCAGATAGCCGTCGTCAAAGGTGATGATGATGGGCTTGGCAGGCAAGGTTAACTTTCCTTCCTTATAGAGTTTGTAATCGTAGAAGGTCACAGGCGTATATCCCATCCAGTCGATCATCTTCAAATGCTTCCTGAATGCAGATGCCGTTACATAGTGCCAATGGGCGTCATCAAGAGGCTCTTTCTTAAGAACCCGATGATACATCAATACCTTTATATTGAGTTTATCGTCTAGATCGTTCATATCATTATATTTAGGCTCGCTGCTCTCAGCTATATGTAATCCTTAAGATTTATTGGCTTCCCTGTCTTTCATAAGGGGCAACAAGCATGCCACCTTACCCTATGTTCGCAAATTACTTAAAACCCTTGCTGAATCAGTTGTCTGAACGGCAGATCAAAACAATTTCCAGGAGTCCGGCCTGGAAAGTGGTAAAAATGGTGATAATAGTAATTTCTTTTGTGTAAAAATTGTACACACCAACCTATTTCATCAGCTCTTGAGCTTGTATTTCAGGCTGTTGACTCGAAATCGTACGTAGCCTCCGATCATTGACCACCATCCTCCCTTGTCGTATTGCACTTTCAGCAACTGTATTTCCCGGTTATTGTATTTATATATAAACGAGAAGGCATGTAGCAACTTCGCCGGAATGTTAATATGTTTACTCGCAGGAATCGTAATTTTCCAGTTTTTCAGGTTCTGCCGGGCAAAGTCATATTTATAGCTCTCCTCTCCCCTAAGCAGCTCAATAAATTCAACAGACTCAGCCAGTGCATCCTCAACCAGGTTCAACAACAATCCAATACCGGGACGGTATTTTGCGGATGGACGATGGTCGTCAAATCCGCTCATATAATCGTAGTACCGGCCATGATACAGCAACAGCATCCGGCTGGCACATACTCCCCGGTCATCCCTGGCTTGCTTGAACCAGAGTCGATTGTTTTGATAGGCGACATATAAAATCTCCCGGAAGAATTTTCTGAATCTTTCATCATGGAAGGCGCCGGGAAATCCGATCTCGTTCCATCTTTGCTGATGGAGCCGGATCAGGGTTTCCATCATGGTTTCGGCATCCTCCCACGTTTTCGCCTCTTCAATAACATACTCGTTCTCCGGTCCTATAGCTCGCAGGGTTTGCCTGAATCTCCGACGAGCATTTGATTTTGACCGTTTGATAAAAGCCTTAAGAGAATCAATACCTCTCACATCTATATAGGGGCAGGTATCGGTATGTTCCAGCGAAACATCGTTCTCCATTCTATCGAGCCTGGGGTAGATACACTGCTTAATAAAACTGTCATCTCTGACCTGGTGGAAAGTAATGTGATGTGAGGACAGCTCTTCACTCGCAAGCAGGGAAACAAAAAGTTCTGCAACCGGTTCATTGTAGTCTGGGTCCACCAGCAAATCAAGAAAATCGCTAATGCCGTAATCGTTGGAAAATCCAAATCTTTCATTTTTACTGCCGCCGCTGCCCAGAAGCTGCAACCGTCGTTCCACGGTGAAACCAGCTATGCGGGAGATGCCTTGATAAAACGGAAAAATAGCCACCAGTTTATCCCGGTCATGAACTGTTATGAGGTATAAAGTACGGTCTTGGTTACGTCCAAAGTACTCCCACCAGCACCTTGTCCAGTCCGGGGACATACACACCGTCTGATCCGACTTTTCGGCCAGTGCCTCCCAAGCATCATGCAGCCGGGAAAATACCTCCGGTTGCTTATGAACGGTAATGTCCAGCACCGACTTAACCTTCGATTCAGGCGGCGATACACCATTTTTAATGTGTAATGCGTCGATTTTATCCATCATTGAAAGCTCGTTAGTTTTGTTCGGTTCTAATTTTGGATTCCTGTACATTTCCTCCATTTCTCCGGAATTTGTTGAGATGCAGCTTCTGTCCAATCAATTCCCTATAGGCGGTATCCATTTGCTTGCCGATATTTTCCCATCCGTACTTATTGAGCACAAGCTCATAGCCCTGTTCCGTCAAACGGTCAGCCAATTCTTTATTTTCAAACAGTTCCATGACTGCTTCGGCAAAAGCCTGCGGATCATCAGCGACAAGGGCTGTTTTTCGGTCTTCTACGTCTATCCCTTCACACCCGATGGAGGTTGTTACGAGAGGTTTTTTCATAGACAGCGCTTCCATGATCTTAAGTCTCGTTCCGCCCCCCATCCGTAACGGCACTACATATACCGAAGCCTCGTCTATATAGGGACGGGTATCTTCCACAAAACCCGCTACATTAATATTTTTATTCGCTCTTCGAGAAATGGACGGTGGGGGATTTTTTCCGATAATGGTGAAAGTACAGTCGGGATATTGTTCCAGAATCCCGGGGAATATCTCGTCCAGGAAATAATTTATCCCATCGTAGTTGGGCACATACTTCATCATTCCAACAAACACGATAGAATGGGGTTTCTGAGTGACTTCTTTCGGTTGAAAGTAATTCATATCCACCCCGTTGGGTATCAGGTATTTTGGAACTTCCGTCACGGTTTCGTTAAAAATGGATATATCTCGTTCACTCGTGACAAAAAGAGCATCCTGCTTGCTGCAAACCCGGGTCTCCTCCCGGTAAAATTTGTACCACTCGAGGTAATAGAACAATTTTTTAAACGGATTTTTCACTTTGGTCATCCGCCTGAAATTATCATACTCGACATTATGAGCATCTATAATTTTTATGGCTGAACTGTTATACCGATACCAGGCCAGTACCGGAAATTCACTTTGGATGACATCGAAATTCTGGTGATCGAGCAGCTGGTCGAAGGTCTGCTGTAATTGTTCAGACTGTGTAATCTGATACCAAAAGCTGTGAGCGGTAAACAACGATTTAAAAAGCAACCAACGTCGGGACTTGTTCTTATGAGGATTGGGGATGAGATGTGTTTTCCCCTCAAGCATGGGAAATTTTTTCACCAACTCCTTTTCCTCTTCCGCCGTGCTGAAACCGGCGACCGTCACGTCATGGTTGTTGCAGAGGTGCTCCAGCAGGTGATAAATTCGCAACGCCCCGCCGAAGGTCGGGTTTACAGGACTATAGGGGATAAGATATAAAATTTTCATAGGAAGTATTACTTTAAGTATGGAATTAATTTTTTACGGCTGCTCGATATAAAGTTCCTGATCATCTGCAATTCTTTTTGATCAAAAGTGTTCAGCAGAAGCAGGGCACCTATGTAGAATACGCCGGAAAGCAACAGCATAAACATCCAGTACAACCCCGTGAAATGCATAAGCAGGAAAACGGGCAAAACCATCAACAGCGTCGCTCCCACCGGCTTTGCGATGTATTTAGTCTTGAAAGTCCGCAGATAACCTTTCGGCAACAGATAAAAGGCGGAGCTCATAACAAATAGTTCGGTAGCGAGCGTAGCGACCGCAGCCCCAATGCCGCCGTTGGCATACGTCGTCTGGGTATAGGGAATCAGGAAATAATTGAACGACACATTGATAAAAATGGCAATCAGCCCGGCGACCGCCCAGCCTTTCTGCCGGTTTGCAGCTCCCATAAGGGCGCTGCCCAGGATGATATCCATATAAATGATGGGTATACTGAGAGCGAAGATCTGAAGTATCAATACAGAGGGACCGTATTCGTCAAGTCCCATGAAAAAGTGGATGATGGGTTCGGCAAACAAAAATATAAGGGCAGCAACGGGAATACCGAGGATAATCATTAGCCTCAGGCTATGCCCTACCGTGTTCTCCAGAATCCCTTCCTTGTTATTCCATAGTTTTGAAAATACCGGGAATATGGCAGTTTTATACAAAAGAGGAAGCACCATGATGATATCAAAAAACCGATAAGCCCCGCCGTACCAACCCGTTACCTGTTCCGTGGTCATCGATGAAAGCATCACCGCATCAATCCGGTAGTATATCACTGAAAAAAGTGAGAAGAGGAAATACGGCATGCCGGAACGGAGAAGAGTAAAGAATTTAGGATCAAAACGGTAGCTTATGGAAACTTTTTCTTTCGAGTACCAGAGCAAAACCAACAAGTTAAGCAAGGCCCCAATCGTAATTACCACCGCAATGCCCAGCGAATCCGCTCCAAGAAGCAGCGCCCCAATGGCAACGGCGGAAACAAAGAGTCGCTCCACAATATTACCAATTGACGGGTATTCCATCTTCTCTCTGCCTTGGAAATAGGCACTAAAAGCTTTTGTACCTCCCTCCCATAGCTTGGAGATAGCCAGCACCAGGATGAGCAGGTTTACATGCTTCGAATAACCCAGCAGATCTGAAAAAAGCAGAATCATTCCAATAGACAAGACCCAGAGCATCACCCGGAGCATGAGATAACTGCTCAAAATCCGGGCGCCTTTTTCCTCGGAACGGGCAACTTCCTTCGGAATCAGGTAATTTCCGCCGAAATCGATAAACAGTCCAAGCATCATTTTGATGGAAAGTGCGAGATACAGCCGTCCATAATCCTCACTTCCCAGGTAGCGGGGAAGAAAATAGAGTAATATAAAACTAGACGCCCAAGTTACCACCTGCGCCCCGAACATCACGGATACGTTCTGGGCTACCGACTTGCCAATGGCTTTTTGTGTGCTATCATTACTCATCCGAAGGTCCATTGGAGTTTTGGTTGTCAGACTTCTTTTTTAGTCCAATATACTGGATGACGGGAAGCAGCCCCATCAGGGTTCCCAGATAAATCATATTTCTGTAATAGGTAAGCTGCAGATCATAAAACGAGACCACCATCTGATTGATAACAGCTAGCACGATAACCAGCGTTATTACTTTCAGGTAGGGATCTTTCAGCCGGGTAAACACCTGCGTGCCTTTGGCGACAAAACTGTTAAAAAAGAACCAGAAGATGAAAAATCCTACCGCACCCATTTTGACCAGGATCCAGTAGATCTGGTTGTGGGGAATGTAATCGCGAAGAGGAAAACGAATATTCACCAGTGCAATGGGCTGATCATATTTTTTCCCGAAACCGGTTCCCACTACCGGGTTATTAATGACCGTCCGGGCAAGATTGTAGTTTTCCTTATCCCGGTAAAGGTTGGAATGATAATCCTGATAGTGGGTTTGTTTATCAGGTGCAACGAGTCCGGTTTTAATCATCTGTACCGGCCTGCCCAGTGTTCCCGTGTTATTCCAGAAGACAAATCCATAAATAACCACTCCGGTTAAAACGGGCAGGAACCATTTTAAAAACTTGATCCGCTTCAGAGTCGGCAGAAAAATGATTAAAGCGGTAAGACACACTAACAAGGAGGCATACGAAGCCCTGCGCTGGGCCACATAAAATCCCAGCAGCAGCGGCAAGAGTCCCAGCAGCAGCCATTTTCTCTGTTTGCCTTCTATATTAAATAGCAGAAGACCGATTAAAAGCACGAACAGGGTCACCAGAAACGCGGGATCCTCATGATTGGTTAGTACGGCATATCCGCCGGTTGTAAAACCGAGATCCACAAACCGTACAACACCTTGAAGCGCCTTGAAGGAAATGCCAATGATAAAAACCCAAAACAGGATGGTCACCTGTTTTTTAGTATCCAGAATCTGGGGTACCAATACATACATCAGGCAGAGATAGAAAAGCGCTCTGACTTCCCACAGGGCCACCATAAAGTCTCCCCCGCCCCGTATTCCATGTACAAAAGCAAAAACGAGGGATGAAAAGAAAAGCAAGAAAGCTCCCCAGACAGCTACCGGTTTTAACTCGAAATCTCTTCGCAAACTTATGTGCAGTAAAAGCGCTATGCAGAGAAATAACAGGTGTATTTCGAACGGATTCATTACACCCGCGTCAAAAAAGGGTACGTAGCTTATCTCTTTAAGGTTATTAAAGAAACCGATGTTCTTAGTGAACGATTCAAATCCGGGAATGGCAAACTGATCGAAGACCATCACGGAAAACAATAACAGGTACAAGCTGAAATCGATCCGAAGCACACTCAGCAGAAAAGCAAAAGCCAGGTAGATGACAGCCGACACCAATGCAACGTTACCACCGGAATAATAGAGCCCCCCGCCGAGCAGCACGGAAAAAATCAGGATCATCCACAAGACAAACGAATTATCGCGATCCAGTCCCAGGGGAGACAGGAATGGCTTTTGGTACAAATAATTGGAAATAGGATAATTGGAAATACTCATGTCTGATTCTGTATCACTGTTCTGGAGAAACCATGTTAAACATCATAGCCACCACAAAAACAACGAGAGCAGCTGTAATGAAAAAGACTGAAAAATAGGGAGTTCCGTCCTTGCTGACCTGTTTTGCCCTGATTATCACCAAAAAATGCAAGCACACTATGCCGATTAAAGTACTCATGTTTTGTCTACCCGATTATATACATAACCTACGAATTGACTTTCTTTGAGATGGTTAAAAACTTTCTCAAAATCTCCTTTCTTTGTGTTTTTCCGATCAATTACGTTGATGAGCCCATCAATCTCATTGATAAAGTGGATAGGGAAATTCTTGATAGGCAGAATGGAGTTCATATCTATGATCACAAAGTCGAACTTGTTTTTCAGGGTATATAAAATTTGACGGAGCACAAGAGTATGTTCAATACCCGGGGTTAAGCGCTCAATGTCTCCGGCCGTCATAAGATAGAGATTATCAATGCCCGAAGGCAGTACCCGGATTTTTTCCATAGATATAGCTTCGGCCATTCCTGGAGACAGCGTCGTTCCAAACACATTATGCACCTGGGGTCGACTGAAGTTCATATCCACGAGCAGCGTCTTTTGCCGATACCCGCTGGCCAGTGAAACCGCCATATTGGCTGCTACCAGCGTCTTTCCCTCTCCCCTGGTCGCACTGGTTATCCCCAGTGTTATTTTACCATTGCTGAATGCCTCGGCCAGTTTTGAAAAATTGAAGCTGTTGTAATATTTGGAGTCAATAATTTTTCGATTAACGGATGTAGCTCCATCGGGAACAACCTTTACCGGCAAAAGGGTTGTCTCCGCCTTCGTGATGTAGTTCTCCCTAAAATCCGTCTTATTTTCTTCTATATCCACGATATTATTTTGATCTTTCATAGCGGTGTATCTCAGATTTCCTATTCGTTAGATATGTATGCGATAACAGGTTTGTTATAGGGGATATCATCATCGTCTCGAAGGGTGGTATCCATTACTTCGGCCAGGGCACTTGCGGCAACTCCCACGATTAATCCGAGGAGCAAACTTATAGCGAGCACCAATCGCTTATTGGGCGAGGCCGGTTTGGCCGGAATTACGGCTTCGTCAAGTACGATAAATTGATCAGCCGCTTTCTTGCCGATATCCCTGGTCATTTTAGCCTGTTCCAGCTTGACCCTCATCTCATTATACAATCCCTCGTATATGCTGTGATCGGATTTTTGCGACTGGGCCCGCTGATTCACCATATAATATTGCTGCATGTTATTAACGACCTGACTTTTTTGACGGGTGAGATCGTTTTTATAATTTTTTAATCTCTTCAAGTTCGACTCAATACCGGCGGGAATCCGGTTTGCAACCTGTTTAATCTTTTCAGACAGGGTCCGTAACCCGGGATAGTTCTCGGTATACTGTTGCTGTAAATCCTCATATTGATTCAGCAGCGTCGATAACTCTTCTCCAAACTGAATATCTGAAAGAGGGAGTTTATATAGTTCTTCGAAGCTCTCCTGACCATTGGGTTGTTTTTGAAAAGCCCGAATATGCATCAGGTATTCCTCCTGCTGTATTATTCGCCACTGCATATCCTCGATCTGACCCTCAATACTCTGCAATCTTTCCTGTAAAACTTCCGGGTCATTAGGCAGATTCTCCATCCGTTGGGTTGTAATATTATCCGCCTGGTCTCTCTGCCTGTCTACCCTTGTTTCCAGCTCGTCCAGTTTATTTTGGAAAAAAGCGACGGTTTCTTCGTGTCGACGGGTTTCGAGCTTGAGTTTCCGCTTGATAAAATGATTGGCAATCAATTCCGCACCGTTACGCGCACGAACAGGATCCTTGTCATAGTAGCTTATTTCAAACGAATCGGACCCCCGTGAATGAGTGACAATCTTCTCTTGTAAATTGGCGATCAACTGCTGTTTTTCGGCTTTTGATTTAATGCCGCTGTCAAGCTTCAAACTGTCGATTAACATTTCAATGGTAGACCTGCTGTAGACTATGTCATTTAATGACTTCAACCGATCATCGGAAGTCATATTCACCGCCATATCATATAATACAAGGGGGTTGAGCGTCTCATCTCTCTCAACCATGACGGTTGTGGAAGACTTGTATTCCGGCTCTATGTAGTAAAGCGCAGCCAAACCAGCCATTAGAAACAGAATGGGAGTAACGATCATTATTGCGCGCCTGCGCTTGGCTGCAGCCTTAATATCCTGGGCAACGTCTTTTATTTCGTACATAATAGGTAGTAGCTAAATGTGATTGTATTGTTCTATCGCTGGGGATAAGGGTGCAATTGTTGTGCCAAAGTCGAACGTGATAATTTTGAAATCATCCATCCATATATGAGCTCCGCCAAAATACCTTGCTGGAGGCATCCTGTCGGATTGCATGAAGATCCCCCCTGCGTAAAATGATCCCTTGTGATAGGAGCGCAGTCGAAACTTTTTTACTCAACCGGGCTTACCTGATGTGCATATATTGCTCTAAGTTTTTTCAACCTCATTTCAAGTCGCTGTCTATACACTATTTATTAAAACCTTTAAACTATTGGCATTCATAGTGTTGAAAGATTTACAAAATGCCTCGTAACAGTTAGGCACATTTGTTGTATCCAAAAGTAGCAGATAAACAATCTGCCAATAATCAATGCTTTCAATACCATGATAATTAAACTGCCAAATACTGCGTTTTTATTGACCATTATTTCTCTATTATTTGCTGTGCAGGCCTGTTCCCCGACCCGTGATATTAGTAAGGACCCCCAACCCCGGACCACAGCTCAAATAGATACGCTCGACACTGCGGAACCGGAGTATAAAATCCGTCCGGGCGATGAACTGGAGATACTCGTCTGGGAACAGCCAAGTTTTAATACGATGACCACGGTTTCAAAGAGAGGGGCCATTACCATTCCACTGGTAGGTGAGATGAAGGTTGCCGGTCTGACGCGGGAGGAATTTAAGAGAGACTTGAAAAGAGAGCTTTCTGAATTTATCAAGGGCGAAATGAACCTGACTGTTTCCATACGCAATACCGATGACTCAATTGTTTCCGTTTTCGGCATGGTGGTAAGTCCCGACAACTACCCCGTAGTGGATCAAACCAATATTTTCAGAATTCTTTCCTCGGCCGGCGGACCTACCGAATTTGCCAATATGAAGGAAGTAAAACTGTACAAAGAAGGAGGAACCAATCATTACGCAACGTTAAACTTGATGGAGTACCTGGAAAGCGGTCAAATGACTTCGCCCGACCTGGTGGTAAAATCAGGCGACATTATATATGTACCTAAAAAGGAAAATGCAGTTCGTGAAATGTCTGAATTTTTGCGTGATGTAATCATTCTCTTCGGAATCTTTAGAGTCTTTCGCTAATATGAAATCATTATTTCAATATATTTATCTATATCGTCCCCTGCTCGCTTTCATATTTGTTTTCGGGGTCTGCTATTCGTCTTCATCAGTTGCACAAATACAAGCCGACCCTGAAAATCTGGGAACCCTTGGAATTCAGAAATTTGATACCCGCACCCTTTCCATGGGAAGTGCTACACTTGCGGACGTATACGGCCGGGCATCGATCGGCGTAAATCCCTCTCTTTCGGGACTTTATGAATCATCCTCCGACCTGCAAATAAACGGGTACCATAACTGGGATCACAACTTGATGCAGTTCAACCTGACACTACCCACGATGCAGGCGGGTGGACATCACATAACCGCCCGGCTTGGCCTGATTCAGGCCGGATCCAATTCCTTCAACTATTTGGGATCACCCACCCTGCCCGAACCGGAACTGGACCAATACCAGGCGGCGTTTGCTTACGCGTACGCTCTGAATAAGGAATTCAGTGTAGGTTTGCTTCAAAACATTTCCTATACAAGTAACAATACCGCTCAGTATTGGACCTATTCGTCTGATTTCGGCATCGTTTATGCCCCTGAAAAATCGATCACTTACGGTCTCTCATTTCGGGGCCTGGGGCGTGAAACCACCTATGAAATTATTGAAACCGGAGAAACGACCCTGGGCAGCGCCCTTTCAACACAAAGCCTTGAAGTGGGGGCCACCGTCCGCTTTCCCACCGAGAAAAGAACCTATTTATCTATCTCTTTTGCGAACGAAAAACGATTCGGAGAAGATGGATTATGGTATAAAGGAGGCATAGAATTACTTCCTTATTCGTTTATCGCCGTCCGGAGCGGCGCGATGTTCAATTTTTCGGAATCCGTGTACATTCCGCGGTTCGGCCTGGGATACAATGCTAAATTTGTCCGTCTCGACTACATGGTGGCCCCCAAAAAATTCAGTGATGAGCACTTTCACCAGATTGGATTAACCGTGAAATTTTGATGCTATGAAAAATTCACCCAACCCTGTTCTATCCCGACTGCTTACCCATTCGGGAGACGAAAGCGACTTTGCCACCAAGAGTTCGCTGATGAAGGATATTTATGATAAGCTAATCAACATGGCCCGGCTCGATAAGCACGTCATTCTGATTGGCGAAATCGGGGTTGGCAAAAATAAACTGGCGCATCTGATTCATGCTCACAGCCGGCGAGCGGAAGGAACTTTTTACACGTTCCATTGCATCGATATGAATGAAGCCGAATTCAAAGAAGCTTTCTGGGAACAGATAGAATTTGAAGAGGAGCATCTGAAGCTGAGATATGATGTCCTGGAGCAAGCCAGCAACGGCATCCTGTTTCTTGATCAGTTTTCAGAATTATCCGAATCGTTTATGCTGAATATTATCGACTCGTACCTCCAGGGCAGTAAACAGCTATTTCGATACAACGAGGCGACTGCCCCGAGACTTATTCTGTCCCTCAGTCAAAACGTATACCAGCGCTTACACAAAACCGAAGTCTGGAGACAGTTGCTTTCAGCACTGAATCCACTTTCTCTGACGGTTCCTCCCCTGCGTGAAAGGAAAGAGGACCTTCCCGATCTGATTGAAAAGTTCCTGAAAGAGGTTCAAACCTCCGAACCAACCTGGAAGGAGTTAAATATATCGCCTGCGGCTGTGAAGGAATGTCTGAACTATGACTGGCCGGGTAATATCCGCCAGCTCAAAAATGCCATTATACAAGGTGCCGTACTGTCACACGGCAACACCATTGACTGTCATCATCTACCTTTTTCCATGAAATGGAAATTGCCGTACAAGCTATGATACCACCAATGGTAAAGATGAATATACCGAAACTACCAGTCCGTATCCCATGATATCTCCACTCATATTTTCATTCTTGTTGTCGGTCATACTTTCATTGGCGCTCACTCCGGCCGTTATAAAATTTGCTCACAGAATCGGAGCGACAGATGCTCCGGGCGAGCGCAAGGTTCATACCACGATAATGCCGAGAATCGGGGGTTTAGCCATCTTTGTCAGTTCGATCATTTCCATCGGGACTTTATACATCGTTTTCCCCGATCTAGTCGATAGCTTGTATCCATACAGCGAAACCACGCTCATTCTTGCCTTCTGTTTTACGTCGCTATTTGCCCTGGGACTCTGGGACGATTTATCCCCGCTTTCTCCCGGCATCAAATTCGGAGTACAGATATTGCTTGCCAGTATTCTTTATTTTGCAGGGTTCAGCATCTCCAACGTTACCAATCCCCTGAGCGGGGGCATGCTGAATGTAGAAATCATTGCTCTTCCTTTAACCATATTATGGATTGTAGGTATCACCAATGCCTTCAACCTGATCGACGGGCTCGATGGACTCGCCGCCGGCTTAGCTGTCATTGCAGGAATATCCATATTCACCATTTCGGTTATGTCCGGGCATATCGAGACAGCCGTTTTATCGCTTATCATCTCGGGAGCCCTGATCGGTTTTCTTCGGTATAATTTCCATCCCGCTAAAATATTTCTCGGAGATTCAGGCAGTCTTCTCATCGGCTTCTCTCTTGCCCTGTTATCCATACACAGCACGAGCAAAATTACCACGGGATTTGCCCTGCTTTTCCCATTTTTAGTGCTGCTGCTGCCCATCACCGACACGCTGGTCTCCATGCTGCGAAGGCTCATGGGAAGCATCCTGAACGAAAAAGACAACTCTAAATCCTGGACCCTGATTCATCGTATTCACGGCATGTTTACTCCTGACAAATCCCATATTCATCATCGACTGCTTTCCATGGGATTAAGCCACCGGCAGGCGGTCCTTTTATTATACGGCGTTTCCATATTCTTTGCTTTTAGCGCTTTTCTATATACCCAGATTGAAACGGTGCAAACCTCCATCACCATCACGGTGATCCTTGGAACGACCCTTCTCCTGGGTATTAAGAAGCTGCAATATAACGAAATAGCCATCCTGAACAATGGAGTGATGCTTCCGTTTTTCAAAAAATGGGTATTGAACCGCAAGTCGTTCATCAGGTTGGCCGATATGATCTTTATTACCATTGCCTATGCATTCAGCTACGCCTTGCTGCATACCTTGCAACCCGACGCTGTTGAGCTTCCTCAGTTCACTCAAACCGGGCTCATCATTCTTGCCATCCAGTTTTCAACTTTTTGGGCCACCGGTCTGTATCGCGAAAAAATAGACCAATACAGTATAGGAAATGCTCTTCATATAACGTCTTCGATCGTTTATTCGATAGGGGTGACGGCCCTCGTTATCTATGCCATGAACCTATTTCCGCTGATCGAAGCAATAGGATTTGCTATTTTCGATTTCTATTTCCTGCTAACCCTTACCGTTGGCTTCAGATCGGCTTACCAGGCCCTTAATTACTGGTACTCCAAACAAAAAAAACCAGGGGAAAATATCCTGATATACGGAGCCGATGAAAATGGAACCTTGCTGCTCCAAAAAATAATTAATGCCCCCAATAACACATCGAATATCATCGGTTTCCTTGATGATGATCCCAACCTGGAAGGGAAGCTCTTTTATGGCTATCCCGTCCTCGGGGGACATTGGAAGCTGGGTAAAATATCACTCAATCAAAAGGTGGATGCCATATTCGTGTGCGACGAAAACATTAAACCTGAGAACTTAAAAAGATTGCAAGACAAAGCCGCCCGGACGGGAATCGCCCTTAAAAAACTTACTGTAAGTCTTCACGAATTCGGAGAAGTAGAAATACAAAAAACAGTCGTTAATATCTGATCTTTTGACATATAAATCCATGAATACGACATCCAAATACTTGAATATCATATCCATCCGTTTATTTCAATTTCTTTTACTATCCGCAGCCCTTGTTTCCTGCGACCTGGTTAATAATGACTCGGGTGCTACGATCAACGAAGATATTTGGGTTAATGCCTATCTGGTCTCCTGGCAACATAACCCCGAAACCGAACAAATTAACAGTGGATTGATAAAAACAGATGAAATTAATTGGGAAGCCATGACCCACATGACCTATTTTGCATTGCCCATAGCGGAAGACGGATCGCCGGGCCAGAGCCTGGAACCTGAATTCAGAAACAATTTTAACTCTGACCGTCTACAAGCAATCGTCCCGGCTGCCCATGAACATGATACGGATATTATTTTCAGTATTGGCGGAGGCGGTAATTACGAGGGATTCAGTTCCGCCATTGCCGACACCAACCGGACCCGTTTTATACAGACCATTAGCTATATCATACGAACCTACGGTTTTGACGGAGTAAATCTGAATATGATTCCTATTGAACCGGAGGACTATTCCAACTACAAAGCATTGGTCCTTCGATTAAGTGCCGTATTCGACACGATGGAAACCCGCCAGAGTAAACGCCCCCTCCTGACCGCAGCGGCTAAAAACACAGAAGGGACCAACTTACTTTTTAAAGATCTGCAGGGTCATTTCGACCAGATTAACATCCTGACCCACGATATGGCCCAACCGTGGAGAGGCTGGCAGGCCTGGCACAACTCGGCCCTGTTTAATGACCACAGAACATTTGAAAATTCCAGCGATTACCTTCCGTCCATAAATCAAAAAGTAAACGACTGGGTCTCTGCCGGCGTCGAACGCAAAAAAATAGGTATTGCTTTAAACTTCTACGGGTCCGTATGGAACGAGGTGCATTTTCTTGATAAGTGGGCCTCCTGGCCTACCCAGGATCTGGGCATATTTGATATTCAACCCTATTCTGCCCTCAACAGCGAATTTGATCTATCGAGTTATGAATGGGATGAAGAGGCCAAGGTTCCCTATTTAAATCTTTCCGATCCCCGAAGATACATCAGTTTTGACAATGAACGCTCCATCACAAAGAAAATGCAATACACCAAGAACAACCGGTTGGGAGGCGTGATGGTCTGGGATATCAGTGCTGGTTTTTCCCGTGATACGAACCCTCATAATCCCCTGATGGAAACGGTACAATCTCAATTTAAGAAATAACATATCATGCATCTTTCACCTCGACCCAATCACCTTTTCCCCCGTCTTAACAAGGTATCTGAATTAGCTCGTAATGGTCGGTTTGACATATTGCGCGATGAATGGTCCAAGCGGTTCCATTCCGAATCCTTTTCGTTTGGATTGCGCCGGGACATGAACAAGGATTTTAAAGCGCCGGAAGCCAAAATAAAACTTCACATACGTCCGCTTAAAGCAGGAGACGGGGAGCAGATATTAAAAAACAGTTCCGGGAATCCGGTGGACCCCCGGATCATTGCCAGTCAATACAGCCTATTGGAACAAGATATGCCAACCTGCTTTGTGGCCGCAACTACCGACCACACGCCCTGCTATATGCAATGGCTGATCGGACCTGCACAGAACGACAAATTAGAACAACATTTCAAAGGTCTTTTTCCTCGATTGAAAAAAGGGGAAGCCCTGCTGGAGGGAGCATACTGCAGTCCCGACTATCGCGGACAGCGTATAATGCCTGCCGCCATGGCTCAGATTGCGGAAAAAGCGGAATCGATCAACGCCAGATGGGTCAAAACCTTCGTGGATATTACCAATATACCCTCGCTTAAAGGCTGCCGACGTTCCGGCTTCGAACCCTATGTATTACGTAGAGACCGGTGGTTCCTGTTCCGCCGAACCACCTCATTTCATTCCATTCCGGAGAAACTGATCGAATATTACGAAACCTATACCGGAGATAAGGCGTCCCGGAAAACGGAGTCGGATATCCCGAACCTAAACAAAAAAGAACTTCAACCCATTATCTCCTGAAATGATGCAAGCAACCAACGCCATCAGGCTGTTGATCCACATCCTGGTAATATTGAGCGTGGGCACGTGGAACGCTCCATCCCTGCTGGCTCATCAGCGTGCTCCGGCCCCTGCGGCCGATACCTTGTCATTTGTTCAGGCAGCGGACGGGAATTTTGTTTTTGACGGTGAAATATTCCGCTTTGCCGGCACCAATGCGTATTATCTACCCAATTATGCCAAACTGGATCCTGCAGTCGTGGACAGAACCTTCGACGCCTTTAAAGCGGCAGGAATTACCGTGGTCAGAACCTGGGCATTTTATGACGGCTACGATTGCGGATACAGCAAAAAGGATTCGAGTGAAAATGTAATCCAGCCAAAACCGGGAGTGTACAACGAACAAGCGCTGCGCAACCTTGACATGATCATTGCCAAAGGGAAACAACAGGGCATACGATTCATTCTTCCCTTCATAAATTATTGGGATGAGCTGGGAGGCATCTGTCAATACAATACCTGGGCCGGTGCAGAGAATCCCTCCACCAATATGACATTTTTCCTCTCCAACGGACAAACCCAGAAATGGTATAAAGCGTATATCACCATGCTTTTAAACCGGGTCAATACTTACACCGGAGTGGCTTATAAAAATGAACCGGCCATATTATCATGGCAAATCATGAATGAAGGGCGCAACAAGGGACAACGACCCGAAATTCTTCGGAACTGGTACCGTGAAATGGCCCAATTCATTAAATCAATCGACTCCCATCACCTGGTGGGAACGGGCGAAGAGGGATTTGACGAAGACACTCCCCCTATTTACTCGGCCGGAAAATACAGCAATACCTATGCCCTGAGAGCGCAGGAAGGGACGAGCTATATCATGAATACAGCTATTCCTGAAATCGACTACGGAAATGCCCACTGGTATCCCACCGAATACGGCTTCGGGCATGCGGTCTCCCCGCAAATGCTGGAAGGTCAGCAAGTCTGGATCACAGATCACCAAACAATCGCCAGTCGATACGGCAAACCCTTTTTACTCGGTGAGTATGGATACCCCGGATGGGGCGACGAACGGGTGGATACAATTTATAAAAACCTGTGGAATACCGCCGAACAGGCGGAGCTGGGCGGAAGCCTGTTATGGCAGCTGACAGCCGACTATATCAAATGTTTCGAGTACGGAGGCAATATATGCTGGCCGGGGGGAAGAGAAGACTCGCAACTTTTTATTAATTTCATGGAGCATATCGAAAAGGTACAGCAAAAAAATCCTACCTCCTCCCGGTAATCCCGACCCCATTAAAAATTTATGTAATATGTATTTTAAACTTGCGTTTAAAATACATGTTTATAAATTTATAGCATCCTGGCGATTCAATTATTGTCCAGGAACACCCCCCTTAAGCACTTACCGGGGAATTTCCAGATTGGTCATTAAGCAAGACCTTATATAAAAAATATTAATGCCCCCATACTACGCTGTAAATACTCAAAATTATTAAAAAATCTCTCATGTCCTCTCTCTATAGAAGAGCACCGGTATACCTGTTCCTGCTTATAGCGATATCTTTTTGTAAGCACCGACCCAGCACGGAGGTCCAGGAAATCAATCAGCTTCAACTAATATCCCCTGCCAATGGAGTTGAACTAACGAGCCAGGGAGTAGAATTTAAATGGGAAACGATAGATAATGCAACTCATTACCATTACCAGGCATCGAAGGATGTCGGTTTTACAAATACCGTCATTGACACGGTAATCGACTCACCCACCGTACAACTAAGCGGTTTTCAGTTCGGCAATTACTATGCCTGGCGTGTTTCTCCCATTATGCAGGGAAGCAGCGGAATATGGTCGGAGATACATCAATTCAGAGTTAAAAAAGCTTCACACAACCCGGTGGAAAGCTTCGAAAATTTCATTTACGCAAATAATGCAAACTTTTTTCTGGATGGAGAGACTTTTCACTTTGCGGGGACCAACGCCTATTATCTGCCGAACTATCAAAAAATAGACCCGAAGGTCGTGAATCGAGCCTTCAGACTCTTCAAGAATACCGGCATCACCGTCATTCGCATGTGGGGCTTTTATGATGGATACGATTGCGGATACAGTCGTACCGATCCAAATGAAAACGTCATACAGACCGAACCCGGTGTCTACAGTGAAGAAGCCCTCAAAGACCTTGATGAGGTTATTGCAAAAGGCAAGGAACTCGGCATTTACTTTATCATACCCTTTATCAACTACTGGGATGAGCTGGGCGGCATCTGCCAGTACAATACGTGGGCCGGTGCGGAAAATCCGTCAACCAATATGGAATTCTTTCTCTCAAACGAACAAACCCAAAAATGGTATAAAGACTACATTTCCATGCTGTTAAACCGGGTTAACACCGTCACACAAACAGCCTATAAAAACGAGCCTGCCATATTCGCCTGGCAGATCATGAATGAAGGCAGAAACAGTGGAAAAGAGGCCACTGTCATGCGCGACTGGTATCGGGATATCGCACAATATATTAAGTCCATCGATCCGAACCATATGGTATCTACGGGCGAAGAGGGCTTTGACGAGGGGACTCCCTCCGACTATTCCGTTTCCCAATACGAAAATACATATACCTTGCGGTCTAATGAGGGCACCAGCTATATTTTAAATACGAATATCCCTGAAATAGATTTTGGGAACGCTCATTGGTATCCGACTGAGTACGGTTTTGGCGATGAGATAAACGACGCCTTTTTAACCGCTCAGAAAGCCTGGCTGAATGACCACCAGGCCATAGCAGCAAATGCAGGCAAGCCGTCGATTATTGGTGAATACGGTTATCCCGGCTGGGGAAATGAACAGATGAAAAAAGTTTACCGCCATTTTTACACCTATGCCGAAACGATTGCATTGGACGGTAATTTAATATGGCAATTGACGGCGGATGGTGCCAAATGCTGGGAGTTTGGCGGCAATATATGCTACCCGGGAGGGCGGGCGGATTCCTCGCTCTATAAAATGTACAAAGATCACGTGAAAACTATGAAAACAGAGGTAGGTTCTACTCCCACTCACATTCCATAAGCTTCCGGCAAGCTCCGCTCTACGACCTCCCGGGCCAACACCCGGGACCCTACTAGACGGCAGATTCTACCTGATTATCGAGCTATTCTTGACCATCACTCCCATATTTTTCCAGTTTGTTATGCAATGTTTTCCGTGCACAACCTAACAGTTTCGCAGCCTCCGTTTTATTGTTATCGACAGAACGAAGCGTTTGTTTAATTACGCTTTCCTCAATTTGATCCAGGCTAACTCCCACCGGTATATGAAGCAGCCCGTTCGACATTTCCTCATGTCCAACAGGAAATATTGATCCCGTCCTGGATATTGATTTGGGCAGCATATCCGGCGATATGTTATTTTCATCGCCCAGCAGCACCATGCACCGTTCCACCATGTTTTTCAGTTCTCGAACATTACCGGGCCAATCATAATTAATCAGAATCTCCATGGTTTTCTTGTCGAAGGCAACCTGTTCCAGGTCATGTTTATCGCAGTAATGATTTGTGTAATAATCAATCAACAGCGGGATATCATCTTTCCGATGTCGCAGGGGAGGCACATAAAGTTCTATAATATTCAAACGATAATAGAGATCTTCTCGAAAACTACCCGCTTCAACTTGATCACTCAGAATTTTGTTAGTAGCAGAAATCAGCATCACATCGACGTCTACTTCCTCTTTGCCTCCTACCCGTCGAAAGGTGCCTTTCTCTACAACCCGAAGCAACTTAACCTGAGCGCTCAGGGACATTTCTCCAATTTCATCGAGAAACAGCACCCCCTCATCCGCCATCTCAAAGCAACCAATTTTTTTGTAATCGGCTCCTGTAAACGCGCCTTTTTCGTGTCCCAGGAGCTCACTTTCCACCAGTTCATTCGGGATAGCCCCGCAATTCACTGTGATCATGGGGTGTTCCTTCCTCTTACTGTGATAGTGAAGCAGATTTGCAAATATTTCCTTGCCCGTCCCGTTTTCTCCGGTTATCAACACGGTAGTACCGGTTCTCGCAACCAATTTAATCTGACGATACAGCTCGAGCATTACCGGACTTTTAGTAATCAACACCGGTTTGTCCGCAGAGATATCCTCTCCATCAATATCCCTTAAATCTTTGTCGTTTATTCCATGCAGTGCCATACTTTTCACCTATCATGAATCTAAATTTATGGATTATGCCTTCTTCAGATTAATCCTGGTCACTCTATTAGAGGTCTTTGAAAAACCGGGCGGCGGTTCCTTGCTCGGAAACTTTTCTTCGTTTATTGGCAGCTGACACCTGATGGCCATACAAACTTCAACAGTTATTTCAGGCTTATACCCGGAAAATTTTAATGCTTCGGATCCGCTGCCCGGTTTTCAAAGACCTCTATTATACCGTAGGCTGCGATTTATTATTTAAAGAATAATTGATTGTACTTATACTGGAATTGCACTTTTTTTACCGACCCTTCACCTATAATGCTATATGTTTATTTATACATTTATGTATCGCTACTTACATACAGAGTATTGAATCCGCACAGACTGTCTTCTGTAAATAATAATATGACGAAATTACCCCATACAAACGTTACAATAAAATGAGCAAATTTTATATATTCATCGGATTGAGTAGACAACATTCAAGGGTTGTCTTCAATCTACGAAGTGGAATAATTTCGATGGCTTAAGCTCCCCTCTTCTATCTTACAGTATCACCTCCACCTTACTAAACGTGAGACCATCCATTTTTATACACTACCCAAGCCATAAGGCAACAGGCTCTTAAACGATAACATGAATCATTGGAATGCCACTCTTGCTCGATAAAGCTATAAATTCATGATCCCTGTAAATTTACAACAAAATAAAAAAGGGCAGGACCTCTCAAACCTGCCCTTTTTTAATTACTTCTCTGTTTTTGCCTTAAAAAGGCAAAACTCCGGAAATTATTCAGAATGATTGTATATGTTAATTATATCACACCCGTAAAAAGTGTGCAAAGCAACATTGTTTTGAAGCCAACAATGCTATCTATCCCAATATTAATATGACAATATTTGACTTTACGAACGTTACATTAATCTGATTAAGTTTTATATATTTATTAGATTTGATATATGTTGCTACTTGAGAACGGACACACCTTTTAAACAGATACCGCTGCCGGCAAACCCATATACTTCTCTGACCAACATTTGATTCGGTCTGCAATGGCCCATCAAAAGCGGAATTTTTCTGTATCTGGCAGGTTAAATACCGGGCTTCCACCCTACCATCACTTCACCAGCATCATCTTCCGCGACTGGCTGAATCCATCTGCCTCCAACCGGTAGATATAAACGCCTGAGGGCAAACCGGAAGCATCAAAAGTGACAGAATGGGCCCCTGGTTTTAAACGCCCATCAATCAATG
This sequence comes from uncultured Balneolaceae bacterium, assembly GCA_913057825.1. Classification (GTDB taxonomy): domain Bacteria; phylum Bacteroidota; class Rhodothermia; order Balneolales; family Balneolaceae; genus CAJXOW01. Next base: position 45,935 of record CAJXOW010000001.1, on the reverse strand, counting down.
TAGAAACTTCTTGTCCGAGGGTATTATAGACGCTCAGTTGGACCCTCGAAGCATTCGGCAGCTTGAATCGAATGTTGGTCGAGGGATTGAATGGGTTTGGGTAGTTGGGTAGCAGCTCCACTTTGTCCGGTTTTGATTCACCCGGCGCATCGTCGATCGATACCAAAACGGACTTGGCTATATTCTTCCTGGTAGTCCCTTCGTTAAATCGAATCTTGTTGAGTACTACTTCAGGGTTGATCGACGTTTCGATGTCCGTTTTCACTTTGAATACGGCCGTGACAAAGGTGTTGCTGCTCACATTCACCGTCGATTCAGACATGCCCGCGAATCGAATTTTGTCCTCCTGTTGACCCTCTTTCAACGAGAACGAATCCCATTGACTGCCCAGTTTAATTCCCCGGAACTCTAAATAGGGTGAATCGAAACTGAAGACCCCTTCAAAAGACTGTATGCCGCTTCCACCGCCGATTTTCACCGGTATTTCCACGATATCCCCCGGCGCATAACGGTGGGTGCCCATTGCAATTTCATCGACCTGTGCCTCGGCTACGTCGGACGTATCCACCGGAAGTGCATCTTCAAGACCGACGACATACCTCAGTATAATGGAGGCATCCAAAGCGGTTACTTCGCCGTTACGGGTCACGTCGGCTATGCGTTGTTGCGATTCAGACAGCGAATAGGAATCAATCAAATGCTGCAGAATCACAGATCCGTCATAACTCTGCACCAAACCGTTAAAATCGACATCCCCGGTGGACGGAAATCCGACGCCGCCGTGCTGAAGTTTACCGGGATGCAGGTCCGTATTGAATAACGCTTTTTCAATTGTAACAGGTTTAAAGGTGTGGGCGGTATCCGGCACGACCACCTTCAGGTTGAAAAGGGTCCCCTCTTGCGCAACTGCAACCCCGCCGGCTCCCGCTATGCCCACCGGGTCTGTTCCCGAATTAAATGCCAACTCCCACTGCTTATCGGATAACAGGGTATGGGTGGTATCAAGCCAGGCATCAGCGAACGTATTCGAAACGCCGGACAGATCTATTTCAAAAGCATTCAACTGATGATCGGTATTATGCCTTACTTTTACGGGAATGGCGACGGTATCTCCGGCGATGCCGGCCACTTTTCCCACCGCAAGGGTAAATCCTGCGCTCGAATCTTCCGTTATGGTAATATGCTGGTTGGTCTCTACGTTGGTTCGCCGCGTCGTATGACCGGAAGGCCATTCTACAATCAATGAATCGACCTGCTGCGCATCGGACATGCCGAAATGCACGGTCATGCTGTTCTGACTGCGGTGGCCGGTGAGCGAAGCGACCGTGCGCATCTGCCACATATTCCGCTCATTAATACTTGACAATACCCGCACCTTACTGCCGATCGCGGCCCGGTTCGATTCGCTGCCTTTCAGCGTGGCCGCTAACCAGTTATTCCCGGTCAGTTGATTCATATACAATGAATTGGAGGCATAATGACCGTTTGCCACAAAGATATCCATATATCCGTCTTTATCGACGTCCGAACAGGTAACGCCCCGGGAGGTTTTCAAATGAGACACGGCCGATCCTTCCGTCACTTTGCGAAACTGTCCGTCCCCTTCTCCCATATATAAGTTATTGGTTTCAGCCGTCGAACCGTGTCCCCCGGCCACATACACATCCAGCCATCCATCATTGTTAAAATCGGCCCAGCAATGTCCGGACGAGCTACGCAAATCCTCCACTAAAATTCCTTCGGTAACCCGGGTAAAATTACCATCTCCATCATTTTTGAATAGTACATTCTCTTTTTGATTTCCCCCGCCGACAAACAAATCCAGATCGCCATCGTTATCATAGTCGATCCAGCTGGCCGAGGTCGAAGTTCGCTGCGACTCCACCACCGGTCCTTCCTGAACCTCTTTAAAGGTCCCATTACCCTGGTTTTCATACAGGTAATCCTGTTGTCCATACATATTCCCGACAAACAGATCCAGGTCCCCGTCATTGTCCATATCTCCCCAGGCGGCCGAACGGGTATCCGCCCGCTTTTGACCGATCGGTTCCGACGTGATCTTGGTAAACGTCCCATCCCCGTTATTTCGATAGAGGGCATTCCGGATATCGTGGAAACCATTGCCAACAAAAAGATCGACATGCCCGTCATTGTTATAATCTCCCCATGCGGCAGCAATGGAAGACTCCCCATCCTGGGCAATGATCACTTCGTCATTATCAATAAACTCTCCATTGCCCTGGTTCACATATAAGTCGTTATTCTGTCCGGAGGCATTCGACACAAACAGATCCATGTCCCCGTCGTTATCAAAGTCCGCCCAGACCGGCGAACTGCCCCGTTTGGCATCATTAGTTATGATTCGGCTGTCATCCAGTCGGAAGGTCCCGTAACCTTCATTGATATACAGGGCATTGTTCTCATTCCGGTTGTTGGCGACATACAAATCCGGGTAGCCGTCATTATTGATATCCACCCAGCTGGATCCCACCGAAAACCGTTGTTCCGAGGTAATCACCCCTTCCTGGACGCGATCAAAATGCTGGGCGAACAGGGGGTTCGGGCAAAAACCGGTTACTAATAACAAAAATGCGATAATAAAAATGTTCCGCCTCATAAAATCCTCCGGAATAAGCTTTAATCTCTCTTATAATAAAACATCTATCTTTAGGTATGATAAAATTTTATGGATCAATAAACAAACCCCGGCTTGCCCAAAAGGCCGGTTTGATAAAATCGTATACAGGAATGATACATTACCACGTAGCTGCTTATTGCAATCGCAAGTATCCTGCTTTTGGGATACAGACTACAATCCCGTTGGTCGAATTAATAAAGTTGGGATAGTTATTCAACTCCGGGCAAACCTGTCGGATCTTCCTGCTTGAACCAGAATCGTCCCTGCTCCACTTTCTCGGGCCACACCTGGTTGAGATTTTCATCGTTGTACAGGCGACCGTTTTTCATGACGTACTCGATCGAAGTAGTGTTTCGTAGGTTCTTCAGGGGATTCTTTTCGAGGATGATCAGATCGGCCAGCTTGCCTTCCTCGATGCTGCCGAGGTCGCCGTCGAGTCCGAGTGCTTTCGCCCCGTGCAGGGAGGCCATCTTGAGAACTTTATGGGGATCGACGTCGTTCCATCCCATCGCCCACATCTCCCAGTGGTAGCCGAGTCCCTGGAGCTGTCCGTGACTGCCGACTCCAATGATTCCGCCGGCATCATAGATCTGCTCGAGGGTCCGGGACTGCTCGGTAAACGTATATTCCTCCTCCAAGAACCAGCCGACGCCCCGGCGACGCGTTTTGGCGTCAAGATCTTTGCGCGGGGTAAAGTGACGCAGTTTTTCGTTGTTGACGGGATTTTCATTGGTATAGAAGTAGTTCTCGCCAAAAGGTCCGCCGTAAGCCACCAGCAGCGTCGGCGTGTAGGCCATTTTCGATTCGGCGGTCGTCTTAATCACGTCTTCATAGATCGGAAATACGGGATAGTTATGCTCCTGTCCGGGATAACCGTCGATCAACATCGTTAAATCGAGCTTCATGTCGAGCGACCCCTCGGTGGTGGGCATGATTTCATGTTCCTTGGCGGCCTCGAGGATCCACTGGCGCTGTTCCCGGTTACCGGCCACGTACATCTTGACGGTCTTGGTGTCGTAGTAATCGCTGTAGCGACGAATGACATCCTTGGCGTGATCGAGATCCTCGATCTGCTCGGAAAAGAAAATTCCCGGTCCCGTCTGGTAGATCCGCGGACCCAGCATCTGACCGCTTTGCACCATGTCTTCATAAGTAATCAGGTCGGTCGTACTGGTCTGCGGATCCCGCACGGTGGTCACTCCATACGCCAGGTTCACCATAAACGACCACATCTCGTTTACGTGCAGGTCGCGGAAGGGACGGATGTGCGCATGAGTATCCACAAAGCCGGGGATAATCGTACGTCCGCTGACGTTGCGCACATCGGCATTTTCGGGGATATCCACTTCGCCCTGTTTGCCGACCGACGCTATCCGATTGTTTTTGATCACCAGGTCGGCGTTTTCGATCACTTCATCGCCGTCCATCGTTACCACTCGAGCTCCGCGCAGCACCAGCGTTCCTTTGGGGATATCCCGCTGTACATCGATCTGGATGCGGAGTGAATCGGGTTGGTAATCCTCGGGGCGATCGGATTTCTCTTCATCGTCGGACTCGTCCGCTTGCTCCTCTTCTTCATTATTTTCCTGGTCCTCGTCCGATTCCTCATCTTCCTCTTTATCTTCATGCTCCCGATCATAGCGCTCCTGGGCTCGTTCCCGCTCGGCGGCGGCTTCGAGGTCATAGATAAAGTGTCCGTTGCCGATCGAAAAATGCACTTTTTGTCCATTCCAGCCCCACGCCGGAAACTGTCCGCCGATCTCGGTCAATTTCCGCGCCGGGAACGAGGCCTTATCCGGATTGCCGACGCTGATCGACGGCGTCTCGCCGGTATTCGGCACCGTCACGGTGTACAGATGGTGATTAATCTGCGCCAGGGCCTGATCCCCCTGCGGGGCCATCAGGATCTTCGAAGGATCCTCCGGGCTGTTCGCTCCGGGCACTTTGGGACCCTTGATTCTGACATGTTCTTTTTGGTCGGTCCCGTCGTAGCGGATCGACACCAGGACCTCGTCCCGTCGATCGGTGAGAAAGATGCGATCGCTGCCCTCAATAAAGTGCGGATATCGACGTCCCTCGTTGCTGGCAATAAAGCGCGTCTGTCCGCCGTCCGACGGCAACCAAATCAGCTCGTCGGCCGTAAAGGGGATATAGGGACCCGGCGACTGGTAATACATCCGGTCCTCGCCCCGCACGGCCACGATACGATCCTGCGTTTTCGACCAGGCCAGTTGTTGGTAGAGATCAGGCTGCTCGGTGAGACGTTCGGGGGTACCGCGACCGTTACTGCGGACCCGGTAAATGTGTCCCCCGTCTTCCGCATTCCACGTACTGAAGGCAATCCACTTGCCGTCGGGCGACCACGTCGGAAACGCCTCCGTAAAGTCGAAGTCGGTCAGCCGCCTCGGCTCGCCGTCCGGCAGCTCCTTCACATACAGATTATTCATCACCGTAAACGCCAGTCGTTCGCCATCAGGCGACGGGACCGCGTCGCGGATCTGTTTTGCGGTAAATTCTTCGGTATCCTCGATGGGATATTGAAAATCCAGTCGCGGACCCATTTCAAGTTCGGTATCGACTTCAAACGGTATCTTGGTCGCCTCGGATCCTTCGTCGATCGGAATCCGCCATATTTTTCCGCCGTACGAAGCTAATACCGCTTCGTTATCCGGTGTAAATGACATTCCCGGGAGCACATCCCGCGTGGCGCGCGATTCCTGGTCGTCATGCTGCACGGGATACGCCAGCCAGCGTTCGTCGCCCGTATTCAAGTTACGAAGTCGAAGCGCCGTCTCGTCCTCATGTCGGGTGCCATAGACCAGCCATTTTCCGTCGCTCGAGAGCGTCGGACGAAAAGCCGACCCCAGCCGGTCGGTCTGCCGATGCCGCTCGCCCGTCTCCCGATCCAGCTTCGAAATCTGATACTGCGGCAGGTCAGCATTATAATCCCAGTCCCCCCGCGTATGGGAAAACCAAACATACTGATCGTCCTCGCCAAACGCCGGCTCGATCGTTTTCATGTTGCCGGGCGTATCCATCAGCTCGCTGCCGCTTCCGCCGTCCACATGGTAAATACGCAAATTATGCACCCCGCTACGCAGGCCGGCCCGCGCCGCGATAATATACTTGCCGTTGGGCGTCCATATAGGTGACTGCATTCGATAATTCTTCCCTTTGGTCCGCTGCTCCAGGTCGCCCGTCGACCGATCCAGTATCCAGACATTTTCTCCGCCGCTGCGATCCGATATAAACACCACTTTCTCCCCGTTCGGACTATACCGCGGCTGCGAGTCAAACGCCATGCCGTCGGTCAGCTGCTCGGCCTCCCCGCCGTCGATCGGAAGCTCGTACAGATCCCCCATATAATCAAAAATAAGCGAATCGCCGTCCGGATGGACATCCAGCGAGATCCACGTCCCCTCGTCGGTCTCCAGGTCCACCGAACGCTCCGCCTCCAGCGGCAGCTCCGCGTGACTCATTTCAGATTCGGACGTATCCTCCTCTGCTTCCTGGGGAATAGCCGCATTGAGGGACGTTAACGAAAAGGTGAGCAAGAACAACGATAGAAAACCGGTAATCAGGCGCTTCATAAAACGGGGATTTAAGTAATTGCAAATATCGATATCAAAACGAGTTTTAGACTAAGAAATGGCTAATATACGGGGTGGTGAGCCGTGCTGCAAGTAATATTGAGGATTCGAATTATAGTGTAAGGAATCTCGCCAGTTTAATGAAGTCAAGTCAATCCCGCATAGCGAAAATGGAAAACGGGGACCCTAGTGTAAGTTTGGATCTCATAATAAAAACCCTACTTGCGCTGGGAGTCGAGCGCGACGAACTGGCGGAGTGTTTTCTTAGCCCAGAAAAGGGGTAATTACATCATCCCAATAGATCCCTTAATCCGCCGTATCAGACTCATATAGATTGGTTTCCTGTTGGGCGATATATAGGTGGGGCTGAGGCAAGAATTACAATTAGATAAGCATCTACCAATAACTAGCCTATATGAATAGCAATAGCTTTTAAAACGGCTCTCTACTCCTTGCGATGATATAGAAGCACTCCCTGTTCACCGAAACCCAGCTTCAACTGATTCCGACTCACCTTGAAGAATTTCACTTTTATCAGGGTTCTGAAATAGATCCCTTCCGATTCATGGCAACCTGCTTGCGAATGCCCCAACTTAGATATATTTATGCTCCCGCCATTCCGAGCTTGATAGTTGCCAAACCCGGTGTTACAAGCCCCGGTGACTTCAAAGTTTCCATCACTGTGAAATTGCACGGTGTATCTCCTCATTATTTCAAATTCATGACCATGACCTTCCCTCGTCTGAAAATCCACCAATTGCCAGGTAGGCCCAATCAAGTCGTCCGCCTTACTGTGGTTGGATCCTTCAACCGGTACCAGCGTCGGAGATGTATCGAATACATTGCAACCTCCAAGGCACATTCCGATAATAAAAGTCAGGATGAATAGTATGTTGATATCCCGCCTCATATAATGCAAAAAGAACCTTAATTTAATAAAACAACATGAAGTACCTAGAATCTAATCAAATGAAAAATCGAATGATCTGATCAACTTCTAAATGTTATAACTAATCCCCGCCACCAGGTTTGTGCCGGAAAGATTAAAATCCGCTTCTTCACTAATATTGGTCATCGGAGCCGTAATACTGAGATCACGACTGATTTCCATAGTTAATAATAATCTGCTGGATATTTTTAATTCACCTCCTATTCCACCCATTATTCCAACCTGTGGAAAGCGAGGATCAATCGTGCTGGAAAGTCGTCTTCCGTCGATTCGCTCCGTAACGTTCACAGGAATCCCGAAATAGGGACCAGCGACCAAGTATACAGGTATTTTACGCCAAACATTAATCTCTATCAGCGCCGGGACGGTTATATACTCAAAATAGGTTTCAAACTCTATCCGGTTTCCGGTGCCACTGGGTTGCTGAGGAGTCCGTTCTTTCATAGAATAAAAACCTCCTTTCCGTTCATACATCAACCCTGATCTAATAGTAATGATGTCTGACCAATTATATCTCAGCGTTGCACCGGCCGTAGCTACTATTTCCTTTTCACTTTCCAATTGGATGGAGAGACGATCATTATCAGCTACATAATGAATCTGGCTTGCCCCTGTCTGTATTCCGACTTCCCACTTATTTTGTTGCGCCACCAGACTCATTGGTAGAGTTATAGCGACCAGCAGTAATACGATTATGTATCTCTTCTGTACCATATGATCTTATTTGAGCAATAGCATTTTCCTTGACTGACTAAAATCACCCGTTTTCAACCTGTAAATATAGACGCCTGAAGGCAGCCCTGAAGCTTCAAAAGTGACCGAATGCGTTCCGGCTGATATTTGCCGGTTCATTAAAGTGGCTACCTGCTGTCCCAGCGTATTGTAAACCGTGATTTGTACGTGAGATGCATTTGGAAGGCTGAACTGAATATTGGTCGTAGGATTGAACGGATTCGGATAGTTTTCGTACAGCTTGAATGCACCGGGACGTTGAGGCCCGGGTTCCGCGATCGAGGTCGAGCTATAGGTATTTTCCAACCACCATATTTTGTCATCTCGCTCCGACCCCGCAATCAGATCCGGTTTGCCATCGCCATCTATATCCGCTTTTTCCAATGCGGTAATGCTCCTGTCGGAAAACTCCTCCCGGGTAAAGGACAAACTGTCGTTTTTATACAAGTGAAATCCATATTGCGAACCGATACCGATATCCTGGTAGCCATTTCCCGTAAAATCGCCATGAACCATCTTGTTATAACCGGGAATTCCTTCCATTTTCCCACCAAATCGGAACTCCCCGGTTCCATTATTTAGATAATAGACCATATGATCACTAACAATACCATTAATAAATACATCCCGGGTGCCGTCATTATCCAGATCGGCAACCACCGCTTGCGGCCCAAAAGCAATCGTATCTGAAATCACCTGCGACTCACCGAATCCTTCGGACGTGCCCTTATACCATGTGACCGAAGTACCATTCGATTCCGCTGCCACAAGATCCGGCAACCCGCCGTCGATGTCAGTCAATTCCATAGAGCTGGCTTGTCCGATATAATTTGAAGGATTGAGGATATATCCATCCTCCGTATGCTCGTACCACACCATTTCATTTGAATAATCCAAAGAAATCACGTCGTTATCCCCGTCGCCGTCCACGTCGCCCGTTTCAATATCAATAGCGCGATCGACGGTACCTTTTTTGATCATACTATAATTAAAAATTCCCTGCTCACGATCATAGCTCACCAAGTTGCTTGCCGAGGTGTTGGAAACGATCTCCTTCCGGGAGTCCCCGTCCAGGTTCGCAATGGCAAAAGCCCTGCCCGCGGAGGAGTCCGATATTATTTTTTGCTCGCCAAATGAAGTCTGATTATTGGGATACCAGGCCAGTTTGTGATCATCGGTCGAAGAGCTTATTACATCAATATCCCCATCGTCGTCCAAATCTGCCGCTCCCACCTGGTAGGGTCTCGAAACCGTATTCACATTCAGTGCCCCCTGCATGGCATACGAAGAATCCGCCGAACCGTACCAGATTACATTATCACGTTTAACGGAAGTGAACACGATTTCCTTGTCAGCATTCCCCGAAAGGTCAGCTGTTTTAACCCCGCTCACCTTTGAAGTTCCAAGAAACTGAATGGACTTGAATCCATTTTCCGTTTGCTCAATCCATGCGAGGGACTCCGACCCAAATACCTTGACCAATAGATCCATTTGGTCATCTCGATTAATATCCATCAAATCAACAATATCAAAAACTTCTGACGTTGGATGCCTCAGTGTATCCGCTTGGGTTAGAGAATCTTGTACGTTGACCATCTCCAGTATGTAACGCCGATGATCCGGGGAGTCGACAGAAGCGAACACTTTCATTTTTCCATTTTCCTTCTGTACGGCATGGAGATCATGAGCTGTCCCGATTGAATCCAGTAAAACCTGCGGTTCTCCAAAAGTACTGTCACGATTTTGATACCAGAGAAGTTGTCCTTCACTTATTCTGGAATCTTTTTCATGGGCTATAATGATGTCCTGCCGCTGATCTCCATCAACATCTACCACTTCAAGGGAGTTGATGTTTGACAATTGATCCGAAATGATATTCTGCGTTGAAAATCGTCCGCCTAAATTGGCATTCCAGGCAACCGTTTCATTCTGTTCATATACCAGATCCTCATCGCCATCTCCGTCGAGATCCGCCAATTGAACCGATTGCGCCGAACCATCTCCCACCGAAATAGCACTGGGAAGCGAAAAACCATCTTGCTGGTTTTCGTACCAAACTATGTTCGGATCCGAATAACTCCTTGATTTTAACAGGATCACGTCCTGATCCCCGTCCATATCCACATCGGAACTATACAAACGCCGTGGTGGCAATTCCGTATCCGCGATCAACTGCTGTTCTCCAAACTCACCTTCCCCCAGATTCCGATACCAGGAAAACTCCTCGTTGAGACGGGATACGACAAGGACGTCTTTCCTCCCATCACCATCCACATCGATCAGCGCGACGTCGGACGGATGGTTTATCTCGGACTCATAAATTAATCGGGCATTGCTGAATTGAGCAGTGACCTGGTGGGGTAATAGCAGAAAGAGGGTAACAGTCAACAGATGTATCACATATCTCTTCATGATGAGAAGCCCTTAAAAATGGGAAATCATAAACATAACTTTGTGTAAAGTAACTAAATATGGTTGATTAACAAACATTTACTTCACCAGCAACATCTTCCGCGACTGGCTGAACCCCTCTGCCTTCAATCGGTAGATATAAACGCCGCTGGGCAATCCTTCGGCATTAAAAGTTATCGAATGAGATCCGGCTGACATATTTTGGTTTACCAGTGTTGATACTTTTTGTCCGATGGTGTTGTAAACGCTCAACTGGACATCGGAAGCTTGAGGCAATTCAAAACGAATAGTAGTAGATGGATTAAAAGGATTGGGATAGTTGTTCTTGAGCCTAACACGATCGGGCTGCTGTGTTCGAGGTATTGAGGTGACTTCATATCCGAAGTCATCCATGATCTGATGCACCGTACCTGCAGCATCCGGTTCTTCAAGGAACACAAGCGGAAATCCGAGTACAGCAGAGTTGTATATTCGATTTTGAGTAATTTGTCCGACCACCTCTCCTTCAAGAACTGTATCACTGCATTCATCCCGACATCGAAAGGTGTAAATGGAATCGGTATTGGCAGCGGAGGACTGAATTAAATTAACGTCTACCATAAAGTCATAAAATCCGACGGGATACCCCTTTACCCGGGAAGAATCAATGATTACATCTGAATAGCCTTTACCCACACCGTGAGCTCCCACAAAATCGCCCGGGGGAACATTCGAACTTCCACCGATGCTATGCACCTTTAAATACTGCCGGGGAAATGCCAGACTATCAAGGTAAATAGGAGTAGCAGCTTGGGGATATATGGATCGCAATACCTTCCATCCAGACAGTATGAAGTCACCTCCGGCACCCATGTAGTCACTGAGTACCGAGATATGGGAGCCAAACGGGTGTGCATTACTCGAACTTCCATACCAATTATCGGCGTGCCAATATACCAGATTATACTTACCCATCACTTGATGGGGTGGTAGTCCATCTTCATGAATATCCCATTGTGTCACTGCCAACGGACTTATCCAACTCTCGTATAAGGAATCTATATAAGTGTCTGTTAGCTGATCCAAATGTGAAACGCGATCAAAATCTTTTTCGTTGGTACCGTCCACTACAAGAACTCCTTGATTAAGCGAGGGGTTAATCAATTCGAACTGAACGGTATCTGCTGAAGACCGGAGACTGTCATCGTCAAGAGCAATTGCTCGTAATGTAAAAGAACCCGACGATCCAAACGTTTCATTCTTTATTGTATTCACAGAGTCCGAGGTCCACGTGTAGGGCTGCTCTCCCAGGGCCCACCCATACTTCTCGATCTGTCCGTCTATGTCTGATCCCGAGAAATGTACTTCAACTCCCTGATAATAAGTGTTAGTAGTATCGAGATAATACCTCTTCGAGGAGTCAGTGGGCGCAATAATTTCGACTGTCGGCTTTATATCAGCCGGCACAGATTGTGCATCATCATTTAGCCGATAGACTCCTGCCGTAGTACCTATATAAACGTGGCCGTCGCTCTGTCCTTTCGATACTACCAGAGATCTTATGCCTGAAGTTTGCACTGTAGTATCTTGAAACATATTCCAGTGATTGCCCCCATCGCTGCTCTTAAAAAGTTTTATCCCATTATCAGCATTATTTCCACCCGCATATATCACACCCGCATAATTTTTGGGAACCGCCAAGTCCAAAAACTCATAACCAGCGTGATATAGCTCGGCACTCAAATTCAATGTCCCAAATACTTCTTGACTGGATTTCAAAACTTTACTACCTACCGCCGAAAAAATGGGTTTCGAATTTTTGATGGGCATAATGGCATCGTTCGCGTACATTAAATACTGATCTTCACCGGAAATATCCACATCGGTAAATGAATTGGTTATCCAGGTTTCACCGGCATCCCGCGAATACAACAGGGACGCGTTACCATATCCGTTTTTTCCGCCGGTAAAGAGAGCGGGATTCCCATTATATACCGCATTAACGAATTGGAACTCGAATGTCCCGCTAGCCCTCTTCGGCTGTTGCGATCTATATATACTCTCAGTATCAAGGTCCAACCTATCCCAGCTATCTCCCCTATTCGGAGAGCGATATATACCCGTTTGGGTTACTGCATACATCGTGTAGCTTCCGGAACCTACCCAGTCCAAATCCACGATACCCTGCTCAGTACTGTCGGACCCCGGTCCATCACGCAGAAAATCCCACCTTGCTCCCCCATTATTCGTCCTATATAAATAAACCGAATCTATTGGAGCTGATTCGCCGAGCCCCACTAACAGAGTATCCCGGGAAAAAACTACAAAACTGCTCACCATATGATCCTGAAAACTGAGCAACTCCCAATTGAATCCGTCAGAAGAAAGATCTACCCGATACAACCCCTGATCTGTCCCCGCATACATAAAATCATCATGCAGTTGCAGCTCCTGGATCGACCGATCATCCAACCCTATCTTCGTAAACTGGGCATGGACCGGAAGAACTATTAAAAGCGTGATAAAGATGATTAAATTTAGTTTAACCCATCTCATAACAGAACCCTGTCTCGGTTGCCATTCCCTCTCTTTATCTAAAAACACATTACTTTATCAACATACTGATTCTTACCGCTAATATAAACTTAGCAAAATCAATTAAGCTTAAATTTCAATCCGGTGGAGGGTCTCAACAGAAATCCCTCTATCTGATTGCTACTCACCGGTTGCTGGAATAACAGGCCGGCCCGTATAATAAATTTCGAGCTGACATGCAGATTCAAGCCAAAATCCATATCGATCGTCATCGCATCATATATTCGAGATTTTGAACTTGCTTTTGCGGGCGGGGTAGATGCGGACTTCCTCTTTTCGTTTTTTCATGGTCAGGAGTCCGATAGCCAGCAGGCTTACATTGAATACGACCCCGACCGTAATCACCAGCCAGGCCGGGGCCAGGTGAAACAGGTTGGCCCGCTCGTACATTTCGGGCAGTCCCTCAGCAATAGTTGGATGGATGGCGATTTTGGTAATCCAGCAGATGATCAGCACAAAGAATATCCAACTGTAGTTGCGCCTCAGCCTACGTCCGAAGGCCTCCAGGAAACTAATCTTAAAGCGGGAGTGCTGCAGCTCGCGGGCCAGCAGGTCCCGCCACCCCTCCATCAGCGGGGTATATTTCGGTTCCAGCACCTTGGCGAAAAAATTCTCATTCAGCAGGCTCACCCGCCATCTCCACAGATCGTAGTATTTGTACCGTCTTGCTTCGATGATAAGGAAGAATAGCACGAAAATGGTCGCCAGGATAAAAACGAAGTGCGACATGTTGGAATTCCCGAAACCGAAGGTCAAAAAGGCGGCGGTCGTAACAATGGCCCAGTTGGTGGTAACGTCGAGGCGCCTTCGCCACGTATTTACCCGATCCATCTCGCCCCGATAAAGATGGGTGATCGCGGTCAGTTCGTCTCCCTGCAACAAATCCTGAATATTCCCTTTGCTGGATGCGTGCTCTTGTTGGTCCGACATAATAAAGGAAGCCTTTTTATTTGAATGCTACCGTATTTTCAGAGTATAACCTTTAAACGATTGTATATCGTTATAAATAAAATAGGGCTTCTCGGGAACAAAATGAATGGGGTGATGGATAATCGGGAAATGGCCGGTTCTGGAACGTGGAGGAACGGTAATAAATATATGGAAGTCTGACTGACTAAACCGGATGAAGCATACATACGTTTAGATCTCACGAGAACTTGGATGCTACTGCATCGGCGGGATGAACTCTCTTTTTTCGATCAACTATTTATAATATACGGCGGTTATGCCCTATCATCCAAATTGGATTTGCAATAACCAAGTAATCTATAAGTAATAATTAATAATTAGGTCGCATTTCAAGATTGAGAGTTTTTCAATTCAAAAGCAACGTTGTTTCCAACTTTTCTCGTAGTTGTCGTTTCCAGTTTTCGGGTTCATGGCGGCGCATCTGATGATGCAGTAGCATGGCTTTTGCTCCTGTCTGCGTCCATCCGCCGCCGTTTTCAAATCGTTTATTAATTTCCAGCATTTCGCGTTCCACATGCGAGGTGGTCTCGACTTCTGGCCGCCTACTTTTGCGGTCGGCAAGCTCCATAAGGCCGGCTCGGGCCCTTCGCACATGCTCGCACGCCTGTGAGGCGTCGCTGTTTTCCATCAGCCACAGGTTCAACCGCCACTCGAGCGTCTGCTTGCCCAGCCGCGGATCGGTTGTAATCCGGTGGAGCTGTTCGACCCGTTCTTTGTTGTCTTCGCCCGTAATGTCGTCGCTGTACAACAAGTGACGCACCGTGTACGGCACATGCCAACGGCAACGACCTACCTGCTCGGCAGCCTCTTCCAGAGCCAAGTTTCCGTCGTGGATGAGGGATTGCAGCTGCAGATCAGCGAGCTTCGGCTTAATGTCGGCCTCGGCCCCGACCGTTACCGTTAGCAAGCGACGAGGCCTTACCTCGGATCGTTTCTGAGTAGCCGGTCCAATGCGATGAACCAGGCTGAGAGCGTGCTGACCTTCTCCCTGCCATTCCGGTACATCCGTCGAATCCACCACGGCCGTCGGTGCATCTCGACAGGTGGGCGTCGGGACGGTCTGCCGCAAGCGTCGCCAAATGGTGTGCGCCGACGGCCCCTCCAGAACAGCCTCCGATGCCTTCCGGAAGGAAACCTCTGTCGCCCACCTGATCGACTGCTCGAGCAGCTCGGGCCCGTAGCGGCCACGGGGCAACTCCAACTGCTCGGCAAACGGCATCCACGTCCACCCGCAATCGGTGCATTCGACCTGACGCCGGGGGATCGACACCTCGCCCCAACGGGCGAACGTCACCGTCCGCTCCCGCCAGCATTTGCGCCGCAGGTCGACACTGCCACATCCCGGGCAACTGATCCGGCGCCACCTGGCCGGCATCGGCTGCCATTTTTCGCCCAACTGGGCCTCTAGCTGTCGCTGCTGCTGGACGCGAATCCACTCTCGCAGTACCTCAAAGAACAACTGCTGCAGCTGATCCTTCATCTGCCAAAGACTACGGATCTGGCCGCTATGATCAATCAGTTGAAACTGTAGTTCATCTTCGTTACTCTGTATCTGAACGGGCATCGTTGTACCTCCATTTTTTCTTGTTTGAATTG
The DNA here is from genome assembly GCA_913057825.1 of uncultured Balneolaceae bacterium. Classification (GTDB taxonomy): domain Bacteria; phylum Bacteroidota; class Rhodothermia; order Balneolales; family Balneolaceae; genus CAJXOW01. Next base: position 30,475 of record CAJXOW010000001.1, on the reverse strand, counting down.
TCTCAGATGGAAACAACGATGCCCTTCTTTTTTTGTCAACCCTTTCCTCCCTTCACAAAGGAAAGGAGACAAAAACTCTCAACTATGTAATGCTACCAATAATTATATATTAATTTATGTTAATAGCAAGTAAAACGCCCTGGTCTTTACTTCGAATGGTAGACATTCTGGTTACAAGCAAGGAAGTATTCTTACAATTAGAAGTGGTACATAAGGTGAACCGGTTTTTAATGGTTTTTAAATCCCGACGGCAACTGCCGTCGGGAACAGGCATTCAAAAGGAATTTTGAATTCTTTCGGCTTTCACCCTTGACCTTTCATCTTCTCGAGCACCGCGAGCGATTGGTTCTCCCCCTTGTCCATCCCAATTTTTTTGGGATGGACCTTCCCCCTCCGAAGGGGGATTTTTACCGGGCTTGATCATCGTCGGGGGTTGAATCCTGCTCTTTACCGGAATCCCTTTCTCGCACGGCAAATTCGAACCGCTCTGTTTCGGGACTAATTTTATTAATAATGACGGCGTGATAGTGTTCTTCCTTTAATCCTTCATACAGGCTGTAAGTCATAACCAGGAGTACAAATGTGAATGGCAATCCTGTGGCAATGGCAGCGCTTTGCAGAGCCACCAAACCGCCGCCGAGCAACAACGCCGAAGCAACGAAACCTTCGGTTACCGCCCAGAAAACCCGCTGGGGGACCGGCGAGTCGAGCTTACCGCCGGACGTCAGGTGATCGACCACCAGTGAACCGGAATCGGAGGAGGTAACAAAAAAGATGGTTACCAGCAAAATTCCGATAAAGGAGGCCACCTCGGTCAGCGGAAAATTTTGCAGCATGACAAACAGGGCGGTTGACACATTTTCCTGCACAGCCGAGGCGATATCTGCAACGCCGGTGGTCTGCAGCCAGAGGGCAGATCCACCGAAGGTTGACATCCATAACATGGATAGCAAGGTGGGGAACACCATAACGCCAATAATAAATTCTCGCACGGTACGACCTTTCGAAACACGGGCGATAAACATCCCCACGAAGGGCGACCATGATATCCACCATCCCCAGTAGAAAATGGTCCACGGATTCTGCCAGGTACTGCCTTCAGCCCCGTGAAAGGTTTCCACCCAGAAACTGAGTTGCGGCAACTTCTGGATATAGAAACCGATATTCTGGGTAAAGGCCTGCATAATGTAGACCGTCGGTCCTGTCAGCAACAGAAAGAGCATAAAGAGACCGGCCAGATAGATATTGATATTACTCAGCGTTTTGACCCCTTTATCCAGTCCGGCAATGACCGATACCACGGCCATGGCCGTTATAATACCAATAAGCAACACCGAATAGTAAACCCCCGGTGGAAAGTCGAATAGATAGTGAAGTCCGGCCGACACCTGCTGAACGCCAAGACCCAGCGACGTTGCCAGACCGAAGAGGGTGGCCATAACCGACAAAATATCGATCAGATTTCCCCAGAAACCGTAAATTCTTTCGCCCAGCAGTGGATAAAAAATAGAACGGATGGTCAGCGGAAGTCCCCTGTTGTATGAAAAGAACGCCAACGACAAACCGACCAAGGCATAGATGCCCCAGGGATGTATCCCCCAGTGGAAATAGGTGAGTCCCATGGCGACCTGCGAGGATTGAGGGGAAGAAGCCGGCACGTTGAACATCGGCGAGGGTTCCATATAGTGGAAAATCGGCTCGGCCACGCTCCAGAACATCAGTCCGATACCCATCCCGGCGCTGATCAACATCGCGTACCAGCTGAATTTACTAAACTCCGGGTACGCGTCGGGGCCGCCAATTCGAATTTCCCCGTACTTACTGGCAGCCAGCAGTATCATCACAATCACAAAGAAATTCGCCGCCAACACATAGAGCCATCCAAAGTTATTACCGATGGTATCCAGCAGCCACTGAAAGAAAACGACCGACTGTTCATTATAAATCAGGGTAAGTACGATAAAAAGCAGCACCAGTCCGCCCGAGACGAGCGAGACCTGCGGGTGCAGGTCGAATCCGAAGCCGGTCCAATTGGTCTCACCTGTTTTGTGTCCGCCGGAGTCGTCATAATAGGTCGCTTTGGGAACAATCTGAAGCCCCCGAAACGTCTCCCGGTCTTCGATAGCCTTGCGCTTTTGTTTCTCCCAGTGTTCGCGGGCTATCTGAAACGCTTTTTGCCGGTATGTCTGTTCATCCGTTTTTTTGGAGCTCTTTTTATGTCCTTTCTCGGCCATAATGAATAAACTGTCTGTATTAAACAATGTTTAAAAGAACCCGACGCCGATTTCATAATCGTTCATATTTTCAACATTCACAAACTTTTCATAGATCCCCCTATGAACCCTGAAAGTAAATAAGCTGTTTGGTTCATAAACATAACTCCCTTAAAACGAAAGGGGCTAAAAACATGAAGACTCCCATCAAACTACTGTGTCCTCTTTTGATAGTTGGCTTATTATGGAATATGCACACAGCGGATTCCGTTGCTGCCGGCAATCAAAAGGATACCCTCGAAATCGGAGGTGCCCTGCGATATAATATTCTCGTCACCGACTGCGGGGGGGAATCTGACCACCAACGACCGCCATTATACGTTCGATACCTGGCGACTTAGCATTCAAGCAGCCAAAAAAAAAGGGGGGCAACTTCGACTTCGAATATCGCTTTTATCCCACCTATTCAACCCACTTTATTTATCACGGCTGGGGCAGGGTGTTGCCGGACCACGCTTGAATACGCGATTCAACCTGAACATCGGATATTACTTCCAGGAACCTGATTCCTTTATATGAAATCACCAACTTTTATCAAATGTTAAACAAATTTTAATGGTTTTTTATACAAATAATAGATAAAATACTTGAACTTGTGTTTAATTTGTTGGTTTGTACAAGAGCAACCATAACTGACTCACTACGTAGTGCGAAGTGTATTGGGAGTTAGGACACAGGACAAGAATGGAGGTTGTACCGGAACCGGGGATTTAACATTACTATCTGAGTTGGTCTGTTTGTACCAGTAGGTTTGAATGATATAGTTCCAAGTGTGGGGCCTGCCTGATTTTGGATGTTTTGTAAATATTTACTTCTACGTTCCAAAAGGAGTGCATGTGTCCCATGGACCTTGCATTCGTATATCCCAAAACCACACTATGGATTCTGCTATGCAGCTGTTCAAACCTTCCTCTGTTTCATCAGTCAAACATCATTGGATTTTCTCTTCGCTCTTCCTCCTTACCTTGTTTACTCTCCTGTTTATGTCGCAATCAACAGCACTCGGCCAGGAAGAAACAAAAATTACTCCGTCTGACGGACAAGCCGGCAGTTATTTCGGGTCGGGACTTTCCTTTGCCAATAATCGAATGTTGATCGGGGCCCATGGTGCCAACAGCGGGGCCGGAAAGGCCTATGTCTATGACTATGACGGTTCAACAGGCAGGTGGGCGCTCAGGGGCGTCCTTGAGCAATCACTCCCCGAAACGGATGACCGGATGGGACAGGAACTGGGTTTTGACGGTAATCACGCAATCCTCAATGTCAAAGATCGTCCATCTCAATTTATTATTGTAACAGACGGGGTCTATTTTTTCAGCCGAAACACCTCTGACAATTCGTGGACCCAAACGGGGCGCGAAACATTGACAGAAGTGGAGACCAGCAGTGGCGTCGTTAGTGTACGCGGCTTCGGTGACCAAGTCGCCATGCACAACGAAACAGCAGCAATCTCGGCCGTCCAGGGTACCAATACCACTACCATTTTCTTGTATAATTACAATGCCAGCGAACGAACCTGGTTCCGAACCGGTGAAATAATCCCCGAAGATCCCCAGAATGTACCGACCATTTCGGCAATGGAATACAGGGATAACCGGATTATCTTCGGCGACTATAATGCTTTATCGGGAGAAGGGGTTCGTTCGGGCAAAGTGCATGTATATTCCGTGAACAGTGATTTTGTGGGAAGTCGGGAAACTATTTTTACCTCATCGGATGCCCACGAGGGGGATCTGTTCGGGTGGGATGTGGATCTCGAGGGTGACCGCGCCGTGATCGGGGCCCGGGGGGATGACCAGGGAGGTACAAACGCGGGGGCTATTTATGTATTCGATTTCAATCTGGACTCCAACACCTGGGAACAATCGGCCAAACTGTTGACGGACGAACCCTCGGCGGAAGAGGGGTTTGGGAATGCCGTGTCGATCAGTGGGAACCGGGTTATGGGCGCCACCATCAATGATCGCGTCTTTACCTTTATTTACAACGCTGCAACCGGGACCTGGCAGCAGGAAACCCCGCTCGAGGCTACCGATGCGTCATCCGGAGACGACAACTATGGAATAACGCTGGAAAGTGAGAGTGATTTTTCGATCGTCGGATCATCGCTGAACAACGCCAATGAACTAACAAATTCCGGAGCCGTTTATGTCTACAATTTTGGAGTCACACCTGTCAACTCACCCCCGATTGCCCGAACCGACCGCGTGTCAGTCCCCGAAAATACCAACGTCATTATCGATGTTTTGGGCAACGATGAAGATCCCGACGGCGATCCACTGACGATCACGGAAGTAGGCAATCCCACTAACGGATCAGCTTCCATTACAGCCGGCAATACCATCTCGTATGATCCCAATACCGGTTATATCGGTTCGGACACCTTCGGATACGTCATAACAGACGGCCATGACCATTTTATTGAAGGCACTGTCGAAATTTCGGTGACTTCGGGAGCACCTTCGTTAATAGCCGGCGGAGAAGCAGAACAACAGGTCAACGACAGCCTGGTTGTGCGCCACCGTATCGTGTCCCTCGACTTTACGGTTATTCGCGAACTGATTGATCGTGAGAGTGAACGATTGACACTCAATCCGTTTACCGATATACGCTATACAGCAGAACAATCGCGTCTTGAACAATGGACTCCATCCCAATTCACCTGGTATGGAGACATCCTGGAGGATGATAGAGGATGGGTGCATATAGATGTTGACACGGAACGCCAATTGGCCTATGCATCGATGTGGCTGGACAACACGCAGTACAATATCAGACCGCAGGGAAATAATTCTATCGTACAAGAAATGGTTAATCCGGATTATCGTCTCCATGAACACAATGTACATGAACCGATCATGGATTCGACCGAAATTCCCATCTATATGGAAACGCTTCATCTTGAACGGGCTCGTTGGGGAAGCGGCACAGGGGAACCCGTTGTACAAAACAAAAATCAAACCGTGTTCCAGGTAGCTGATCCCGTGGTTGATGTATTGATATTTTACAATACTGACGCCAAAGATCGTGCCGGTGGTCGTACCGCAATAAATATGGATATCCGGGCCGGTATCAATAATGCAAACTTCGCGCTGAGAAACAGTGGTGTAAACGGTAGAATCCGATTAGTTGGCACCGTAGAAACAGCCTTAGCAAATGCCAGTTCGACCGACACGGTTAACAGTAAAGATGCCCAATTGGAGTTTATGGGTAAAATTCTGCAAGATGGTGGGTTCTTCAGCGCACGATCCAAGTTTAACCAGCTCCGGGATAATCTCGGTGGGGATATTGTTGGATTTGTAGGAGGATATTTAAAAGGAGCTCCTGGATGGGGAAAAGTCTTGACCGACCCCAATGATGCGGATAATCGTCGCGAGAATACCATCTTTACTGTTCGTTGGACATCTCTCCGAGGTTTTACCCTGCCCCACGAGATCGGACACAACCTGGGAGCGAAACACGATCGTGCTGAGGCTGACGGTGAAGGTGCTTATTCATACAGCTACGGATTTGTTAACCCATTGTCCGACTACGATAATCTATCGGCTGCCGACTCCATGCGTTGGTGGCGAACGATAATGGCTTACTCTACCGTCTGCAAGGGATGTCCTCCCGTATGGCGCTACTCCAATCCCGACAGTTCCATTAACGGCGATCCTATGGGTGTTGCATCGGGTAGTAATTCAGCAGATAACGTAAGAACATTCAATAATACGATGCCCCTGATTCAAACGGTCGAATCGGCTCCTCACATTGTAGCAGGCACTATTACAAACAGCATAACCGGTCAGCCGGCAAACGATGTCCTCGTATCAACTAGCAATGGATATTTCGATGTGACCGAGTCAGACGGATATTATGAGATCCCGGTCAAGGACGGAGAATCTGTTACCCTGACATATAGCAAGTCAAGCGGTGATTATGTATTCAATCCCCCTTCATTCACTTTCACCGGAGTCGACGGTGACCGTTCAAAAAATGTATCCATGACCCGGTATTTCAGCATTCGGGGAAGCATCTTTTTTAATGCGAACGGTCTGTCCGGAATCGAAGTTCGGGGCGGCCCCGCCGGTCGAGTGTTAACAGCCTCCGACGGTTCATACAGCGTGCGGGTGCCTCAAAATTGGACAGGCACCCTCACCCCTTACAGCCGGCAATATGAGTTTTCTCCACCCGATCGAACATATAATCCGATTACAGCCAACATTGCCGGAAATAACTACAACGCCTCCGTAGCTCAGTATACGATATCCGGGTACATCACAGAGACTCTAACAGGAGATCCGGTAAGAAACGTAATCCTGTCAGGTTTTCCAACCTTAGTGGATACCGATAACAATGGATATTATGAGATAACGCTCGATTATGGATGGAGCGGCCATGTAATCCTCTCAAAAGATGGCTACAACTTTGATCCGTTTGATGAAAATTATGTTAATCTTTCGTTGGACCTGGAACATGACTACGACGCCTATGAAGGGTGGATTGCTCGATCTGACTGGCCCATGGAACACAGCAATCCGCAACACAACTCGATTTTTGAAACGGCTCCCACAAACGGAATCCTGGCATGGACCGCATCCCTGGGGTCCGGAGCTATGGCCCCGGTAATCGGACCGGACCGAACGATATTTGTGGGTGATCAAAACAATATTCATGCCTTTATGCCGGACGGTACTGTTAAAAATGAATGGTCAACCCCCATACCGATCACCGAGGATATGGTCACTTCACCGACGGTCGGATCAAACGGATCCCTGTACTATGGATATGCCAACGGGGTTATGAAATATTCATTCATAAAGGATACCACCATATTCTCACACCCCATCGGTGAGAATCTTTTATCCACCCTGGTGATTGACAATGATGGGAGAGCGTATGCCGGGGATGAAGATGGGGTGCTGCATAAAATACTTTTATCCAGCGGTTCTCGACGGACTTTGGCACTCGAGAGCCCAATCCATTCAACGCCGGCCATTTCAGACAATGGTATATTATACGTGGGAACCGATGATGGCAAAGTGCGAGCTATTACCTTTGCTGCCTATCCCCCGAATATCAACTGGGAGTTTCAGACGGGTGACCAGGTCCGGTCTTCTCCGACTATAGCCCGCGATGGCACCATATTGGCAGGGTCTGATGACGGATACCTTTATGCTATCAATCCCGATGGCACACAGAAGTGGCGAGCCAACCTCGGCGGAAATATCAGAACCTCGCCGGCTATTGACGCGGAGGGCAATGTATATGCGGGATCCACCAATGGTACTTTTTATGCCTACGACGAATCAGGAAACCAAATATGGCGGTATTCCACGGGCGGATCGATCACTTCCTCGCCGGTCATCAGTCAACTGTCCATTCGTCGCTTCGTCACGCTTCCGGATGAAGAGCACGTGTATGTAGGATCGGAAGATGGAAAGATGTATGCATTTGTCATCCGCTCCACGAACGGAAACGATGCCCCGGTCAACGGAATCAAATCACCGGCCTGGTCATACGACGCGGGCAGTCCTATTGTCCGTTCACCGGCACTGGGTACCAATGGACTATACTTCGTAACCGACGACGCCACCCTCCATGCTCTGGAGTCTGGATCTGAAGCACAGTCACAAATAGCGATTCTGGTGAATGATATGGGGGTTTCCTCCGCCGAGGATGTACATATCATTGTTTGGATGAATGAACAGGGCGGACCACTGGGTATAATCGGGGAAATGCCGGAGGATGATCCCTGTGGCGGCGGACCTTTAATCATGCCGGACTGTGAATTTGGAGATGGTGGCACATTCGGCTCTGTAACGCCTCTGACCCGGATTATGGCCGAAGAGGATCTGGTTATCGGACTGGCAACACCTGAGAATCTGGATGCCGTTATCACCGGTGAAAGTACCACCGGTCTGCTGGGCACATTCGAAACGAGGCTTTCAGCAGGCGAAAACTCAACGATTGTACTGGGTGGATTGCTGGACCCCAACCGTTATGCAGACAATCCAGACGGCCTTGCTACCGAACTATCACTTTTCAAGAAAGAGGGATTGGAGGAAACGGTCGCCAGCCAAGAACGTTCCTATGTGTATACCGGACATTTCAGCACGGACGCTCCGGCCATGAGCCTGACCCTCAGCGGTCCTGATGAATATCAATTCGAATCCCTCAGCTACGGACAGATGTCGAACGTTCAAAGCTTAGCTGCGGGACAGTATGAAGCTACACTTTCAATTCTGGAATCATCCAGCAGCAGGCAGAAACTACAATCTTACAACTTTTCCCTCGATCTGCAGGAACGAAACGGTGAACCCGTGGCGCTTCTGATGGCGGGATTTCTGAATCCGGATCTAAACGAAGGGGGACACACCCTGAATATGCATACCGCCACAAGCGACGGGGTGCGCTCGGTGCCTATCACTTCGGAACCCGACTTGCCCGAGGCATTCATGTTGTATCAGAATTATCCCAATCCCTTTAATCCGTCCACTACCATTCCATTTGCTCTTTCTCAACCTTCCCACGTTCGTATCGACGTGTATGATATTACCGGTCGGTGGATCAAAAAACTCGTGGGTGCACGATATGAAGCCGGCAATCACTATGTACGTTTCGAGGGAGACAACCTGGCCAGCGGACTGTATTTGATTCGTGCAAAAATCGGAAATCAATCATTTACCAAAAAAATGACGTTCCTCAAATAACAACATTCATTGGACTGTGGTGTTATCCCGTTCGATAACCAGTGTTCGTTTTAACACCATATTTTTGAATATGTTTTAACAGTTATTGCAATAATTATTGATATTATATTGTATTATAATACCTGGAACGGCGAATGATAACAGACATCACATTAATACCATCTACACTCGATCATATCATTTTCTGCTATTGATCATGTTGGGCAGTACGTTAACGCTGTCTTATAATTACGGTAAATGCCAGAATATTATACAAGTCGCCCCGTCAGACACTTCCCGACCCGCGCCAATCGTTGGTTTTAACAACAACATCATGAACTCTCCGCTGCAGATCGAAAGCTATCGCGACAGTGTAGCTACTCTGCATCCCCGGATGATTCGCTATCCCGGCGGGACGATTAGCGACTATTTCAACTGGAGAAAAGGATGGGTGGATACCGCCGCACTGCCGCCTCAGTTCAACTGGTGGAAGGCGTATGAAGCTTTACCTATGGAACCCGAAAATTTCCTGGGATACCTGGAGGATATATCCGCTGCCCCCCTGTTTGTGCTCAATGCCTTCACATCGAATTTGGACGATCAAAAAGCTATGCTGCAGCATGCCAAGCAACTGAGTCAAATCACTTTCAAACAAACGAGCGATTTAAAAAAGATAGATGAAAAAGGAAGACGGGATGCAAACCTGAGAGTATATCCCAATCCCTCCAGGACCCACGTCACTTTCGAGTTTCAGCTAAAAAAGAGCAAATCAGTGAAACTTCAAATTTATGACGTATTGGGCCGACAAGTTATGAAGATCGACAAGGGGTTCATGTCAACGGGCGAGCGGGTTATCCGGATCAATAATCTGCCTGTAGCGAATCAAATGTTATTTGGCGTATTACAAACCGGAAACCAACGGTCGGTAACATCTTTTTTCCACAAGGGGCCATCGAGTCGGTATTAAACCGCATATTCTTCAATACGAAAAATGGCGCAGATTTTATCAAAGCATTACCTTTTCCATGACACCTTCTTCTATGTCGGCCTAAACGAGGCGCTCATCATTTAGAGCTAAACATAATTAAAAAACTGGAGTAAGCCAGGACCCTAAAGGTCCTGCCTACTCCAGTCGGGGCAACGGGGTTAGCTTCTTGAGTTACTTAAAAACACTCCACTCGTCCGGCAGTTCGGAAATCAATTGAATTTCCGAGGCCGAAGCCGCTCCCTGATTCGTATCCAACACGATCAGTCGTACGAACCGGGCCGGCACCTTCTCTCCCCAGGCTGCGATTTTCGTAGAACCGGTCGCAGGCCATTCGCCCTTGTCAACCGTTTCATAAGTTCCCCCGTCACGACTCACTTCAACACGATACCCCGTAATATGCTTGGTGTTGTTCTTGTCGAAATAGGGACGCCGCGGTCGAAGCCACAGGGCTTCAATATTTCGCACGCCGCCCAGGTCGATCGTTAAACTATGATTTTCCCCGTTGTTTTTACTCTGCCATTGGGTTCCGAGCCGGTCGTCTATAACATTTTCAGCCTCAAACGTCCAGCCGCCCCAGAAACCCTGGACACTTGAATATTCGGCAATGGACATCGAGTCATAGGACACAAATTCGGGCTCGGGTCCGGTTGGAGTGACCGTAATATCATCAAACTGAGCTTGCTGCCACTTGCTGGCCCTGATAGCCACATTGCCTTGAAGCTGCCCGGAATTTTCAATGGTTGCAAGGGTTTTTCCATCCAGCTTCAATACGATATGATTCGCCCTCATGCTCATAGCCATTGTGTGCCATTTACCCGGTTGTATTGAGGTCTTGCCCGAGTCAATGGGGGTTATCGTCTTCGAGGGAGAATCTTCATTATACAATTTCCAACCGTCCGACCCCACCTGGAAGTGATAACCACCGAGGTAAGGGGTCCAACCCAGTTGTCCGGACACGCGTCCGATGACTTCAACATATCCCGGTTTCTCCAACATGACATCCGCCTTGATGGTATAGTCGCTCCACCACCGCGGATCGCCGACCATGCTAGTAGGCGGCATATCGCCCGTTGCATTCCAGTTGATCGGCTGCTGGGTGATCATCTGCTGATAGCATTTGCCCTCGCGTCCGCCTTTACAGGGTTGTACTTCGAACGATCCGTTCACAGGAGTGAAATATCGCGCATTCTTGACCAGTTCGGTGCTTTCAAACCCTTCAAAAAACGGCAGCGACAACTTTTCATGCGTATCCGAAGCGGGTTGGGCATCCCCTTTGCCCATCGTTTCCCGGGTCGTTATCGAATATACGTGATTAGGCTTAATGATAAACTCGAACACACCGCCGCGCGGGGATATGGTTCCGCCGTCTACAAACTGCTGGGATTGATCTTCCGTACCGAAGTTGGAAATCCGCGTATGCAGCAGCTTCAGAGGCAGATTTTTTAACTGAACCTGCACGGTATCCGGGTCTTTTAGATCCATCGCCTCCAGGATCATGCTGTATTCTTTTTTATCGGGGGAGGTCAGACTAACCATGGTAGCCCCGTTCTCCAACCGTTTGCTGCCGGTATCCAGGTAGTGCCAACCGATATCGGTAACCTGAGCCGTGTGTGCAAAAGCCCAGATGTTGTTGCCTAGCTGATAATGTCCCGACCACGGACGGATGGCGCCCATCAGTCCGGTATTACCCAGGGGAAGATTGCCATAACGTGCCTCCGTTACGTTCCAGGTCATGTAGTTCGCCATCTTCGCATCGATATACATGCGATTGAGCGCACGGGCGTGCGGACCGGCCCCGTTATCCCATCCAAGCGCGCTATTGGCCGACAACCACAATGGCTTGCCGAGGGCCTTGGCGGTATCTGAACTGTAGCATTCCTTGTAGAAAGATCGCCAGTCGCACTCAAAGTGTACGGCCACCGCATCCACCGCTTTCATGAGATCCGGATTCTTGGCCATATCGGCCGCAATATCCCAATTAAATCCGTCCGGCGCCGGTACTTTGACATCCGGATAATGCTTTTCAAGAGCCTTATGCAGCTTAATAAAGTATTCACTGTCGTATCCCGATTCATTCCAGCCGCCGATCCAGTCAATTTGCAGGCCGTGCTGTTCAGCGCACTTCAGCCACGAAAGATGGTAATCTATATTATCTTCAGACCAGACCCCCTCGAGCCAACCCGGTGCACTCCACTCCTGGGCCATCAAGGTTATATCCGGATTGCGTTTTTTGGCTTCCTTCATCAGCCACCAGTTCCAGCCGCGATTGCAGTTGATTTCATCGGGGCTGCGCATATGGCTCGGTTCCGATCCGTCGGTGGCATTGGCGCCTCCCCCCATACCTACCTTCAAAATGTCCAGGGAAGCGCCGTACCCCGGTTTAAATAGATAATCCAGAATCTCATCGCGCTCCTCCTTCGGATAGTCGATCAGCAGGCGAGTCGATCCACCCTGGCTTTTGGCGCCAACTCCGTAGAATTGGCGTCCTACATCATCGCCGTTTACGGAAACATCAACTGTTTTTGGATTAACAGACTGCTGGGCTGCGACTAAATCTGCATTCCAGAGCATTATCGCCATGACACCTAAAATGAAAGACAACAGTCCTCCCGCAATTCCTTTTAACTTCCTGAAAATAAAGCGATCTTGATTTTTCATTTTTTGAATGTTGATTATTTAATATTTGGTTATTCCCTGCTTTTGTTTAATAACTTGCTGAAGAACAGGATTCTCTTTGAACTCCCCGGTTATACCTGCTCTCGGACCCCGGGCCGCATGAATTGATTTATATTCCTTAAACATTTTTGTATACTTGTCTATACAAGCTTATCAGATCAAGACAAAAAATCAAACTCGATTTTTTCGAATCTCATTTCAGATGGACCGGAGAGCACACAAAACGACTGCAAAACGGTGAACAACCCGGTCTAACACAGACACATTGTAAACGCCTAAAACATCGGATGAATACAATATGTTCAGCGACACATTTTTAAAAAAAACAGTACTTGCAATTATTACATTTGCAATCGGAGCCGGGGGATTTGCGAGTCAATCGAACCTTCTGCAGGCCCAAAGTACTGAATCTGTTTACTTTAAACGTTTTGTAGAAAACGCTGACGGCTCCCGTCTGGATAAGGAGGCTCCCAACATCACCTATACCGCTTTTCTGAATAATGACCGCGACTCTATCCTTACAGAAACCGCTCCCCGAATTCAGGATAATAACAAACCCAATATAGATCCGAGCACCGGATCCGTCGGGATCGAATTACAGGCATTTCCACATTTCAATGTACCCGACACCATTTATGTACGGGTAACCGATCGCATTCTAGGGGAACAGGGAACCATAAATCAGTCCGTCGACACAATTCCCTGGCAGGATCCAAACCCTCTCAGCAAATTAACCCTGCAGCAGCAATCCCTGCCGGAACGACCGGAAGATGTCCGCCTGACCATAAACAGCAGCGATGAGCATATACTCGAATGGAATAACAAAAACGATCTTCACTACTGGATTTATCGCAAAAACAGCAATGAGAAAATATTCACCGGCGACTACCGAAACCTTTACACCCTCCAGGCCAAAAACATTGACGCCGGGCGTTGGAAAGATCCTGACGTTCATCCCGGCCGGGAATATCAATACCTGGTTTATGCGGTTGGCGATGCGGGTAAATTCAGCGCTCACTCGGCTCCCTCAATTCGAACAACCGCCTATGCCCGGACCAAAGTTTTAAACGAAGACGGCACCTCTCTTGACAAGTCCCCGCCTGAAGTAACTTTTACTGGCTATTTAAATGGCCAACAGGATTCGATAGTTATCGAGAATGCACCGCGCATCAACCATCCAAATGAGGGAAACATACAACCGGAGCCGGGGACCGTCGGACTGGAAGCACAAGTTTTTCCCACTTTCGAAATAGGGGATACCGTCAATATTCGAATTACTGACAATGTATTGGGAGAACGGGCGATCTACCGGCAAGCCATCGACCGGCTATCTCGGCAATATGACGAGGATTCGCTGCCGACGACCACCCTTCAATCCCGGACGTTGCCTTCACGGCCCGAAAATGTGACGCTCAGTATTAACGAGGAGGGCGATCGCATCATAAACTGGAATAATAATGCAAATCTGACCTACCGGGTGTATCGCACGGATTTAAACGACACCCTTCGCAAAGGTCAATCACGAAGCCTGTACACCTTGCAGGCTCAAAATATTTCCGGTGGACGGTGGACCGACTCATCCAATAATAACGGAAACCATTATGCTTATATCGTATTTGCACAAAATTCTTCCGGTACACTGAGTGCGCATTCCGAAGAAGTCCTCAAAAAGCGGCCAAACATTTTACTGATCAATATCGATGATCTGGGCTGGAAAGATCTCAGTTTCATGAGAAGCAGCTACTATGAAACCCCGAATATTGATCGACTGGCAGAAGAGGGGATGGTCTTTGAAAATGCCTATGCATCCGCCTCCAATTGCGCTCCAAGCCGGGCAGCTTTAATGACCGGTCAATATGCACCTCGAACCGGGGTCTATACGGTGGGCAGTTCTAAACGGGGTGACCCGGAAGATCGAGAACTGGTGCCGGTCACCAACCAAAAATTCATTGAGTCATCCGACAGGACCGTTGCCGAAGTATTACAAAACAACGGTTATCAAACCACCCATGTCGGGAAGTGGCATATTAGCCGGGACCCCAAAGATCACGGCTTCGATATCAATATCGGCGGGCTGGAAGCCGGCCGTCCCAATTGGGGAGACCTGGGCGGCTACTTCTCCCCTTACAACAATCCCCATCTTGAGGATGGCCCGCAGGGCGAATACCTGACCGACCGGCTTACGCAGGAAACCATATCTGTTATGAAACAGGTTGACCGCCAGCCCTTCTTTATCAACTATGCTCCCTATGCGGTCCATACCCCTATTCAGCCCAAACCGGAACTTGAAGACAAATATGAACAAAAAGCCGGCACCAATGCGCACAACCATCCCGGATATGCCGCTATGATAGAAACCATGGACCGGAATGTCGGCCGACTAATAGATCATTTAAAGGCCAGCGGACAATTTGAAAATACGTTAATTCTATTTACTTCTGACAATGGGGGAGTGTGGCGAATCACCAAGATGTGGCCCTTGCGTGCAGGAAAAGGCTCTTACTATGAAGGAGGAATTCGCGTACCCATGATAGCCGTCTGGCCGGGCGTGGTTTCTCCGGGAACGACCTCCGAAGCCGTGGTTTCCAATATCGACTTCTTTCCAACCTTCCTGGATGTTGCCAATGCGGCCAAACCCGATCAAAAAGTGCTGGACGGAACCAGCCTGGTGCCTTTATTCAAGGGCCAAAAACTTCAAAAAAGGGCGGTATTCTGGCACTTTCCCATATACCTGGGTAAAGGATACGAAGAAACCGTGGATCCGGACTTTCGCACCACCCCCGGATCCGTTGTACGGCAAGGCTCCTGGAAGCTGCACCAGTACTATGAAGACGGGCATGTCGAGCTGTATAACCTTTCGGAAGATATCGGTGAAAACAACGAGGTTTCCGATCAAAATCCCCGAAAAACCAATGAACTGTTGAATTTACTGGAACAATGGCGTCAAGATATCAATGCTCCCCTGCCAGAAAAATCTACCGGTTATCAAGAAAACAACAAGTTCAACTACCACTTCCGACTAAACCAAAACTATCCCAACCCGTTTAATCCATCGACAACTATTCATTACAGCATATCTGAAGCGACAAAGGTGCGGCTGACAATATACGACAGCATCGGTCGAAAGATTAAAACACTGGTCAATGAAAAGCGTCCGCCCGGTCAATATAAGGTTCGTTTTAATGCTCAAACGCTAGCCAGCGGCATATACCTTTATCGAATTCAAACCAACGACCACAGCAGAACGCGCCGTATGACCCTGGTTAAATAGACACAACTCAATTATTTACAACTTTCACCCTCCTTCCGGTTCCGGTTTAATAAAATCATAACACCTCATTTTTTGACATTCTCTTCTAATCTGATAACTTGTTTATACAACTAGACATTAAAATTTAGCGCGAATCGGCTCCAGCTGGGATTATGGGATTATAAGAAGCGCAGTGAGCTGGTTCATGAAATTATTTGCAGAGAGATTCATAAAATGCCAGGCAGGTATCGCCTGCTGTGGATTGAAATTAACAATGAGTTTACGCTAATAATGGAAGTTTCCTTATTCGTCCATATAACCAGGAACAACTAACACTTCCTAAATAAAAAAGGGGTCATCCAATGTCACACAAGTTACAAAGCATACTTTTCACCATCCTTGCTACATCAATCGTCTCGTTGATGGCAGTTCAAACTGCTCACAGCCAAGATCCGCCTTTTATGTCGCCTTATGAAAGCGATTCCAATACGGTAGTATTAATGCATTTTGATGGCAACCTGGATAATGAATCACCCATGAATGTCGGTGACGGTGTGGGACACGGAAAAATCCAGTATAACACGAACAATATCGAAGGATTCGGGAATATGGTCCGCCTTAACAACAGTACTGCCTCGGACTCCTCCTGGATTCACATTGCAGACACGGCGGCATTAGACATGACGGGCAGTTGGACTATCGAATTCTGGGTGAATGTGTTCACTTTTGGTGAGACCCGGGATGACTGGCGTGAACGTCCGAAGGTGGTTGCCAAAGCCGCTCTGCCGGAAGCCGGCAATACCGGTTATTTGAATTACCAGGCGGTTATCGACGGATCCAATCGTAGATTCAACGCCATGTGGTATACTGAAAGTGGAGGCGGAGACTGGATTCCCATTAAAACCCGCGACAATGTATTCCAGACCGGAACCTGGTACCATGGAACTTATATACGAGACACGACCGAGCAATTGCAATCCTTAATGGTTCATAATAAAAACGGCGAGCTGATTGCCTATGAAGCTTCGCCTTATGACTCTACACAGGATCCGCCGCGCGTAACTGAAGGAGATCTCAAAATCGGGGTGCTCCATCCTAAGTCCAGCACATGGTTGGACGGATTCCTCGATGAACTGCGTATCAGCAATACCGTACGCAATTTTGATTCGCCTCCCGTTCTGTCAGGACTTAGCAATGTCGACAACATGGAGGAAAGCGGATCGGCCACGGTCAAACTGCAAGCCCTTAATGTTGCTGACAACGAAGTAGACCAGGCCACGCTGCATTACAATACGGGCAGTGGCTGGCAAACCACCACTATGAGCTGGCAGAGTTCCGATACGCTGATGGGGCAAATTCCGTCCGTAAGCAAAGGAACCTCGGTGGAATACTTTGCTACCGTATCCAATACCAACGGACTGTCTACATCCATCCCCACCGGCGCATCTGAAAGCTCCGGACCCTATCAAAACTATGCGGTCGTCGGCGACAGAGAGATAATCAACTGGGACTTTGAGGACGGCGAGGATGTCGAATTGCCGCCTACCGACAACAGCATGCTCACGCAGTGGACGGTCGGTGGACAGCCGCAAATAGCCGACCAGGGAGCAAACGGCACCAATCATTCACTTTATCTTGAAGGAGATTCGTCCTATATGATGGCCGAAAATCCCGATGCGGCATTCTTGAAATCGGAAGACTTCGTATTCGACACCTGGATTAAGCCGGACTCTGCCATGGGATCCAGAGGAACTCGCATTATGATTAAGGAAAGCGTTCCTCCAGGTGATAACTTCTTCCAATTCTCGTTTCACTTCGGAGGCGGAAGTGCACTGCGGCTGGCTAGCTGGTTCCCCGGTGCCGACTTTAATCGCAGTGGAAACTACATGCACGTGGGGCTGATCGATACCCTGACGATTGCCGATCACTGGTGGCGCTACGTGGGTATTGTCAACAGCAGCAATGATACGCTTTCCTTTAGACTCTACGATTCTGACAATGAACTCGTAGGTAAATTTGGGGCAGGGCTCGATCCGGAAATCGACGCCTATGCATCCAATGGTCCTCTCATGGTTGGCGTCAAACAAGACGCCCTGCCGCTTGGACCTTTCTACAGGGGATATCTCGATGAAGTTAAATTCTACAATTATATCCCCGACAGCTACAAAGGATCCGGCACCCCGATCGAGGAACCTGCTGATCTACCTAAACGGGTAAGCCTCGATCAGAACTACCCGAATCCGTTCAATCCCACGACTAAAATTCAGTACAGCCTGCCCAGTGCCAAAGAGGTATCGCTGCAGGTTTATGATGTGTTGGGCCGTGAAGTGGCCACGCTGGTCGACAAGAAACAAAAAGCGGGGTCCTACACCGTTACCTTCGATGCAAAAGAACTTTCCAGCGGTGTATATTTCTACCGGCTGAAGACTCAAAACACTAATAAAGTCCGGAAGATGATGCTCATTAAGTAATCTGATGGATCCGCTATCCGGATAGTTAAACAGGCTAGAAGCTGCCCTGAAGGCTTCTAGCCTGTTCTAATTATTGCTTCTCAACTTTACTGATACACCTCTGTTCTTATGTACCAAAACTATATCAAATGGTTAATATTTACGACCGCCTTCGCAGCCCTAATCCCCACCGCCAACGCACAATTCACCACTACGGACTGGGCGTTGCATGACGTGGGTAAAATTATCGAGGTTGTCAATAACCGGGGCTCGCTTAGCGGTTGGGGCGGTGATTATGAAGGATTGATTAATGCCGAATTTCCTGCCGGAAGTTTTGTCGAACATCACGGCAGTATAGCCCCTTTTTACGCGGGTCTTTCCATGGATGGACAGGATACAATGGTCACCACCACGAGTATCTATTGGTGGAATTCAGCCAATGAACTGGCGGGGTACAGCAATGCCCCCTGGGATACCGTGCATGAAGTAATGCGCGGAGACACCGTAGATATTGGCGAACCGGACAATCCCTATTACGAAAATTACACGGCTAAAGCCGGACAGGATTTTGTAACTCGTTATAACGACTATAATGTTGCCTCAATCAATAATGCCAACCACCAGCCCATGTTTATTGATGTCTATCAGCGCAGTTGGGCCTGGGCTTCTCCGCCGATGGATCAATTCGTCATTTACAACATCGATGTCCATATTACCCCAAACGGGTCGCCCGTAAAAGATTTCTGGTCGGGCGTCTTTGTTCAACCGGCTGTGGGACTCGTTACCGGCAACCAGCAAAACCTTGACGATTACGTGACCTATCATCCCGAACATAACATGGTCATAGCTCACGACGCCCCCGGTAACGAAGGCCCTGATCCCTACTCACCCATGGGAGTTAAAATTCTTCCCCCCGAAAGATTTACCTCCGAAAATATTACATGGACGTTCAAGTGGTCCGAGGACCCCCGCGTGCCGCGCGACGGTCCCCGATACCAGCAAGTTTCTGACAGCACGATCCAGAGCGACCAGGTCAACCCCGTCAATACCAAAGCCATTCTTTCATTTGGTCAAATTGACAAATTGGTGCCGCGCGATACGGTCAGTTGGCGATATGCTACGATTTATGGACGCACGGAAGAAGTCGTTCTCGAAAAGTCGAATCTGATTGATAAACTGGCCCCTGACTTCAAAGTACCTCAACCCCCTCCAGCTCCCGACGCGGAAGTTATCACCAGCAATCGCCAGGTTGAATTAAGATGGAATAAAGCTTCCGAGGATTTTAATGATCCGAACCGTTCAGACAGCATCAAAAAAGCTTTTGAAGGGTACCGGGTATATAAAAGCACCAAAAGTAAAAACGGCCCATGGACATTGCTTGCGGAATTTGATATCAGTAACAATGAATTCGGACAAAATACCGGTTTAAAGCACAAATTTATTGATACCGGTCTAATGAACAATGTAGAATATTTTTATGCTGTAACCGCATTTTCCAAGCCTGACACCGTATTAAACTTTCCGGCCCAGGAAACCAGTCAACGAGCTAATGCTCTTGCTGTCCTGCCGGGAACCAAAGCACCTGACAAGGTGGGAGAAGTTGCGGTCGTGCCCAATCCGTATCGGGGAGATATTGACTATAACGATATGGATCCGCAGTGGGAAAAGCCGGATCCGACCCGACAACGCTGGCTGGAGCAAGATCGACGCATCCAGTTTATCAATCTCCCTCCCCGTTGTATCATCAAAATATATACCCTTTCGGGTCGGCTGGTGGAAACCATTGAACACAGCGATCCAAACCAGGGCTTTGAGGATTGGAATTTGACCAGCAACGTAAACCAGGCTGTTGCCAGTGGGATCTACCTGTTTACTGTAAAGAATCAGGAAACGGGAAACACCCAAACCGGAAAATTTGTAATCATTAAATAAAACACACAACCCATTACATTGGATACTCTCAAGAAACTTCTTCCAATACTGCTCTTTGCATCGCTGATCACAAGCTGTGGAGTCCAGGATCAATCTTCAGAACCCCCTCCGAACGATTCCAGTGCTCCGAAACCCAATATCATATACATCATGGCTGATGACCTGGGATATGGTGATATTGAGCCGTTCGGCCAGACCAAAATTAAAACCCCCAACCTGGCCCGGATGGCCGATGAAGGAATGCGTTTTACCCAACACTATGCAGGCAGTCCGGTCTGCGCCCCTTCCCGGTCTGTATTAATGACCGGTCTGCACACAGGCCACACCCCCGTTCGCGGCAATAAACCGCACCTGCCGATCGGTAATTATCCATTGCCCGATAGTAGTGTAACCGTCGCAGAAATTCTCCAAAAAGCAGATTATAAAACCGGTGCGTTTGGCAAGTGGGGACTGGGATATCCCAATTCATCCGGAATGCCTTCGAATCAAGGGTTTGATACCTTTTTTGGCTATATCGGTCAGCGCCGGGCCCATTTTTACTATCCGGAATTCCTGTTCAGGGATTCCAAAGGGGAAGAACTCGAACGCATCCCCCTGGAAGGAAATGAAGTAGATGATAATCCCAATCGGCATCCCGGGGCAGGTCCTCCCATCAAAAAAGAGATCTACAGCCAGGATATCATCACCGACAAGGCACTCGAATTCCTGAACGACAACAAAGAAGATCGGTTTTTCCTGTATCTGCCCTACAACATACCCCATGCCTCGATCATAGCACCGCGCAACGCCATGCTGCCTTACATTGAAAACGGGGAAAGCATCTTTCCAGAGGATCCCTTTCACGGCGGACATTACACCCGCCAGCAAACTCCTCACGCCGCTTACGCTGCCATGGTCACCCTGATGGATAAATACATTGGACGCATCATGGACAAGCTGGAAAAAGAGGGCATTGCCGGCGAAACGCTGGTCATATTTACCAGTGATAACGGACATAATGAAAAAGGGGGATATGACGGGGAACTTTTTGATAGCAATGGAGATCTTCGAGGCAAGAAAAAAGATGTTTATGAAGGAGGTATCCGTGTGCCTACCATTGCCTGGTGGCCGGGTACTATACAGGCGGGCACCACCTCGAATCATATATCGGCTTTCTGGGATATGCTCCCCACCTTTGCAGACCTGGCCGGGGTTGATTATCCTTCCTATGTGGACGGCATTTCAATGGCTCCCACGTTAACCGGAGAGGGCCAACAAAAACAACATGACTACCTGTATTGGGAATTTGCCCAGCAGGGAGGCAAACAGGCCGTTCGCATGGGAAAATGGAAAGGCGTTCGCGTGCGCGTCAAGGAAGATGAGGATGCCCCGATCCGCCTCTATAATCTTGAAGAAGATCGAAAAGAGTGGTTCAATGTATCCAATGACCACCCGGACGTGGTTGAGAAGATCCGCGATATTATGAAAAACGCTCGAACGCCTTCCCGGGACTTCAATGTGCTGGGTAAATAATATCCCGGAGGTTGTTGAGAAACCGGGCGGCGGGTCCTAATATCAATGAGATTTCTCTCTCACGGCTTTGCTCTTTCGTCCCCGGTTGCTATGTGATTTAAAGCTAATTGCACGGCCCGCAGCCCGTTTTCCAACAATCCCTTCAAATTTCCAAGGGAGAGTCCCTTTTTCCATTTTGACTCTTTTCAGGGATGCGGAATCCAGGCACTGGAGGGGAAAACACCCATCATTGCCAACAGGGCGATCACAAACGTGCAAACCACAATTGCGGCAGCCGGCGGATCAAAATGAGTATCCGAATGAGCAAAAAATATGCGCTGTATCACTTCGCCCGTCAGAGCGGCGACAACCCCGGCAATTCCGCCCGCCATGATCATCAGGTAGAGGGGAACCTGGGAATACTCTCCGCCGGTCAGAACCACGACGATCGCACTGGCTATCAGGGACATGTGATGCGTCACCGGCGTATTTTCGACGCCGCAGTTTAAAAACACCAGCGTCGCCGCACTGATCCCAAACGGCAGGAATACACTCCCTGTCTTGTAGGTAATAAAGGCGGCAAGCATCCCAACGATTAGCCCGAGAAACGCTACCTCATTCCACTTGTACTGATGAGGCAACCACGGCTCCACCATCCATCGATTTGTTTCTATATTTGCCCCCTCACTCCCTTCCCGGTGCAGTCCCATCTCAAAAGGCTTCATATTAAACAATCCATTCTTGTGCTCCCCAATCATCGGATATCTAAAGACCAGGCGATGTACCACTGCCGACAAGACCACGCCCATTGCAATAGGGTCCCAGGGAAGAGAAAAAGCTGCAGAGATTTGCGTAATGCCGAAACCAAGTATGCCGAACATCCCGCCTACAAACATCACATCCGGCTTGGGGCCCAGCGCATATGCAATGTTTTTGGCATCAAAATAGGGGTGGGCCGTATCCATATATCCCTTCTTTGCTGCATAGGCCGATGCAGCCGTTCCGGCGGCAAAACTTACATGGGGCCCGAACACCGGTCCGAAACCAATGGAGGACGTAATGTAATCCGCACTGAACTTCACCGACTCCCCATCCAGTAGTGTCACTATATCCGTATGGAGTATACTTGCAGCCTCCCCCACGATTATGATAAAGCCGGTAAAAATGAAGGCGGGCAGTGCCCCAAGCGCACTCCCGAAAGCGCCTCCCGCAAAAGCGACCAATATCATTGCAAGAATCCATAGTACGGAATATTCAGCCATCACATCTCCTTTTTCAATTTTTCAAAGTAGTTTGGATAATCCGATATGATCCCATCCACTCCTTCCTCCAAAAGCCCAACCATCTTCGCGTAATCGTTGACGGTCCAGGGAACCACTTCCATTCCCTTTTCGTGAGCTTTACGCACCATGACAGAATCAACGCGTGAATGATTTGGAGCGTATATTTCGGGAGTGAAGTTGAATTTTTTCATCTCCTTTGAACTCTCATCCCATGAACTCCCGGTCAAATATACCAGGGACACTCCGGGGTCAATCGAATGAAAAACCTTGAGCATCCGTTCGTCGAAAGCCATGAGGTAGACCTTATTGAGCACCCCGAGTTTTTTTAATTCGTCATAGATATACCGCGCCGTTTTTTCAGGCGCGGGTTGCAAGGTATCATCCCAGCCGGGGCGGCTTTTGACCTCCACAAAATATTCAATCGTTGCTTCATGATTGGTATTTGCATTAGTCTCAACCGTTTTAATGACGTCCGACATCAAAGGCTTGGAAACTATACTGTCTTCTGGGATGGTCAGGTCGGGGTGCTGAAGTCGACCACAGTCATAGCGTTTAATCTGATCATAGGACATCGTGTATATTGAGTGTTCCATCTGGGTCTTCTCCGTCAACGTGTCCCCTTCCGGCGTGAGACAGATATCGTGACGAAACCAGGGCTCATGGGATACTACCACTTTTTGGTCCCCGGTAATTACCACATCAAACTCGATGGCCGTAACGTTATATTCCAGTGCCTTTTGCACGGCAGGCAAGGTATTTTCCGGCATCAAGCCCGCGGCTCCCCGGTGGCCCACCAAATGGATTTTATCATTACTGTGTTGACTGCAGCCCAATAGGACAATACAGAATAATATCCAGGCTCCCAATAGAGACTGAAAAGATAGTTTTTCGAAATATTCTAAATTTGTCAACCCTTTTTCCATAACCCTTTTTTCTATTCCCATTCCGCTAATTAACCCTGCAACCTCTACGTATCCCCGTTGACCTGATATGACGCTGCCAAATGCTTAAATTGCTCGATCTGCGACTCAACCCACGCCTCATCTTTGTCCATTTCCTTCGCCATCAATCGGGCTACCTCGGGTGCAATTTGCTTACTGACCGCTGCATTCAGAAAGAGCGCCCTGGTTCGCCGTGCAAGAAAATCCTCGACCGTCATGGCCATTTCATGGCGGACGGACCAAATCACTTCCGCTTTTATATACGGGAGACGCTCATGCAGTTTTTCGTTTAAAGCGGGGCTTTGATCTCGTATCTTTTCGAGCTTAGCCTGATCAGAGCCATATTTTTCCAGGTGGCGGCCACCCTCCCCATTTTTTTGCCACCCGTGAATCCGTAAATGCTGTGTATTGCAATCCTGATGCGGCAAATCTTTAACCGCAATAGCCTTATCAATAACACTTTCGGCCATTTTTCGATAGGTGGTCCACTTACCTCCCGTAATGGTAATCAATTCTGATGAACTCACGATTATTGAAAAATCTCTCGAAAGAGATGACGTATTATATTCGTGACTACTCTTAACCAGGGGGCGCAGTCCGGCAAAAACACTGTTTACATCAGATCGCTCAATCTGACTTTGCAAATATTGATTGATATGATCTAAAATATACTCCACTTCTTCTTCCATCGCTTCCGGCTCTTCGCGGATCTCATCCACCGGGGTATCTGTAGTGCCAATAATCATTTTGTCCTGCCAGGGTACGGCGAATAACACCCTGCCATCGCTGGTCCTGGGAATCATGATAGCCGATTCGCTCGCGAAAATTTCTTTGTCAACCACCAGGTGTATGCCCTGGCTCGGCTGGATCATGGATGAAGCACTTGGATCATCCATTTGAATAATGTGGTCCGTAAACACCCCGGTCGCATTGATAACCGACTTACCCCGTATTTTATACTTCCTTCCATCAAGTTGATCTTCGGCTTCCACGCCGTTTACCTTGCCATTCTTTTTCAACAAACCGGTCACATTCATATAATTGATCGGCACGCCTCCCTTGTCAGCACAAGTTTGAGCCAGATTTACAGCAAACCTGGCATCGTCAAATTGCCCATCATGATACAGGACACCACCCCTTAGATTGCTCGACAACAATGAAGGCACCTGGTTTTTAATCTCCTTTAAAGAAACAAACTCCGACCGGCCCAGGCTGAGCTTGCCCGAAAGCAAGTCATACAATTTTAAACCAACCCAATAAAACCAGCCTCGCCACCAATTGTAAACCGGGATCATAAACGATTGATTCCGAACCAAATGAGGGGCATTGCGAATTAAATAACCTCTTTCTTTGAGTGCTTCTTTAACGAGCGAAACATTTCCCTGTTGAAGATAGCGCACCCCTCCGTGGACCAGTTTCGTGGATCGACTTGAGGTGCCTTTGGCGAAGTCCGACTTTTCCAGCAACAAGGTTCTGAAACCGCGTGAGGCTGCATCCACGGCTGTTCCCAGCCCGGTGGCTCCACCGCCGATAATAATCACATCCCATGGCTGATCATTTTCTTCCAACCTGTTCAGCATCTCTGATCGCTTCATAAACTGTATCCATGCATTTTTATGAGTTAGACCAACTTATCGCCGCGTCCAACGCCCTGTTCCACCCCTTTATGTATGCACTCGCTTTCTCATTCGATATCTCCGGTCTGAATGCTCGGTCCTTTTTCCATTGGCTATTTATTTCCTCGTTATTCTCCCAGTAGTTGACCGCCATGCCGGCCAGGTAAGCCGCTCCCATCGAAGTGGTTTCCAGCAGCTCGGGGCGGTTCACCGGTACCTGGAGTATATCCGACTGAAATTGCATGAGTAGATTGTTGGCTGTTGCTCCCCCGTCAACTCGCAACTCTTTAATGTCAATCCCCGAATCGGCCTGCATGGCATGAATC
Organism: uncultured Balneolaceae bacterium; assembly: GCA_913057825.1. Taxonomy (GTDB): domain Bacteria; phylum Bacteroidota; class Rhodothermia; order Balneolales; family Balneolaceae; genus CAJXOW01. Next base: position 4,575 of record CAJXOW010000001.1, on the reverse strand, counting down.
ACGTCATAGGTTTGATAAGCAATGCCTTCCAGGGCCGCCCGGGCAATATGTCCAGCATTTGCATCGCGCGTTAACCCCACCAAGGTCCCCCGGGCCGACTGATTCCAGTGCGGCGCTCCCAATCCGGTAAAAGCGGGGACCAGGTAGACCCCGTTATTATGATCCACTGACAAAGCCAGTTCCTCCACTTCGGATGAGTCCTGAATTAATCCCAGTTCATCTCTCAGCCATTGTACGATAGCTCCCGCCATAAAAATGCTGCCTTCCAGGGCATACTCGGTTTTTCCATCAATCTCCCAGGCGATGGTCGTGAGCAGGTTGTTCTCCGAATAAATCGGTTCCGACCCCGTATTCATTACCATGAAGCATCCCGTTCCATAGGTATTCTTCACCATGCCCTTCTCAATGCATCGCTGCCCAAATAAAGCAGCCTGCTGATCGCCTGCAATGCCCGAAATAGGGATATCAGACGAAAACCTTCCGCCTTTGGACCTTCCATAAACCTCGCTGGATGATTTTACTTCCGGCAGCATGTTCGAGGGAATATCAAACAGCTCCAACAGTTCACTGTCCCACGCTCCTTCCCGAATATTATACAACATAGTCCTGGAGGCATTGCTGACATCCGTCACATGCACCTCCCCTTTCGTTAAATTCCATATAAGCCAGGTATCTACCGTACCAAAAGCCAATGCCCCCTTTTCCGCTTTTTCACGGGCACCGTCCACATTTTCAAGGATCCATCGAATTTTTGTAGCAGAAAAATAGGAGTCGATAATCAACCCGGTCTTCTGCTGAATCTGTTGAACCAGTTCACTATCCTGTTTCAACCGGTCGCAATAATCCGTGGTCCTTCGATCCTGCCATACGATAGCGTTATATATCGGTTTCCCGGTGTCTCGATTCCAGACCAGGGTGGTTTCCCGCTGATTGGTGATCCCCATGGCCGCAATTTGATCTTCACTGACCCCCGCCTTCGTTATAGCTTCCGTCGCTACGCTCGCCTGACTAGACCAAATTTGGCTTCCATCATGCTCCACCCACCCGGGCTTGGGATATATTTGATCAAACTCTTTTTGAGCCACCGATTTGATCCTCCCTTTATGATCAAATAACATAGCTCTGGAACTGGTGGTGCCCTGATCTAACGACAGTATGTATTCATTCCCCATAATATGCCCTGTTATTTATTGTCTAGTTGTTTATACAAGTTGATTAACCATACCTGGAAAATCAAATATAATCTCAGATATAAAAGACAGCGGAACTACCAGCTATTATCGGAAAGTTCAAGCGGAAGACCGTGGTCATCGTGAAAATGTTCGAAGGGTTCCGTGGTCGTGGTGAAGTTTATGCGGTCGCTCCGGTATACATCCTTCGAGTATTGAAAGAAGCCACCGTCCTTCGTGTGGATGAGGCGGGTCATGAGCAAAAGCGGATCTCCCTGCTCTACATTCAACAGGTTGATTTCCGGCTGTTTCGCTTTTACCGCCGAGATATACTGCGTAGCCTCCCCCAGCCGGATGTCAGTATGCTCATAAACCAGTTCATAGATGGAATTCGACTGGAGATCCATATCATAAATCGGTTTGAATAAATCGTATACGAAGTAAGAGCGCTCAATAATCATCGGTTGACCGTCGCCATAGCGGACCCGAACCAGGTATACCAGTTTATCGGTTTCATTGATATCCATCAGGTTGATGATATTCTCGGGAGGCGCTACCACCTGCTTGTCTATCACCTTGGCGGAAGGTTCCTTTTTATATTTTCTCATCAGTTCGGTAAAACCCATAAGCTTGTCCGACTCCTGTTTAATCGTCGGACTGGTGACAAACGTCCCCTTGCCCTGCTCGCGATAAAGATATCCTTCCTGGATCAACAGTTTTACCGCCTCTCGAATGGTTCCCCGACTCACCTCGTATTTCTCAACCAGCTCGGTATCACTGTAAAATCGGTCGTGTGGCTTAAACTTCCCATTTTCTATCTGCTCCAACAAACCTTTGTAAATTTTATAATACTTGGGAACCGGTTGTGAATGATCTGCCATAGGATTCACCACGCATTAGTCTGCTTTACTTGATATTCCAACGAACTATGCACAACCCGACTAAAACAACAACTGGATCAGTCTTTCTTTCCAATCACTACTTATAAAGCGGGTAGTCCAACTGACTCCCGGTTTATACATGCCGACCGGGCCTCCCGACCTCCATTAAATATCCTCAACTATAAAGCTGATCCCCTAAGAGTATTTAGGAATTTGATTTGGATTAATTTACGAAATAAGATTTGATATTGCATATTTTGCTGTCCAGCCTGTATTTTTACCAAGTAATACGGCTAGTTCTTATATAGACATGTAGATAACTATATATTAAGTTACACTTTTTGAAACTTAAACAAAACCTGGCAATGTTTGATATGAAAACATTCGCAAAAGTTACCGTTTGGGGATTAATTATGGTGGGTCTGGCGGGAGTGGGATGCGACTCAAACTCTGGTAACTCTCATGAGCATCCACATGATAAAGCCCGTCCCGGCACTTATCCCTCCGACTACCCGGATCGCATCGTGGTTACCTGGGAGCAAGATCCGGCGACCTCGTTCAGCGTCACCTGGCGAACCGACTCGACCGTATCTCGCACCCGGGCCCTGATCGCTCCGGCTTCTCCGGCGCCGAAGTTCCACCGGAACGCGGATACGCTGGCTGCCAGCACAACCACCGTGCAAAATCCGGAGGAGAACGCCCCTGCAGCCAATTTTCACTCGATCACGTTTGATGACCTGGAACCGGATTCTCTTTATGCTTACAAAGTGGGATACGAGGGACACTGGAGCGAGTGGTTTCATATGCGAACGGCAACCGAGCAGACAAATCAGCCGTTTTCGTTTCTTTACGTCGGTGATGCCCAGAACGGGATCTATTCTCATTGGTCCCGCGCCATCCGACAGGCCTATAAAGAGGAGCCGAATGCCAAATTTATCGTACACGCCGGCGACTTGATAAATCATAAAAACCGCGTTACCGAATGGTCGGAATGGAGCCAGGCAGGGGGATGGATCCAGGGGTCGATTCCCAATGTCGCCGTGCCGGGCAATCATGAATACCTGGACTATCGGGTGGATGATCCGCAGCCCGAACTCTCAATCTACTGGAAACCGCAATTTACTCTTCCAACCAACGGTCCAAAAGGTCTCGAGGAAACCGCTTATTATATAGATTATCAGAATATTCGTCTCATTGCCCTGAATTCAAATGTGCAAATCGAAAAACAAACCCAATGGTTGAAAAAAGTATTGGCCAAATCTGATGAGCGTTGGGTAATTGTAACGCACCATCACCCCATTTACTCCTCGGGCGAGGGACGGGATAACCCGGATATTCGCAAGCAATGGCAGCCGCTGTATGAAAAACATCATGTAAACCTGGTGTTGCAGGGACACGATCATACCTATGCACGGGGAATGACGCGCAATACCTCACGCGGAAGCAACACGGTAGATCCCTCTTCCGGAACGGTTTATGTGAATTCCGTGAGCGGAGCCAAGATGTACAGCTTAAAAGACAATTTCTGGAAAGGCATGGGCGGCGTACTGCAGCGATCCGCCGAAAACACCCAGCTCTACCAGGTGATCCACGTCCGTCGTGACACCCTGAAATACCGGGCCTACACCGTAACGGGTCAATTGTACGACGCTTTCGACCTGGTTCAACAACCCGACCACCGGAAAACCCGTATGATCGACCGCACTCCCGACGTTCAAACGCGCAGGCATGATAACACGATTCGCTATTAAATTATGAAGGCGCACGCCATGAATAAACAAATCCGAACCAGTGAGACCTATGGATCAAGAAACCCTTCGAGCCAAACAGGCTCCGCTCAAAAACAAGTACAAAGAAGATCCCGAATCGGCCGTTGTCACTCACGCGGCGACCGGCCAACTGGGTGATAGCATCAACTGTAAACTTCAAACCGATGCAGGAATGCTGAATGCCGGCCTGCACGAAGCGGCCGGCGGTGATGGTTCTTTTGCCTGTTCCGGGGATATGCTCATGGAATCGCTGGCCGCTTGCGCGGGCGTGACCATGCAGGCGGTGGCAACCAATATGGGGATCAAAATCGAAGAGGGAACCGTGCGCGCCGACGGTGATCTTGATTTCCGCGGGACGCTCGCAGTCTCCAAAGAAGCTCCGGTCGGCTTCCGGGAAATAAGGTTGCACTTCGACCTGAATACCTCTGCCCCCACCTCAAAAGTCGAGAAACTGATCGAATTGACCGAACGATACTGCGTTATATATCAGACGCTGAAAAACAGCTATGAGGTGGACGTTTCGTATGAGGTCAACAAGGGATAAATGGATGACGTGTTCATTTTTATCCGGGTGATTGCATTAACCAAGCATTTGCTTTAAGACTCTCCCCCTTTCTTATCACTATTGGCAAAGATTTTTTATTAATTTTGCCATACAGGGTCCTCCCCCTTACCCCCTTGTGCAGACCGGGCACATCCTTTACAGGTGTTCGGGGACATCCTTTACACTTGTAAAAAACTAACCATTTGGTATGA